>CAXPOA010000023.1:0-5198 GCA_964218505.1 Luminiphilus sp.
CCGCTGATTGATTGGAGCTGGCGAGAGGAATCGAACCCCCGACCGGCTGATTACAAATCAGCTGCTCTACCTACTGAGCTACGCCAGCGCCGGGATCAAAAGCACGGCCGTGCTTTTGAGGAGCGCGATTGTCCCGATATCTGCTACCGAGGTCAAGTTGTGGTCACTATTTCCCCAGCGGTGAGTTGTAGACCTTCAAGGACCAGGTGGGGTCGCATCTCCGCGACAATGCCTAGATCAATCAAGGTCTGCCCGTCTCCCCCTGTCAGTATCGAGCGATGATCCGGGTAACGCTGTTGTAATGTGCTGATCGCCCCAACCAGCGCCATCCAGATCCCCGAGGAAACACAGGCCGCCGTCGTATTGCCCGCTTCAAGCGTTACCGGCTGACTGTCATCGTAACGAATCCGTTTTGTATCCCGACGCAGTGCCAGCTCCATCAATTGACTGCCCGGAATAATATAGCCCCCCAGATGCTGACCACTCGCCGCGACAACATCGCAGGTGAGTGCCGTGCCCGCATCGAACACCAGCAGCGCCTCAGGACAGGAAGACCATGCGGCGATTAATGCCATCCACCGATCCACCCCCATTCGATGAGGTTCGTCATAGCTATTCATGACACCGAACCCGGCGGACGGGGTCTGACAAAAGTGAAGCTCGCAACCCAGACGTTCAGCAACACAAGCCGACAACGCCGTGTCAAAGGTCTCATCTGCCACGCTTGCCACAACAATTCGTAAATCACGGGAGCTTATCGACTTTGCGCCATGCTCAAGGCACAGGGTATGAACGCTATCTACAACAGCGGTTGGCTCTCTGTCACACCGCGCAACAAGGTCGAACCCGGAATCAGCCATCCCAAGTTTCGCCGAGGAATTGCCGATATCAATCAATACAGTCAGCATGGGTTTTGATTCCTGCGCACGGAGGCATCGCCTGAGTACACTGCTCGCATACCCTGTTCGGTTCTGATCAGGAGAGCGCCGGTTTCATCAACGCCGCTGGCAACCCCTGCCAAGTCTTCACCACCGGTCACGGTTATTGGCTCATCTTTCAACATATCCCGGGCACACCACGCGTCTCGCCAGCTATTAAAGCCCCTATCAGGCCAATCGGCCAGCAGCATAACCAGTCCATTGATAACGCTCGCCGCGACATCATTCCGTGAGATATCACCTCCGACATGAGACGCCAGGTCTGTCACCGGCTGATCAACCTCTAAACCCCCGGGCAGGACATTGAGTCCGACCCCGATCATGAGATGGGAGCGCAGATCACCATCGATGAAGGTCTCCACCAGAATACCGCCACATTTTCGGCCCTCCACGTACATGTCGTTGGGCCATTTAAGCGCCAGAGAGAGATCGAACGTCTCCTGCAGCGCGTCCGCAATCGCCGCACCAGCAGCAAGGCTCATTCCCGCCAGCCTACTGATGTCGGGATCACACGCCCACGCGATCGTCAGCGCAAGGTTGCGGCCTGCAGGGGTGTGCCATACCCGCCCCTGTCGGCCTTTACCAGAGGTTTGCTTCTCCGCGAGTAATACCAACCCCTCAACATTCTGCTGCCGGGCGCGGTCCCTAATAACATCATTGGTAGACGTCACCTCCTCCAACACCTCCACAACAACACGATTGGTTACCGAGTCCCAAAGGCGTGAGGTGATGAGGGTGGGGTTGAGGGGCTCATGACTTATAGGCATGGGCTGATGCTAGCACTACCCGGCTTCTGCCGATATCCGCGTATCCGCGCGAGGCTAGTCCACCATCTCAGCAGACCAGCAAAAAAATCTATTCGAGAAATAAAAGAGTTGTTGAAAACAAACGCTGACGGCCGGCACACATCAGTCTAAGCTTCACCTTATGGTTGAGCAAAAGCCCAATGCAAATCCGATCGAGCTTCAACGACTCTCGCCGCTCCAGCAAAAAAGTCGGATTGCGGCCATGGGCGCGGCGTTAGTCGTCGGCATGCTGCATGTATCTGGCTTGTGGTACACGACTATCGACCCGAGCGTATTGCTCGATGCCGGTAGGGGGATGGTGTTTATTTTGCTGAGTCTGGGACTCATGGGAACCGCGCGCCTCAGTCTTGTGCTGTCCGTACTGCTAGCCCTGACGGGCCTCGTTGCTCTCCTAGCCAATCCCTCAGAGGCGCGTCTGGTTAACTGGCTGGAACTGTTTCTACTCATTTCAGCGGCGAGTGCGCTTACTCTACAGCTCTTGCGGTCCCCGTAATCATGGCGCTTTTTTCAGAACCCCTTATTTTATTTACAGCCTTGCTGTGCGGCATGGCGAGCAGAGCGATCGGGTTTCCGGCGCTCATCGGTTATCTCGCCGCCGGCTTCGTGTTACACGAGCTGAATCTTGAGGTCGGCCCCGTTCTTCTTACCCTCGCCGACATTGGCATCACCCTGCTCCTTTTTACGATTGGCCTGAAACTCGAGCCACGCAAACTACTGGCAACGCAAGTATGGGGCTCAACCCTTTTACACATGCTGGTGACTCAGCTGACTATGTTCCTGATTCTTTTGGGTGTCGCGAAAGTCCTCCCAGGACTGGGGCTCACGGTATCCAGCGTCGCACTCATCGCATTCGCGCTCACGTTTTCAAGTACGGTTTTTGTCATTCAAACGACTCAGGAGCGGGGCGAGCTACAGTCTGACTACGCGGTGTTGGCCATTGGCATCTTGATTATTCAAGATCTGGTGGCGGTGGGCTTTCTCGCATTATCCGCTGGCAAGACACCCCACTGGTATGTGCTTGGGATACTGCTGATCATTCCGCTGCGACCCCTCATCCTGCGACTACTCACCATTGCCGGCTACGGAGAACTGCTGACGCTCTCGGGTCTGGCGATCGCCATTGGCTCGGCCCAGCTGGCGGATGCGGTTGGCCTGAAAGGTGACCTGGGGGCACTCATCGTTGGGGCCATGCTGGCGGGCCACCCAAAAACAAAAGCTCTTGCCCATAATCTCATCCAGCTTAAGGACCTGTTTCTCGTTGGGTTTTTTCTCTCGATCGGGCTGGGCGGATGGCCCTCAACGGAGCTGTTTGGCATCGCCGTGCTGCTTGGTTTACTGGCGGCCGCTAAACCCCTCCTCTACTTTCCCCTGATGACCCGTTTTCACACAACACCGCGAACCGCGGTGCTCGCGTCGGGGGCGCTGGCCAACCACAGCGAGTTTGGACTTATCGTCATTTCGGTCGCGGCTGGGCTGGGCTGGGTGCATGCCGACTGGACTGGCGCCCTATCCATTGCCATTGCTGTCAGCTTCGTGGTGGCATCCCCAATCAGCCGTTCCACTCACGCTTTCTACCGTCGCCACCGACAGCAATTATTAAAATGGCGCTCGGGGAAGCTGGTGGAAAGTTATGAACCCACCGATCAGGCTAACGTCATTATTCTTGGGATGGGGCGAGTAGGCACCGGCGCCTATGAAGCACTGGCTCCCGAGTACGGGCGCGGCGTCATGGGCGTGGAGGCGTCTCGTGAGCGAACTGCCGCGCATCAAGAAGCCCAGCGACGAGTCATTTGCGCTGACGCCTCCGACCCGGACTTTTGGGTCAGAATCAGGTTTGCCGATATTACCCTCGTGATGCTTGCGCTGACCAATCACTCCGAAAACTGCCTCGTCGCGGAATTACTGCGGAGCATGGGGTATCAAGGCCAGATAGCGGCGGTGGTGCGTCACGAGGAGCATGCCGACGAACTCGCCAAATTGGGGATTTCCGCGTTCAACCTGTACGGGCAAGCGGGGACGGGTTTTGCCGCTCATGTATCCGACTTATTGAACGACACCCAAGAGGACACCGCGGCGGGTGCGGGACGATAAGCAGATCACAAAGCCTCCCTTCACTTCGCCGATCGTGTTTAGATAAGTCGATGAAAGTCACAACTCCCTATCAAAGTCCCTTCGGCACGCTGGAGATAGAAGCATCAGCCGAGGGAATCTCGGCGATTAGATGGCCCTTGGCATCAGACACCCATCAACGGGACCCTTGCCTCACTATCGACCCTGCCGGGAGTTCCGAGAACCCTTTTCTCGAGACAGCGAAGACACAGCTCACTGAGTATTTTGAGGGAGCGCGAGAGGATTTCGAGCTGCCGCTATCGTTAACGGGAACTTCCTTTCAGCAGCTCGTGTGGAACGCCCTCAAGGCAATCCCTTATGGCACAACAGAGAGTTATGGGGCCATTGCAAACGCCATTGGTCGCCCCAGGGCGGTGCGGGCCGTTGGCCGGGCGATCGGCTGCAACCCTGTCCCGCTTATCATCCCCTGCCATCGGGTCATTGGCGCGGGAGGGAAACTCACCGGGTTCTCGGGGGGGCTGGATCGAAAGCGCTGGCTGCTCAAGCGGGAGAATGCCCTGTGGGTGCACCCATAAAAAAGCTCAAAAGATTAGATTAACTAAGACTAGGCGTTCAGATCCGGGATCATGTCATCACGCAAGCGCTCTATCATGTCTTTGAGCCGCAGTTTTTCTTTCTTGAGCCGCTGTATTAACAACTGGTTGTGGTAGGGCTGACTCTGCAGATCAAGTATTTTCTCATCGAGACTGCGGTGGCGGGCTTGCAAGGTCATAAGACGCATCGCGGGAGTCATCTCGTGATTTGCCGCGTCCCCCTGATTGCCGTCTCGCATGGTCGTGTCTCTGGTTGGTCTCGCGGAACGCTACTCGTTACCGATCTGTTCCACAAGCTTTTCTAATTACAAATCGTGTTCCATCGCCAATAGTAACGGCAAGTATTTTTCACCACCATGACTGGTAGCAATGAATCGACGCACGAGCAGGGACTCCCGGCTGTTGTATTGAATGGGATTTCCCCAAAGATCCACCACAAATCCGCCTGCAGCCCACACAAGAGCATCTCCGGCAGCGACATCCCACTCATAGCAAGGCGAGGTCCTCGGATAAACGTCCGCCTTTCCCTCCAGCAGGGCGCAAAACTTGAGCGCTGAACCCGCATTATGTCGGCTAACTACCTTACCAGTGGTTTCCAAGTGCGCCCTCACGGCGGCGACCCGATCTGGATGATGGCGTTCACTGGCAAGGAACCGAATGCCTTCATCAGACAGGGGGTGGCTCTCCAACTGTTCCAGGCGCTCGTACCCTGGGCCACTGCAACGCCACAAACCGACGCTGGGCAGGCCAAGATAGCAAAGGCCTTCAAGCGGCACGGCAATCAATCCAAG
>CAXPOA010000024.1:0-6512 GCA_964218505.1 Luminiphilus sp.
GTGAGTTTCGCAAGAAGTGTCGGGAGTACGCCGCCAAGCAGGTGGATCAGCAGCGCGACGATTTCGTGCGGATGGGAGTGTTGGGAGATTGGCAAAACCCCTATCTGACGATGGATTTTCGCTTTGAGGCTGACATCGTGCGGACGCTGGGTCAGATTATCGATCGCGGTCATCTGCACAAGGGATTCAAGCCCGTGCACTGGTGCCTCGATTGTGGTTCGGCGCTTGCCGAGGCAGAAGTTGAATATCAGGAGAAGCGGTCTTCAGCAGTAGATGTGGCGTTTCCCGCGTGTGATTCGGCAGCATTTTGCAACGCTTTTGATACTGACTGGCAAGGTGAAGTGGCGGTAGCCATTTGGACCACAACGCCCTGGACACTAGCCGCGAATAGAGGCGTCTGTGTCAGCCCGGATCTTGATTACGTGATGCTGCAGCATGGTGATATGGCTATCGTGGTGGCCGAGGCACTTGCAGAGGAATGCGCCAAGCGCTTTGGTTTCGGCAGCGTTACCAAAATAGCCGCTACCAGAGGTGCAAAGCTTGAGCGGTTGACCCTCAAGCCACCCTTTGCCGAGGAGATCGAGGTACCGGTCATGCTCGGTGATCACGTAACCACCGACGCTGGCACAGGCTGTGTTCACACGGCGCCTGCGCATGGCCTTGAAGATTTTGCCGTAGGGCAGGAGTACGGATTGGAGGTCTACAATCCCGTCGGCCCTCATGGTGTTTATGTGGCCGACACGCCGATCTTGGAGGGCAAGCATATCTTCAAGGCAAACGCCGACATCATCGCGGAGCTCGAGGCTCGCGGGGTGCTGCTGGCGCATTACCCCTACGATCATTCTTATCCCCATTGTTGGCGCCATAAGACCCCCATTATTTTTCGGGCAACCCCTCAATGGTTTGTGAGCATGAATAAGGCTGGCTTGTTGCCTCAGGCCAAGGAGGCAGTAGAGAGTGTCAACTGGATTCCAGATTGGGGTCGAGCGCGAATCGATGCCATGCTCGCCGAGCGACCCGACTGGTGTATTTCCCGGCAGCGAACCTGGGGGGTACCGATAACCCTGTTTGTGCATCAGCAGACTGGCGAACTCCATCCGCGAACTCCTGAGCTGATTGAAGAAATTGCTGTTCGAATTGAAGCGTCGGGCATAGATGCCTGGTTTGATCTGGAGCCCGCCACCCTACTGGGCGATGAGGCGGGAGAGTACGACAAGGTGGTTGATACCCTCGACGTTTGGTTTGACTCAGGGGTTACCCATGCCTGTGTGCTGCGTCAGCGAGAGGGCCTGACTGCTCCTGCGGATCTATACCTCGAGGGCTCTGACCAACATCGTGGCTGGTTCCAATCCTCTCTGTTAACGGGTATTGGAGCCTACGGCGAAGCACCCTATCGCTCGGTGCTGACTCACGGTTTCACCGTGGATGGTGAGGGCAGAAAGATGTCCAAGTCAGTGGGTAATATCATCTCCGCCAAGAAAGCGATGAGTGACATGGGGGCCGACATTTTGCGACTGTGGGTTGCATCTTCTGACTATCGCAACGAAATTGCGGCGTCGGATGAAATCTTCAAGCGGACAGGTGATGCCTATCGGCGCATTCGTAATACCAGTCGCTTTCTTTTGTCTAACCTAAGCGGCTTTGATCCTGCCTCTCATGCGGTGACCGACGATGCGCTCTTGCCCCTTGATCGATGGATCTGTAGCCGCGCAGCAGAGCTTCAGAGAGAACTGATCACCAGTTACAGCACCTACCAATTTCATCAGGTATTTCACAAGGTGCACAATTTTTGTGGCGGTGAGTTGGGTGGGTTTTACCTCGATATCATCAAGGACCGCCAGTACACCACACAGGCTGATAGCCACCCAAGGCGCTCCGCTCAAACCGCTCTGTGGCATTTGGCAGAAACCCTGTGTCGCTGGATCGCTCCAATCTTGAGCTTCACCGCTGAGGAGATTTGGGAAAACCTACCCGGCGAAAGGGCCTCATCAGTCTTTCTTGCTACGTGGTATGAAGATCTGCCACAGAGCAGTGTCGACGAGGAATTTGGTGACGGCCTCTGGCGGACTTTGCTGGATGTTCGACAGGAGGTTAATCGTGCTATGGAAACCAAGCGGGCTGCGGGTGAGTTGAAGGGTAGTCTTGATGCCGAGGTTGAGTTGTACGCTTCGCCCGAGTTGGCAAAAACACTGAAATCCCTCGACGAAGAGCTTCGCTTTGTTCTCATTACCTCTGAGGCAACCGTGTTACCTATTGCAGAGGCGCCCGAGGATGCTCTTGTGGGTGAGAATCCTGAGCTCCGCGTCCGCGTAGTGGTGGCTGCTGCCGATAAATGTGAACGCTGCTGGCACCGGCGCATCGAAGTGGGTACCCATGAGGCTCACCCAACTCTATGTGGTCGATGTGTTACCAATGTCGAGGGTGACGGAGAAATCCGACGCTATGCCTGAGGGCGCAGGGGTATTTTCTCGTCAGGCTCTGTGGGCCTACGCACTCGCACTGGGAGTTGTTGTTCTGGATCAGTGGACAAAAGGCCTTGCGTCCTCGCACCTCACCTACCGATCTCCCGTTGAACTCACGTCCTGGTTTGATCTGACGCTGGCGCACAACACGGGTGCCGCCTTTAGCTTCTTAGCTGGAGCGGGGGGGTGGCAGCGCTGGTTTTTTACTGCCGTTGCAGCACTCGTCAGTCTTGTCATTGTCATATGGGTGGCGCGATTGCCCCGATACCGTTTGGGATTGTGCGTTGCGCTGGGGCTTGTGCTCGGTGGCGGGCTCGGCAATTTAATCGACCGGGTGGCGCTCGGCTATGTGGTTGATTTTATATCGGTTCATTACCGCGACTGGTACTGGCCGGCCTTTAACATCGCCGACTCGGCGATAACCATGGGTGCTATTTATTTGGTGCTCGACAGTTTTCGCGCCCAGAGCGCGCAGTAGAACTCTTCCTAGGGCTTTGAAATGGATGATTTGGTAATCAGTGAGAACACGCGCGTAACGCTTAATTTTGCGCTTAGCCTGGAGGATGGCTCCATGGTTGATTCAAACTTTGATCAAACCCCGGTCACCTTTTCTGTTGGCGACGGATCCTTGCTTCCGGGGTTTGAGCGCGCGCTGTTTGGCCTTAAAGCCGGGGACGAAGCTGAATTCACTATTCCTCCTGAGCAGGGGTTCGGGCAGCCCAACGAGCACAACATTCAAGTGGTGAAGCGGGACCAGTTCGAGCCAGAGATCACTCTAGAGGTCGGCATGATGTTCTCCTTCGCCGATGCCGCAGGTGGAGAATTGCCTGGTGTCGTTACGGATTTTGATGGAGAGGCGGTCACCGTTGACTTTAATCATCCGTTGGCGGGGCGATCCTTGGGATTCCGTGTGGCGATACACGATGTGGAGGCGGCTGAGTTACACTAGGACTGCCAAGTAGACGGATGATTTCCGTATCCCTATGAGAGGAGCGCACATTTCGTGAACGTAATACTCGCCAATCCCCGCGGTTTTTGTGCCGGTGTTGATCGTGCGATCGATATCGTTAACCGTGCTCTCGAGGTATTCGGTAAACCAATTTATGTCCGCCACGAGGTGGTCCACAACAAATTCGTGGTGGATGATCTGCGTGATCGCGGTGCAATTTTCGTGGAAGAGCTTGACGAAGTTCCCGACGACGCCATCGTTATTTTCAGTGCCCACGGGGTATCCAAGGCCGTACAGCAAGAGGCTTCTCACCGCGGCCTGCGAGTATTTGACGCCACTTGCCCCCTGGTGACAAAGGTGCACGTGGAGGTAGCGGCATTCAGCGGTGCGGGGCGCGAATGTATTTTGATCGGGCATGAGGGTCACCCCGAGGTCGAGGGGACGATGGGTCAATACGATACCTCGGCGGGCGGACAAATTTATCTGGTGGAAGATGAGCAGCAGGTTGCAGCGCTAGAGGTGAAAGATCCCGATAACCTCGCCTACGTTACCCAAACCACACTTTCTGTTGATGACACTGCCAAGGTGATTGATGCCTTGCGACAGCGCTTTCCAAACATAGCTGGCCCCCGGAAGGACGACATATGCTACGCCACCCAGAATCGTCAGGACGCCGTAAAGATGCTGGCAGAGAAGGCGGATGTGGTTCTGGTGGTAGGATCTCCCAATAGCTCAAACTCAAATCGGCTGCGGGAACTGGCCGAGCGATGTGGTGCCAGTGCCTATTTGATTGATGACGCCAGCAAAATAGATCCCGCGTGGATCGCCGGTGGACAGTCGATCGGGGTGACGGCCGGTGCGTCGGCGCCGGAACTGTTGGTTGATGGGGTAGTCGCCGTTCTTCGCGATGCGGGCGCTGATTTGGTGACCTCTCTCGATGGGCGCCCGGAAAACATTACGTTTTCTCTCCCCAAAGAACTGCGAATTCCCACCAAAAACCTCTAACGCTCTCTTTGGAGTGATCCTGCTTTCTTCGGTGCTAGAGATAGAGTCCTGATTCTGACAGCCTGTTCTGATGACAGGGGATGACGCTTTGCAGTGGCGGATCAAGTGCCAATCTGGCGGATTGGCTGGAGCGCTCGGTCGCTAGTTCATGCGAGGCATGCTCAGCGGCATCACCCTATTAGAGCTACTTATCGCACTTGCCATAAGTGCTGCGCTGTTGACTCTTAGCGTCCCCAGTTTTACTGACAAGGTAAGCGAATGGCGTAGTCGAGCACAGGCGATGCGGCTCCTCTCGGCAATCAATCTTGCTCGCTCTCGCGCGGTCAGGTTGGGCAGGGAGATAACCCTCTGTCCCGGAGAGAGCCTTGTCAGTGCCTGTAGCGGTCCATACAGTCATGGGTTTTCCGTTATTAATGGGATTGGGGAAGTCATCAGGCACTATCCTGAGCGCCGTCATATTGTTGTCTGGAACAGCGCGGGTACTCGGGAAGAAAATCGTCCGCTTAGCTGGCGGGGCGATGGGTGGGGCAGCCGCAACATGAGTTGGCTGTTCTGCCCTGAAAGCGGAAGCGTGCACTGGGCGGTAGTAGTTAATCGCCTGGGTCGTCCGCGACTAGTTCAGGACTGGGGCACCTGTCCGGGCTAGTCGTCGAGGCCCAGTTTCTTCAGTCGATAACGCAGGCTTCGAAAAGTAATTCCGAGAGTTTTTGCGGTGGCTGTTTTGTTCCAGCGATTTTTTATTAGAGCTTGATCGAGAATTTGTCGCTCGGTCTCGGCGAGATAGCCTTCGAGATCCCCATCGACTTCGCTGAGTAGATCGTCACCGGCTACAGCGGCGCTTTCGATTTTGTCGTCACCCGTTGATGCGTCGATGGTGTCCTGAGGTATGTGCTCAAAGGCGATATCAACAGCGTCAATAATGGGCTGATCTGAGAGAGTCATGGCCCTGGCAAGAATATTCTCAAGCTCTCGAATATTGCCGGGAAAGTCATAGTCCATCAGACGCGTTGTCGCGTCGGCCGTTAGCTGGGGCATGGTGAGTTTGTTGGCCTCCGATAGCTGCCCTAACAGAAAGTGAGCGAGCAAGGGGATGTCTTCTTTTCGATCTCTCAGCGTAGGCACGTGAATACCTATTACGTTGATGCGGTAATACAGATCGTCTCTGAAGAGTCCTGCCCGTACCTGTTGGGCAAGTGTTTTGTGAGTGGCGCTGAGCAGGCGAACATCGACGGGAACTTCAGTTTCTGAGCCCACAGGGCGCACGGACTTCTCCTGAATCGCACGCAGAAGCTTCACCTGCACAGGCAAGGGGAGGTCAGCCACCTCGTCTAGAAGCAGCGTGCCACCAGAAGCGGCCAAAAATAATCCTTGTTTATCAGCATGAGCGCCGGTAAACGCGCCTTTCTTGTGGCCGAACAATTCACTCTCAACCAGTTCCGGAGGAATGGCGCCGCAGTTCACCGCGATGAAGGGTTTTCCAGAGCGAGGGCCGAGAGCGTGAATGAGTCTGGCAGTGACTTCTTTGCCTACGCCGGATTCACCATGAATATGCACGGGAGCTTGGGAGCGTGCAACGCGGCGAATCTGATCTCTCAGGGCCCCGATGAGTGGGCTGTCTCCAATCAGTTCTTGAGCTGAAGCATCAGGGCGGGCCTGGCCAATCTGCAGTGCGTGGCCTACGAGTTCTCGCAGTTTATCAAGGGCCAGGGGTTTGGTAACAAAGTCAAAGGCGCCGAGCTTTAGTGCCTCTATGGCGCTCTCGACACTGCCATGCGCGGTAATCATAGCCACGGGTACGTCGGGATAACGGTGTTGGATAAAGTCGATCAGTGTCAGGCCATTCCCGTCGGGTAACTTCATATCCGTGAGACAGAGGTCAGGTGTTTCGGCTTCGAGTAGTTTTTTTGCTTCTTCTAGGGTGCTCGCACGCCGGGTCTGCAAGTTCATTCGCGAGAGGGTGATTTCCAGCAGCTGAAGGATGTCGGGCTCATCATCAACAAGCAGAACCGTCTGTTGGCTCATGGTGAATCCTCATCAAGTTTGAGGCTTAATCGGAAGGCGCTTTCGCCCGCGTCAGTGCGTTGGTAAAAAAGTCC
>CAXPOA010000025.1:0-2817 GCA_964218505.1 Luminiphilus sp.
TTTGCGGCGCCTGTGCATCCCCCGACGGGCGACGCATCTGTATCGATGGGCCCTTCATATTGCCAGAACCTCCCGCCATTCCGGGACAAGGCACATTAGCCGAACACCCATAGTAATAGAGCACCAACGATCAAGCCTTTGAGAAACGCAATCCAAAGAAGCTGATAGCTGTCGAGCTTCAGAATCCGTTGCCAAGAATCAACCTGCTTGCGGTGCCAGGCGAAAAATCCCATTGCTGCAGACCCCTTATCATTTGGGTGAGCCGCCAGCGTATCTCAGACAGCGCTTATCTGACACCCTCAAAAAAGCGACTGCGCTGGCTTCCCGTCTACCACCACGGAGGTTCTCCCTGCCAGCTGTCGCTTTTGGAATATCTCAAAAGGCGTCAGCTAGTCCGTGGGGGCATTCCCTAACCGACTAATACCCCTTAAATTGGTGACATGCGCAGTCTCGATACTTGGCTGCCCAAGGGAGGACCTATGTTAACCATCGATAGTGCCCGCGACCTCGAATGGAGACGCGTGGTTGATCATTCTGACAGCGAAGAAGACATCGACTATGCTGGTGCTTTGCTGGGCTCGCGCAGCGATGGCACGATCGATATATTGTATCGATGGGAACCCAATGCGTTTTGCCACTTTCACCGGCACCTGTGCGCAGTAACTTCCCTGGTCATCTCGGGCGAACTGCATGTCATCGCATATGAAGACAATAAAGTGGTAGCAACTCATGTACGCAGCGCGGGTGACTATGCCCACTCGACAGACCCCCATGTGCACAGAGAATTTGCCGGGCCAGATGGCGCGTTGGTGTTATTTCATCTGAAGACTGACGACGGGCGACTCGTTGAACAGCTCAATAATGACGGTAGCGTTGCTCGGGTGCTAACTCAGGAGCAGCTTGAACGGGGTTGGCAGTAGGTCCGATAAGGCTAGTCATCTTACCGCGATCGGAACTACTTTCTTTTGCGATCAAACTCCAGCTCTTGCCACTCCACCGGAGAACAGCCAAAACGGCCGTTAAAATAGCGTGAGAAATTGCCGGCGTTGGAGAAGCCCGCGTGGGAAGCGATCACCTTGATTGGAAAAACGCGGCTTTCGAGCATGGGAAAAATAAGCTCATCTCGCGACTCATTCACCAGACCCTGAAATTGCTGTCCAATTTGTTTGTCGAGTCTCCGCTGCAAGGTTCGCTTGTCGCAGTTAAGACGGTTGGCCAGTAGCTCAAGTCTGCAGTTCCCAACGGGTAATGCAGCGCGAATCCATCCCTTAACCTGCTGTTTAAATCGCTCTGCTATTTGCTTGTCAGTGGCATCACGCATGAGGTCGATAAACCCCTGCTCCTCGGAGACCTTTGCCTCAGAAAAATTTGGGTTTGGCTCGTTGAGACTTTGCATATCTATGAGCAATAAATCCTCAGCGGCGTCGCTGATAATCGGAATTCCTCGAAAGGCTTTTGGCCATTCGTAACCTACTTTAGAGGGCCGGCGGTGGATAGCATCCACTTTGAGTGCATTACCCACTGTCTCCCCAAAACCTGAGATGATCTGAAGCGAGGCGAGGAAACTCATTTGTTCCAGTTGTGCCGCTGTCAAACCAGGAAGCGGCTCTATCCAGCTACACAAAGCAAGGTGCTCCCCTTGACGTCTAGGCTGCCAGTGCAGTGGGGCCGCATGGATGGGCATGAAGCGAAGCAATGCACTCAGGGCTGAACCTACAGTCGGACAGCCTCGCAGCATGGGTAATAGCTCCCCGCCACATGCATCCCCTTGGATCTCCGCTAGGGCGGCCAGTCGACCAACGTCACCGTCACAGATTGGTGACAGAAGCCTTGAAAGACGCTGAGCAGAGATCACCGGGAAGGGAAGATTGTCGGGCTGATTGGCCGACTCGATAGTCTCGGTAAAAAAGCGTGAGTAGGAAGCGTCGCCTAAGAGTTCGGTAGCGCCGGAAATCGCGGCTGTGCTTATCAAATCAAGTGCCAAATCGTCCCCCCCCCACTGTGACACGTCACGGCCAGTTAACGAGCATTTTTCGCATGCTGCCCGTTCAGAGTGATGTTATTTCTCTGTACTTTCTTGTTTATGTCTTCGGGTATAGTCCAGAAGACAGGAAGAATCAAGATCATTTCACGACGAGATTACTTTCACACAACGCTTAGCACTTCATAATTATGTAAATTAAGGCTTATTCCGCGTTGTTTTTTGCCTGTCTTGGTTGTTACCCCGTGTTATCAAAGGCTACTGGAACCTCACATACTTGCAATCCCGCCTAACCACTGGCAAGTTTCTCCTAGACGCTTGGGAAGAAGGGACTTCACTTCTCACCAAGCTTGGGGGGGTAAAAACGCAAAAAAAAGGAAATAATCATGGTCAGACTCATCATTTTATCTTTTCTTGTCTTATTGGGTGGCTGCGGAGGTGACAAGCAGGCAACGACGCCGGTCACCACAGAGGCGGCTGCGGTTGAGGCGTCGCCGGTCGCAGAAATACTCGTGCCTTACATGGTCGAGTACGTTTGGCATCAAGCAGGTGAAAATTTTTCAGACGATGCCTTAAAGGGACTGACCGAGCAGTGGGCGGGCTACGCCAAAGAAGCTGACTGGGGGCTGATGATGGCGGCGGTGAATACCCCCCGATTCGAAGATGAGCGCTATGATTTTCTCTGGGTCATGATGTGGCCTAGTCAGGAGGCGCGGGACGGCGCCTGGTCCAGCTGGGCAGAAAACTACGAGCCTCAATGGCTTGAGGACAGCGCCAGTATCTTTACTTACAGCGCTGACAACGTATTCAGTTTCGCACCCACTCCCGTGAGGCAG
>CAXPOA010000026.1:0-47549 GCA_964218505.1 Luminiphilus sp.
GGCCTGAAATGGCGCAGGAAGAGCGCACATATAAGGGTCGCAATATGAAGTCCGTCGGAGTCAGCATCTGCAAGGATGCAGACTTTTTTATAACGCAGTCCCGACAGATCGTCACTGCCGGGATCAATGCCAAGAGCGACCGAGATATTGTGCACCTCAGCTGACCCGAGAATCTCCTGAGAATCAACCTCCCAGGTATTTAATATCTTGCCTCTCAATGGAAGGATCGCCTGAAACTCTCTATTTCGCGCCTGCTTGGCAGAGCCACCCGCAGAGTCACCCTCCACAAGAAAGAGCTCGCCTTGATCGGGGTCTTCGGTCGTGCAATCCGCCAGTTTCCCCGGCAACGCGGGACCTGACGCTACTTTTTTTCGAACAACCTTTTTTGCGGAGCGCAACCTGGCCTGAGCCCGGTTGATACACATTTCTGCCAGTAACTCTGCCTCGCTCGTGTGCTGGTTTAACCACAAGCTAAAAGCATCTTTGGCTACCCCGGAGACAAATCCGGCCGCTTCGCGGGATGAGAGCCGCTCTTTGGTTTGGCCCGAAAATTGAGGATCCTGAAGCTTCGAAGAGAGAACGTAGGCACATCTATCCCATATATCCTCAGCGGTTAACTTCACACCTCGAGGCAATAGATTTCTCAGTTCGCAAAACTCGCGTATCGACTCAAGCAGGCCGGAGCGAAGTCCGTTAACGTGGGTACCACCCTGAGCCGTCGGAATGAGATTCACATAGGACTCGGTGATCAAGTCGCCCCCTTCCGGCAGCCATTGAATTGCCCAGTCAACCGCCTCGGTCTCTCCCTGAAAATTGCAGGTGAAGGGGGTCTCGGGAATAACGGGAAAATCGATAGTCGCGTCCGCCAAATAGTCGGCGATACCGTCCTCGTAGAACCACTCAGTTTTTTCTTTTTTCTTCTCATCCAGTAACGTGACCTTCAGCCCGGGACAAAGCACGGCCTTCGCACGTAGAACATGGGACAGACGTGAGAGGGAAAAATTGGCGGAGTCGAAGTATTGTGGGTCAGGCATAAAGCGGATGCCGGTTCCCGTATTGCGCTTACCGCAGGTATCGATCACTCTGAGATCCGAGGCCTTCTCGCCGTTCTCGAAAGCCATCTCATAGACTTCACCGTCCCGACGGATGGTAACCTCAAGACGCGTGGATAGGGCATTCACTACCGACACCCCGACCCCGTGCAGTCCACCGCTAAACTGATAGTTCTTATCAGAAAACTTGCCCCCCGCGTGGAGGGTAGACAGGATGACCTCGACCCCCGGTTTTTTCTGCACCGGATGAAGATCTACAGGCATTCCTCGTCCATTGTCTACGATGCTGATTGCACCGTCTCCATGGAGCGTTACATCAATCTTGTCTGCATGGCCTCCAAGCGCTTCGTCAACAGAGTTATCGATCACCTCCTGCGCGAGATGATTGGGACGTGTTGTGTCGGTGTACATGCCCGGGCGCTTGCGCACAGGCTCCAGTCCCGTAAGGACCTCAATGGCGTCGGCGTTATATTGGCTCATGAAAAGGCCAATCTCCTCTTTAGCTTACTGGTAGCCCTGTCGTTTTGTATCCGCGATATAGAGGTCCGCCGGCAATCTCGAAATACCGGTCATCACCTGTCCATCGGGCAGCAGATCTAACCAGCGATAACCTGGTCCAATCTGATCTACCTTGAACTCTACCTGATTCGGTGCGAACTGTACGCAGGTGGAGGGTGTGGTGACATAACGAATCCCATCCAAGACTTGGTCAGTCGCCTGGTGAACGTGGCCAGAAATAACTACAGCCGACCCTGTACACCTGGAGATGCTAGCGCAGAATTGCTCCGCATTTGAAACACGCTGGCCGTCCAGCCAATCACACCCGACCGGATGCAACGGATGATGCAACGCAACCAGCACGTGTCTGTGTTCTTCGTTAGCCCGATCGACAACATCATCCAGCCATTTTAACTCGGAATCACTTAAGTAGCCGCCCACCTGACCCGGTTGCTGTGAATGCAGCAACACCACCAACCAGGCGCCGGCCTCTACTGTGCGCTGAAAACGATTATTGTACTGGGCCAAGCCATCAGGGCCGTCATGATTCCCGGGCAGCCACAGACTGGGCGCTCCTGAGTTTCCCGCATATCGCTCTAGGTAGTCCTCCAGGCGCTGGTAGGCCTCGAGATCCCCGTCCGCAGCAATATCTCCCGTCACCAGCGTCAGATGCTGAGCGCGATTGTCCTGTTCAACGAGTGTCAACACATCTTTAAGTGATTGATCTGTATCTATGCCAAGAAGGTCGTCTCCAACATTCACGCCCAAGTGGGTGTCAGATATCTGCAGCACTCGGACCACACCGTCTATTGGCAGAACAATAGCGCCAGAAAAAGCGTTATCAGTGTTCATCGGATACAGAAAAAATAGCGCTGTTGGGGGTATAGCCGGATATAAGCAGGATAGATAGCAGCTCGGCTACATAGTGATTCTGCTGAAGCTTCTCGTCACGCTGATACATAGCGGGGTTCGGGTACTGATAGCGCCCCTGAAGCTGATTGTGGCGCTGCAACATGACGACTTCTGCCATTTTGGCATCGTGATAAAGGCGTACATCAAGACGAATAGCAGCCCTTGGCAACGTGGCAGGTCCGATCTGCACCAATCGCAGGGTGGTGGTGTAGCGACAGCGCTCTATGACTTCGATTCTGAGTGAGAGAACCCCGGAGACCAACTCGATGCAATTGGTATTCTCATAACCGGGAAAGGCCTTGGTCAGGCGCAAATAGTTCGCCTCACAAATACTGTGAAGATCCCCCAGGTTTACGCTGTAGCGTGACTCGGTGTCACTGGCCGAATGGGCCATACCCAAACCTCCCAAAAGCTTTCCCGAGTTTATCAACACCGTGGAAGCTTCGCAGGTCAAAATATCACGGGGATTTTGACCGCCGCAGAATGTATACTCAAGCGGCTTTTTTACACGATGCGACAAGGAGTCCACATGTCCAATTCAACCCTGCGCCACTGGAAGCTTGCCTTCACCGTGCTTTCACTCGTGGTGTCCTCGATGTCAGCGCGGACGGAAACCCTGCTGGACATCTATGAACTGGCTCTTGAGAACGATGCCCAATTAAAAGCGCAGGAAGCCCGATATCTGGCAAACATTGAGAACAAAAACGTTGCTCTCTCTGCCCTCTTGCCTCAAGTCCGCGCCGGTTACGGTATTACGGGAACCGATGCCGAGTCACTAAGCCGGCAAATCGTAGGGTTCACGCCATCAGCCCAGCCAATCATTGACGACGGCTACAACAGGACTGATGTGGAGACCGAAGGGTGGGATTTTGCCTTGGCGCAACCCCTGTTCGATTTGGGCGCTTGGTACAGCCTGCAAGCAGGGCAGGAGTTCAGTAAACAGGCTGAAGCCGAGTTTGCTTCGGCGACTCAAAATTTAATTGTCCGGACTGTGGAAGCTTATCTCGGGGTACTTCGTGCACAGGATAATCTGGCGGCAGCAGAAGCAGCGGAACGCGCTTTCAGCCGACAGCTCGAACAAACCCAGCAGCGATTTGAAGTCGGCTTAATTGCCATTACCGACGTTTACGAGTCGGAAGCAGCCAGAGACTTGGCCGAGGTACAGCGCATTGTGGAAGAGAACAACGTCGCTGTGGCCAAAGAGCGACTCTCTATTCTCACCGGACAAGACCATGGATCCCTATATCTTTTGAGCGAAGATTTCGAAGCGAACCCGCCGACACCTGCTGATCGCGCCGAGTGGGTCCAGATGGCTCTGGACAATAATTATGATCTGGCTGCAGCACGGTATGCCGAGGAGTCAGCGCGCCAATCAGCCAAAGCCAGCGCCTCTCGCCACGCTCCGACAGTCACTGCGTCCTATCAGTACTCGGACACCGAAACCGAGGGAACACGATCCGCAGATCCAACGCCGATTTTTCTGGTGCAGCCCCAGTCGGAAGATCAGCGGGAAGTCTGGCAGGTTAGGGTTGATGTGCCGTTATTCCTTGGGGGCAGATTACATGCCCAACGACGCCAGTCGGCCCAGCAACATGTTGCGGCAATGGAGACTCGCATCAATCTGGAGAGAACGACAATTACTAACGCGCGTTCATTACATATGACCGTTGCCTCTAATTCGGCACGTGTGAAAGCCCGCAAGCAATCAATACGCTCAGCGGAGAGCGCGCTGGATGCTACTGAGGCTGGCTATGAGGTGGGCACACGGAATATTGTCGATGTGTTGAACGCCCAAAATCTCCTTTACACGTCTCTCAGGGACTACGCTAATGCCCGTTACGATTACGTGCTCAGTCTGCTTCGATTAAAAGAAAATGCCGGCTCCCTATCGCCTGACGATGTTGCTGTACTTAACAGCGCGCTGATTCCTCCTCCGGCCCCCACGGCAGGTGCGTCCAGTTCACCCTAAAACCTGCCTCATAAGAGGTGTCGAACCCCGCTCCGTCCGTGCATCTGAGTGGGACCCACTGATGCTGCGGCCACGATAGGCAGCCCACTTGTCGAGTAAACCAACAAATAGAAACCCGAGGTTGTTGGTCTACAACCTGACATTGCTTTTGCTGACGCCAGTTCTGTTGCTCCTGACCCTTTATCAGGCGCGGCGGCGTGACGGTGGAGTTCATTACATAAAGGAACGCTTTGGTTTCTTCACGGCAGAAGACACTCAAACGACCTACTGGTTTCACGGGGCATCCGTTGGAGAAATCCAGCTAGTGTTATCTCTGCTCCCAGCAACCGGTCAGGAGCGCGTTTTGCTGACCTGCAATACGCCTGAAGCGCTGCGACTCGCCAAAGAACAGGTGGATCCCAGAGTTGTGGTGCACTTCTGCCCGATCGATTTCCTCTGGCCCATGGGAAGGCTCGTCCGCCACTACCAGCCAAAGTACCTGTTTATTGTGGAAACCGAGCTTTGGCCACAGCTGTTTGCTACCGCTAGTGCAAACAGGGTTGACATCAGGATCGTAAATGGCCGAGTAGGAGCAAAAACCGCTGATGCTCCCGGTTTTCTCAAACCTCTTTATCGGCAAATGCTTCGTCAAGTTGGCCATATTTGGGCGAGAGATCCGATTGATAGGGATCGCTTCATTGGCCTCGGGTGCCCGGAAGACCGGATTTCAACTGCGGGCAATCTGAAGCTTTCCAGACCTGCTGGAAATACGCCACAACACGAGCCCGTATCTCCCAGACCGTTCTCTCTTGCCATTTCTACTCATGCCGGGGAAGAAACCACAATCATTGGCGCCTGGAAGTCCGCTGGCCAGTCAACCTTGCTGATCATTATTCCGAGACACCCACCGAGGGCGGCTGGAATTGCCAAAAGCCTTATCGAGCAGAATATTGTGTGCCATCTCCACAGTGAGAAGAAAACCCCTCAATCAAACACCGAAGTTTATCTTGTGGATACCATTGGCGAGGTGGGCCCGTTCTCCGCCCAAAGTGATTTTGTATTTGTTGGGGGGTCGCTTGTCCCAGTGGGAGGCCACAACCTCATGGAGCCGGCAGCACTGGGAAAGGCAATTCTCAGCGGTCCCCACACACAAAACTTTGAGTCAATGGCGAACTACTTGCTGGAAAACAACGCTATGGTAATTGCCTCAACTGAAGAGGAACTCAAAGAACAGTGGCGGCAGCTCTCTGACAACTCAGCCAAACGAGATCAACTTGGAGTGGCCGCGCGCAAAGCGGTGGATAAATTACCCGATCGAGTGCAATTCTATCGCGACGAAATCAGTTCGCTGCCTTTGTAATGTTTCAATAAGATTTCACTTGCCGTTTCTGACGGCAGCAAGACTACTCTCATAACCCTCCGTGAACACACGCCACCGCTTTTCGAACTGAATCTGATCGCTGGCCTGGTCGACTTTACGGATGGAACGTTGAAGGCGCCTCAGGTTGTCTTGCCGCCAGTTGGAGGCCGACTCTCCGGGGACAAAGCGGCACTTATCAAAGTCTATTAAATACCAAGTGCCGTCGTTAAGAAGAAGGTTTGTTGCGTTTAAATCGTGATGAAATACGTTTGCGCCATGAAATTTTCCAATGGTGCTACCGACCTCGAACCACATCTCAGCCGGAGCTTGCGCAGTAGAGATCAGCGACGCCAACGAAGTACTGTGTACAAGTCGCTCGGTAATCAACGCTCCGCGATAAAACAGCGGACCAGATCGGGTAGCGAGAGCGGCAATTGGCTTGGGCACAGGTAAAGCGTGGCTCCTCATGGCACAAAGCATATCGAACTCACGGATCATCCGGGAGCGATCAAAACCCGTGAAAAGATACCTGTCGGTCAGCAGATTCCCGAATAAACCGCCTCGCAAGTAGTGCTTCAATACCCATTGCTTCTCAGTGTCAGCAATGAACCAGACAGAGCCACGCCCTTCATTATGTCGAACCGCCGATTGCGCCCAATAGTCAGGATCAAAAATTTCGACAGAGGCATTATCAACAGCACAACTGTCGTACACTAAGCGGTAGTGACGCTCTTGTTGAGTAGAACGCTTGATGGTTTCATTCATAGCGAAAGCTCTGGAATTGCCAACAGGGTGTTCACGGGAATTCATAATGAACGATACCACATGCCCTCCTGACTCAATTTGCCTGATTCGCCTCTCCGCCATTGGGGATGTGTGTCATGTCGCCGCCGTCGTGCATGGCATTCAATCCCGCTACCCGACAGCACAAATTACCTGGATTATCGGCCGCATTGAATATGAGCTCCTAAAAGATCTCCCAGGCGTAGAGTTTGTGGTTTTCGACAAGGCTCGGGGTCTAGCTGCCTATCGAGAAATCAGGAAAGCGATGAAAAATCGCAAGCCATTCGATTTGTTGCTGCATATGCAAACATCTTTCAGATCAAACCTCCTTGCACTCCTGATCAACGCCAACAAAAAAATAGGTTTCCCGCGAGCGAAGAGCAAGGAGCTCCACAGCCTCGTAGTCAATGCACGGATTCAGGATCAGAGTGAATTCCATGTACTTGACGTATTGAAAGGTTTCGCCCGTTCCATTGGCATCAGCGATTTTGATGCTCACTGGAACATCCCTGTTCCTTTGCCCGCAGTAGAGAAGGCCATCCACCTAATACCTACGACCGGAGGTGCCGTTGTCATCGCGCCATCCGCGAGTAATGCTGAAAGAAACTGGCTGCCGGAAAGATACGCTGAGGTGGCGGATTTCTGTATCGACAGGGGATTTGACGTCATTGTGACTGGCAGCCCAGCCAGCAGTGATATTGAAATGGCCAACTCAATTTGCGGGCATGCCAAACACACACTCACCAATATGGCCGGTCAAACCACACTCAAGGAGCTACTTGCTATTTGTCGGCGCGCTCGACTGGTCATTGGGCCGGACTCAGGCACGCTCCATATGGCGACGACACAGAATACCCCGGCAATAGGCCTTTACGCTCACAGCAATCCCAAACGTACGGGTCCTTACTTGTCACTTAATAATGTTGTCGATGTATACAACGCCAGCCTGGACGCCTTGGGCATACCCCCTGAAAAGCGCCGGTGGGGCTTGAGGCTTAAGGGTAAGGACTTGATGCGCGCTATTTCGGTGTCAATGGTGATCGAGTCATTAACGCCATTCCTTGAAGATTCTGACGTAAAGATTTAACGGCGCGACTCCACTTGTTGAGCATGCAGCCACGCGGTCCCAAGCAGGGTAACCGTCCATAGCGCCCATTCGGTCTCTCGATAGACGGTGGAAAATCCGGCGACCGTCAAGCTAACCCAATTAAGGAAGAGGAGCGCGCTGAACACTTTGAAACCGGCGGCGACTTGTCGATGGGTGGTAAACACCCACCACCCGGAATAGAGCCAAAGTGCGATGAAGATTGCTCCTCCTACCACACCATAGCTGACACACATTTCCAGCCACTGAACGTGCGTGTTGGTAGTCCCCAGAGTCTGCAGTTGAACAAAAGTATCCAGTTCGGAGGACCAGAGGATATCGCGAGCTGCCTGATAGCCCCCGCCAAACCAGGGTTTTTCAAGCACTGCCTTGATCCCGTCCTGTATAAGAACAAGTCGGATACCCAGGCTTTCATCATGCAGGCTGTCCTGAAACAGGCGCTCTCTGAATTCCAGACCGAGTCCCGCTAACAGCACGCCGCCGATAAACACTAGAGCAGCGCGCCTACCTCCATAAACCGCAATGGAAATTAATCCAACTGCCACAAGCGCGACAAAGGCTGTACGCACGGCCCCAAGCACCAACATGACGCTGAGGCCAAGAATACCAAGTATGTAGGCGCCTCGTTGGGGTGCTTCCGCCGTCACCGTGAGAACTCCGACTAACACTAAAAGACCCGCGATAAGCGTTCTTGAAAAAGGGTGCGGATTAAAGACCCAGGACGGGCGATTTGGATCGCCTCTTTCTGCGCCGACTAGATCAAGGACGCCACCAGAATCAAATCCGAGAAAGAGAATCGCGTCATAAACATAAAGGTAAATAAAAATCAGTAAAACGATAACGACAAAGCGACAGAGCGTTTGACCTGATGAGGCATTGATCCCCCAGGCAACTGCAGGAGCGGACACTATCAGTAGAATTAGCCATCGACCCTGCGCGAAGACTGCCGTGAATGGCGACGAGACATCGTTAAGAAGATTTGATGCGCTGACGGCGGTGAATAGAAAACCAATCATAACCAACAACTGCTTTTGCGTGCGCCAAAAAGACCAGATACAGCTAGCATTCCTGGCGCAATACAACCCGCTTGCCGTCAACAACAGGAAAGACGCAATGTTCACGGGCCCCACATTCACAAGAGGCGACACGATAAACAGCGATAGAGCCATTGTCACTAATGAAGGGCGCACTGCCGAAGACGATGTTGGAGCGCTAGTCATTGACTTGAGAGTAGGTTAAACGAATGAGGAAGGCCTCTTTGAGCAACGCGTACGTCGACTCTGCTGTCGTAACGAGCAGGCCTCGATACCCTGAAAAAATCATGCCTCTGAAAAAAAGCACCTTGGCGAAGGTGAAAGGAAACGCCAACAGTAACTTGATGACACTCCCTCTCTTGCCAGCCCGACGCTTGTCACAGGCTCGCAGCTCGGCATACTTTATGTGCTTGGCAAAATAAATCCTGGGCCGGTTGTACCCAAAATGATGTAACTCGGATTCAGCATTAACGACTGGTCCCTTTACCTCGAGGTTTTCATGCACTGAGCGATCAACCGGATAGGTCGCTAGATTCCTTCTGAACATACGGACAATTTTTCTTTTTCTCGATAAACGGTGCAGCGGGCGATCGAGCATAAAATCGTTAATCGGGATCCGCACACCCGCGATATCCGTCCTGCTTGCCAGCGCTGTTAGCTCCTGAGCCAGAGACTCTGTCATAACTTCATCACCGTCTATATTTAATAGCCAGTCATTGGCGCATAGGTCAGCGGCAAGTGCTTTTTGCCGCGCATACCCAGGCCAGTCGCGCAAATAGACGGTTGCACCGAGGTCTCGCGCTATCTCAGGCGTCCCATCGATAGAGCCAGAATCGACGACGATAACCTCATCGAAACAGCTTACGCTGCGAATGACTTCAGCGATGCGCTCCGCCTCGTTCAGTGTCACCAGAAAAACGCTTATTTTCGCCTGATTCATCGCGGTCACAAGAAATAAAAATAAAGGATATCAGCGCGCTTACTTATGACTCAAATTGGAACCACACGCTCGTTCACCGCACCATCAAGGCACCAAAGACGCCACTGGCCTCGGTACCCTGTCTACACATCTTCGCAACCTAATGATCCACAGGCCACTTCGAACCAAGAAATTGGCACGCGGACCTCGGCTCCAAAGTCTACCGGCTAGCACCACTTCCCGGGGGTTTATTTTTTATTCTGGTTCAATGCCCACAGGCAGGCGTACTTATGAAACGCATAGTGGGCCAGCACTACTGCCATGAGTAGGCCGCGCCAGCCATCAAGCAGGCCCAATCGAAAAATGTAATGGTGGATAAAATCAGTGCTCAACCGCAGCATCGCGTAAGCCAATGACGACTTCTTTCCAGCGCGAAATTTGTCCTGCGCACTCAACATGGCATAGCTGGTATGTTTGTCAATGAGGTGGCGGTAGTCGCGCCAGCTGTGGTGAGTCAACGAGTGTCTGGTGGTCACGCTTTTCTCACTCGGCAAAATCAGGGTTTCGTGCACCGATCTCTGCTTGAACGCTGCTCCGGCTTTTTTGAAAAGCTTGCCTTGAGGGCTTGTATAGCGCCCGAATTTCAGAGCCTTGCCAAACAACATCGTTCGCCAAGGAATCTTCACCAAATTGAAATCAATGTTTTCCCTGGATAACAGCTCATCTATCTCCTCTTTTAACGCATCGCTGAGCTCTTCGTCTGCATCAATATTCAGCACCCAGTCATGGCGGCACTTTTCCAGAGCGCGGTTCCTCTGTGCACCGAAACCCGGCCAATCGGTAGAGAACACATCGTTAGAATAGCGCTGGCAAATCTCCAAGGTGCCATCTGTGCTGCCGCTATCAAGGATAACCAGTTGATCTACCCATGACGCGAGGGAGTCCAGGCATCGCTCAATGCGATCAGCCTCGTTGCAAACAATAAGAAAGCAGGAGATGTTGCGACGGGTCATCGATTTTCCTCACCTCTGCAGGCTAAACGTGCCTCGCTATTTCCCAGCAATGTTGACCACCCGCCTCAACCTAACACCCATTAACGGGCATATAAAAAAAAGGTGGCTGCGTTTATAGTGTTGCCGAGTATGGTTCTTTACCGAAGCAGCCGTGGCTTCGGTATTTTACGGGTTGTACCGACAGAGACGAGCCTTGGTGCTCACAAACTGCCACGGGGCCCTGACCATCAAGAGCGCCTATTACAGGAGATCTAGCTTCAATGACTTTACCCCCTTCAGCCGATGTGCCTGGATTCCTCCCGGATCATGAGGGTGAAGCGCTCCACCAGCTGGGTCTTGAGGCAGGCCGTCTTGGGCCTATCCTAGAAATAGGTAGCTGGTGTGGCAGGTCCACTATCTGGCTTGCCCACGCAGCCAGGGCTACGGACAGTATCGTTATCGCGCTGGACCACCATCGAGGATCTGAAGAGCACCAGCCGGGCGAATTTTTTCACGATGAATCGCTGATGGATAGTGAGGGCCGGGTCGATACGCTTGCCGCGTTTCGAAGGAATATTGCCGCGGCGGAGGTAGAAGATGCTGTGATGCCCGTGGTGACAGGGAGCGCCTCTTTTTCACGCTGGTGGCAGGGCTCCTTTGGGATGGTATTCATAGACGGAGGCCATAGTCTCGAGTCTGCTCTCGGAGATTGGCGTAGTTTTGGCCCAAAGGTGGCCGCCGGAGGCATTCTGGCAATCCACGACGTTTATCCCGACGTGAATACCGGAGGCCAAGCGCCCTTTACGGTGTGGCGACTAGCAGTCGAGTCTGGCCTGTTTGAGGAGGTGAAGCGGGTCGATACCTTATGGGCGCTGCGGCGCCTGCCTGCGGCGTAACGACTTTCGGACCATCACGGGTAACCATCACGGGTAACTATGTAGCGGGCTTACAAGCGGGTCCGCAGAGCCTGCATTATGTCTTGCTGCGACTCGGGCTCCAGCACACTCAAGAATAAATCAGAGGCAGAGGTATGGCCCGTCAGAGCATCTGCCGCCAAGAGGATTGCGCCCGCTGTCCATGTGGGCTTCTCGTCAGGCCAAAGCATATCCTCAACGAGCTGATACCCCGTCCACCAAGCGCCATCCTGATCACGCCATTGGGTCAACCAGGCAAATACCTCTGCCGCCTTGGGGCGCTCTCCCGCTGCAAGCAGCGCGAGTGTTAGCTCGCAGCTTTCCGCGACGGTAACCCATGGTTCCTGAATTTCACACCGACAGCCCAATCCCGGCTCGATAAACTCCTGCCAGCGACTATTAATCCGCTCCTTCGCCGCAGCGCCAGTAATCCAGCCGGTGATAATCGGGTAAAACCAGTCCATCGCATAACGGGATTTGCTCGCCCAGGTACGATCAAAACGCTCCGGCTTTGCTCTAAGTGCAGCACCCAGCCTACGGCGAGCCTCGGACCAATCATCGTTGGACTCTCCGAGCGTTGATGCAATGTGACAAGCACACTCAAGACTCTTGAAAATAGAGCTGCAGCCCGTGACCAAAGCGTCTCCCAATGGCACGCCATTGGCATCCACCGCCCAATCAATCTCACCATGCACACCCTGCAGCCTTATAACAAAGTCAACAGCTGCGCGGACAACCGGATACATCTCCTCCAAAAATTCCCTGTCACGGGTTATCAGATAATGATGCCAAATGCCGGTTGCGATATAGGCAACATAGTTTGTCTCTCGTCGATCCGGATCCTGGGGCTGATTTTCTCGATAGGCGCGCCACCAACTGCCGTCACCCAGTTGAGACGCTGCTAGCCAGCGATAGGCGTGCTCAGCGGCTTCATACTCACCGGCTATCGATAGGCCCATCGCGGCCTCCACATGATCCCAGGGATCCGTGTGACCGCCCGGAAACCAAGGAATTTCGCCCCAAGGGCGCTGCACCTCTAGAATGTAATCTGCAGTTGGGCGCAGGTAATCCTTAGGGAAGAGGCCTCGGCTGAGGTAAAGGCCGCTCATAACTGAGCGCTCTTGGGCTTGTTAAAGTAAAGCACCGTACTTTTCCCCATCCAAGGATTACACAGGCGGTCAAACCAGCGGGTTAACACAGGCTGTTTCATCAAATCCCACACCAGCAAGCGATGGTATGCCGCCACAAGAAACGACTTTTCCCCGCGACGCCACAACAGACAGCGCAGCCACCAATAAGGCACATGAAGCGCATGAGCCCCGTGACGATGATAGGTATTTAGCCCCTGTCGGGTTATCTCGCGCTCCAGAAATCGACGACTGAAAATGCGAATGTGGCCGCCCGGTGTATTGTGGTAATCGGCGCTCAACCACCAGCAAATTTTCTCTGGCCAGGCCCGTGGAACGCTGACGCACAGTCGGCCGCCTGGCTTCAGCACCCGATACAATTCTTCCAACACCCCAATAAAATTTGGGATGTGCTCTAACACTTCGCTGCAAATAACCCGATCAAACGCGCTATCAGGGAACGGCAGCCTAGTGGCGTCGCCCTGCAGAAACCTGACGGAACCCTGCGGTTCAAAGGGCGCCATATCATTAATGCGCCCCCGTGCAGTCGCGAGGTCTTCCTCCGATAAATCCACCCCAACAACGCTAACCCCGGGTCGAAGATAAGCAGCCAAGGAATGTCGGCCCTCACCGCATCCCACATCTAGCACGCGATCACCCGCAGACAGGGGAAACCAACTGAAATCGACGGTTAACATCTGGTCAGTCCGGATTCTTGTGATGCGCGCGGATGCTGGTTGGTCGACTCGATAACTGATCGATAATGTGCCACGAGACGTTGCGCACAGGCCTGCCAGCTAAACTCTCGTTCCGCCCTCGCTCGCCCAAGTCTGCCAAGCTCTTCCCGACGCGCGGGATTCTCAAGTAGCTCCTGTATAGCAGCAGCCAGTGCCGCCACATCACCCGCTGGCACTACAAGAGCAGCATCGCCGGCCACCTCCCCCAGGGCACCTCCATCGCTGGAAATCAGAGGAATGCCACAAGCCATCGCTTCGACAGCGGGCAGTCCAAAACCTTCATACAGGGAGGGGACCACCGCAATGGTGCTCTCTGCGTAAAGTTCCGCGATCTGCTCCTGCTCCAAATCCCGATACCACTGTATGTGCTCCTGAAGCCCGAGCGCACGAATCAGCTGCACCGTCTCCCCCTCTGGCTTTGGCTTGCCGACAAGGATGACCTCGAGCTGTTTACCCGCAGCTATCAGCTGAGCAACCGCGGGTAACAGAATCTGGAGCCCTTTGGTCGGGGTATCAGCAGAGGCAATTGCCATGATCTGGCTGACTTTCCTGTCTTTCCCATCTAGTGGGCGAAACACTTCGGTATCTACGCCGTTATACATCACCGCCACACGGCGGGGGTCTACGCCAAAATCCGCCACGATATCCCTGCGGCTTATCCCAGATACGGTCACAATGTGATTGAGTTGCTTGGCGACACGCTCCTGCATATCCAAGAAGTCATACCACCTTCTCACCAGAAGCTTTCGATACCACACGCTCTCGGATTCGACGGCTAGTTGACGATCCCGGGTAATTGGATGATGAATGGTTGTAACTAGGGGGATGCCCGCCGTCTGAAGCGCCAGAATTCCATCAGACAGGGTTTGGTTGTCGTGAATAACATCAAAGTTATCTGCGTTCGCAAGAACCCAGCGACGGGCCCGCTCCCCAAACGTCCACGGCTCAACAAACCCCCCCGTCAACTTGCTCCACCACTCACGTCGTGCCAGCGGGTCCTGCCAGAACTGCGCCCAGGTGATTGCACCTAGACCGTGGGCGTAAAGATCAAGACTGGGTAGCTGGTGCAAGGGGATTCCAGCATCAAGGTGGGGGTAGGGAGGACCGGAAATCACCGATACCTCGTGACCGAGAGATTTAAGGGCTCGACTCAAATACTTGAGGTAAACCCCCTGCCCACCCGAGAAAGGCGCAGAACGATAGCCCAGCAGCGCGATCCGAAGTGGCTTAACGTCGGTAGCGACTGGATTTTCAAACGCGGACAGGGCCTGCCCGACTGGATGGACGGGTGCGTTAATGTGGACATCCCCACGAACTGGAATCGCGCAAGTGTAACAGTGGATAGGCACAGGGGGCGAATCCGGTTCGCCAACTATTACCCTCCCGCGATACACTGTGGGCCCTCTAAAAGATGGAACGGGTCGATGTCGGAAACGGCTTTCAAGGGAATCATTCTCGCCGGTGGCTCAGGTACACGACTGCACCCGCTTACAAGCACCGTCAGCAAGCAGCTCATGCCCGTGTACGACAAGCCCATGGTGTACTACCCGCTGGCTACCCTGATGCGCGCCGGTATCCGAGACATCCTGGTTATCACAACGCCCCAGGACCAAGCTGCCTTTCAGGCCCTTCTTGGGGACGGGCAACAGTGGGGGCTCAACCTGTCTTACACCATGCAACCAAGCCCCGACGGTCTGGCCCAGGCATTTATTCTTGGGGAGGAGTTTGTTGGTAACAATCCGGTCGCCCTGGTGCTCGGAGATAATATTTTTTACGGCGACGGTCTCACACAGAAGCTGCAACGCTCGGCACAACAGGACCAAGGCGCATCGGTCTTCGCTTACTATGTCCACGACCCCGAGCGCTATGGTGTGGTCGAGTTTGATGATGCCGGGCTCGCCATCGGTATCGAGGAAAAACCCAACGCGCCCCGATCCAACTACGCGGTGACGGGACTGTATTTCTACGACAAGGATGTGGTCTCGATCGCCAAGGACATCAAGCCCTCTGCGCGAGGAGAGCTGGAAATTACCGACGTCAACAAGGTCTATCTCGAGCGCGGTGATCTTCGCGTCGAGGTAATGTCCCGAGGCATGGCCTGGCTCGATACCGGTACCCACAACTCCCTACTCGACGCCGCCAATTTCATCCGTGTTGTCGAGGAGCGTCAGGGGCTAAAGATTGCCTGTCCGGAAGAGATTGCCTATCGCATGGGCTACATCGACGCCGAACAGCTGCTGGCACTCGCCAAGCCGCTACTGAAAAGTGGCTATGGCTTGTACCTCGAAGGTTTGCTTGATGAGCGGGGCACTTACTGGGATGGACCTTGAGACCACACCACTTCAGGGGGTCGCGGTACTACGGCCCAAAATCTTCGGTGACAGTCGCGGTTTTTTTCTGGAGAGCTGGAACCGCAAGGTCTTTGCCGGCCTCGGGATTCGCCAGGACTTCGTGCAGGACAATCACTCCCGCTCCCGTCGGGGCATACTAAGGGGCCTTCACGTTCAAACCCAGCATACCCAAGGCAAACTGGTGCGGGTCGTTTCCGGCCAGGTCTTCGATGTCGTGGTCGATTTACGAGCGGATTCCCCCAGCTGTGGTCAGTGGTTTGGCTGTACCCTCACAGAGGAAGGGGGCGAAATGCTCTGGGTCCCTCCGGGCTTTGCTCACGGATTTTATGTGCTTTCAGAGACCGCGGATTTTCTCTATAAGTGCACCGACTTCTACCACCCGGAAAGCGAACTAACCCTGGCGTGGAATGATCCTCATGTGGGCATAGACTGGCCAATTCCCTCAGGGGAGACACCGGAGCTGTCGGCAAAGGACAAGCGAGGGCTTCCATGGGCGGAGATGCCCAAATTTCACGGTTAGTCTTTAAGCAAGGGACGCCACCACTGCTCGTGGTTGAGATACCAATCCAATGTTTTTGCGATGCCGGTTTCAAAGGTCTCTCTCGGTGAAAAACCCAACTCCTGCTCAATTTTGGTGGCATCGATAGCGTAGCGCCAGTCGTGGCCTGCGCGATCCTCCACATAGGTAATAAGGGACTCTGCCTCACCTCTAGCAGCGGGAGACTCGGGGTAGCGACTCGTGAGTTCCGGATTCTCTTGAAACCGTTCATTGAGTGCGCTGCAGAGCAACTTCACGATATCGATATTGGCCCACTCGTTGTTACCACCAATGTTGTAGGTATCCCCCACCCGTCCATCGGTGATGACCCGCTCGATACCCTGGGCGTGATCAACCACATAAAGCCAGTCACGAATGTTGGTCCCATCGCCATAGACCGGTAGCGGCCGTCCATCAAGAATATTGGTTAAACACAAAGGGATGAGCTTTTCGGGAAAGTGAAAGGGGCCGTAATTATTGGAGCAATTACTGGTCGTAACCTCGAGACCATAAGTATGGTGATACGCGCGCACCAAGTGGTCGCTCCCCGCTTTGCTTGCCGAATAGGGCGAGTTGGGTTCGTAGCGCAGGGTCTCAGTGAACGCCGGATCCTTGGGGCCCAACGATCCAAAGACCTCATCGGTTGACACATGGTGGAATCGATGGGGTCGGCCAGAGCCTGCCAGGAAAACCTCTTTCGCGGCAGCCAGCAAGGTGTACGTACCTATCAGGTTGGTTTGGATGAACGCATCGGGACCTGTAATCGATCGATCGACGTGACTTTCCGCAGCGAAGTGCACCAGCATATTGATTTCATGGTCAGTCAGGGCTTTCCTCACTCGCTGACCATCACAAATATCTCCCTCGATGAAAATAATCTGACCCGCATCTTCCAGAGGCGCAAGGCTGGCTCGATTTCCTGCATAGGTCAGGGCGTCGTAAACAACGACCCGGTCCTCGGGGTGGCGCTCACACCAGTGATACACAAAGTTAGCGCCAATGAAGCCGGCTCCTCCGGTGACAAGTAACCCGCGACTCATGTGTTCTGGTCCTCAATGGTTTGTTTCATATCGACGAGCATATCTCGCAATGCATGACGCCAGGGGCGACCGCTATAACCAAGGGCGGCTCGGGTATCGGTCTTGTCGAGTACGCTGTAAGAGGGCCTGGTCGCAGGCGTTGGATACTCACTTGCAGGAATAGGCAGAATGGTCGCGCGCTTGTCGATAAGCCCCAGAGTCAGCGCCTCCTCCTGAATAGCGAGGGCAAAATCAAACCAGCTACAGGTGCCTCTATCGCTCCAATGGTATATCCCGGAGCATGCGGTATTATCCCGCAGCGCCCAGCATACACCGGCCAACTCCCTCGCCCAGGTGGGGGTGCCAATCTGGTCCTCGACAACCGATAGTTGCTCTCTCTCCTGCATGAGTCTGAGCATGGTTTTAACAAAATTGCCCCCGTGACGGGAATAGACCCACCCGGTGCGCAGCACAATGTGCCCTGCAGCCGCACCCAATACAGCCCACTCACCCTCGAGCTTGGTTTTACCATATACCCCCAGCGGTCGGGGCTCGTCAGTTGGCTTGTAGGGTTCACCAGCTGAGCCATCAAAAACAAAATCCGTGGAGATATGAATCAGGCGGGCGCCAGAACCAGCAGCCCAGGCCACCAAGTTTCTGGGACCGGCGACGTTAGCCGCCTCTGCCTGCTCGGGTTCATCCTCCGCGCGATCTACAGCAGTGTAGGCCGCCGCATTGATGATTGTTGAGGGGTTAGTGTCATCGAGACAGGCGGTTAACTGCTTAGCATTAGCAATGTCGACCTCGGCCCGGGTTACGTAGAAGGCACGGCAGGCAGAGGGCTGTGTCAGCTCAAGCTCGCGGCCGAGTTGGCCGCCAGCACCGAAAATGACCACATCGGTCATGGCAAGCGGGCGTCTATCCAGTCCGCAAAAGCCGCCATGATCTGCGGACCTTCGGGCTCGTTGAAAATTTCGTGGTAAAGCTGGGGCAACAGGGTGAAGCTAAGATCTTGAGACCCGACACGGGCGACAAAGTGCTCTGACCCCGAGGGCGCGGCCATCGAATCGGCTTCACCATGCATCACCAGAAGAGGCAGGGTAATCTCGCTCGCTCGCTCGATTACCTCACCCATCGTTGTAAGCAAGGCATAAGCCAGACCGGCAGTGACTTTACCGTGATTCACCAGAGGGTCATTGTTATAGGCCTCCACGACTTTACGATCTCTGCTGACGCCGTTGGCATCAAGCGCCAATACCCCAAGACGGGGTAATACCCTTGCCAACAGACCCACAACCTTTAGCAGGACAGGCGAGGGAGGCTCGCCGGCTTCAAACGCCGGCCCGCTTAGTAGCGCACCGCGATACTGGCTTTGGTCTTCTAACAGCAGCCTTGAGACAATCAAGCCACCCATACTGTGGCCGAGAATAAAACAGGGCATTTCGGGGTCAGATATGGCCAGATGGGCTCGGCATTCCCTGACTCCCGTTAAAAAATCATCGAAGTGTTTTATAAAAACCCGATGGCCCGGAGACTCTCCATGCCCGGGGTGATCCAATGCAACCACCGTGAGACCTCGGGCCGCAAGGACCTCGGCAAGCGCCTGATAACGACCGCTATGCTCCCCAAGGCCGTGGACGATAATGGTTGACCCTCTTACCGGACCCTCCGGCTGCCACTCTCGGCAAAAAAGGCCCGAAGGAAGCGTGATTGTTTCAGGAGCCAACATGATTCAGTCCTTGCAAGATAGTCGATCTACTCCGCAGCCACAGGAGTCAACCACTCTCCGTAGCGGGCAGACCGTCCTCTAACGGCATCGAAGTAAATAGCCTGCAGCTTCTCCGTGACCGGCCCTCTGCGGCCCTCACCAATCTGGCGACGATCGAGCTCCCGGATTGGCACGACTTCAGCTGCCGTCCCCGTGAAGAACGCTTCATCACAGATATAAACCTCGTCCCGCGTGATGCGTTTTTCACGAACCTGATAACCCTCATCAGCAGCGATCTGAAATATCGCGTTACGGGTTATGCCATCCAGACAAGAAGTCAGATCGGGGGTGTAGATCACCCCATCCCGAACCATGAAAAAGTTTTCGCCGCTGCCCTCGGCAACATACCCCTCGTTGTCAAGCAGCAGGGCTTCCTCGCACCCACTGTCCAGCGCCTCACGAAGCGCCATGATGGAATTAATGTAATTACCGTTTGCCTTGGCTTTGCACATCGTAATGTTGACATGGTGGCGCGTGTAGCTTGATGTCCGCACCGCAATGCCCCGGTCTCGCGCCTCGGGGTCCATATAAGAGGGCCATGGCCACGCCGCAACCATCACATGGGTTTTCAGGTTATCTGCACGTAGACCCATGCCCTCGGATCCAAGAAAGCACATGGGGCGCAAATAGCCCTCTTCGAGCTCGTTAACTCGAACGACTTCGCGCTGGGCTGCGTTCAGGGTTGCCTTGTCCCACGGCATATCCATCTGCAATATTTTGGCCGAACGAAAGAGGCGATCGGTGTGCTCTCGCAAGCGGAAAATACAGGTGCCCTGACTGTCTGTCTTGTAGGCCCTGACGCCCTCGAAAACGCCGAGACCGTAGTGGAAAGTGTGCGTCAACACATGGACTTTTGCTTCCTTCCAGGGAACCAGCTCTCCATCTAGCCATATTTGCCCACTGAGCTTGGACAGATCCATGTTATACCCTCTTAATTTTCCGCAAGACTGCTATCGGCCAACCCTGACAGCGCGGGGAGCTCCGGCAGAATCTCATTTCGAATAGCGATTACCGTTATGAGCGTCTCTTTAAACTTATCAATGTGCCCAAGCGGCTCGGCTCCCGTCAGTACCGCGCGGTGAACATGAGCACGATACGCTAAGTAAGCCAGTTTGAGCTTTTCTCCTTGATCGTCCGACAATATGCCATGGCCCACCAAGGAGGCGAGCAAGTTTACAACATCTGTGTCTTTCGCGAGCTCCGGATATTTCGATGCCGCCTTTAAAACCAGATATTGCACAATAAATTCAATATCAACGATGCCTCCAGGGTCACGCTTGAGGTCAAACTGGTCGGCCGCACCCCCAATACGACTCTCCCCTTCATGAAACATGCGCTGTCTCATGGATACCACGTCTTCAAGTAGCTGCGCTAAGTCTCGCTCCTGGCGAAGGACAGCCAGCCTTGCCTCACCCAACGCCTCACACAGAGCCTGATCCCCCGCCACCGGCCTCGCCCGCACAAGGGCTTGGTGCTCCCAGGTCCACGCTGATTCTTCCTGATAGCGCAGAAATCCCTCGTAAGTCACACAGGGCAGGCCCGATTGACCATTGGGTCTGAGGCGCATGTCCACCTCATACAACTGCCCCGAAGCGACGTTGGTTCCAAGAATATGAACCACCCGCTGCGCAAGCCGCGCAAAAAAACGAGAATTATCGATCTGCCGTGGTCCGGAGGTTTCACCATCGGCGCCGTCAAATACAAACACCAGGTCCAGATCAGACCCATAGCCCAGCTCGATTCCGCCAAGCTTGCCGTAGCCCATCACGGCAAAGCCGGCGGTATTTCCCCCCGGCTCCCCATGGCGTGAAACCATTTCCGACTTTGCTACGTCGATAGCATGCTGAATGATGACTTCCGCCAGAAAAGTCAGGTTGTCACTAGCCTTCATGATGTCGAGCCGACCAGTCAATTCACTCGCGGCCACCCGCAGTACTACCCCATCCTTGATTGTGGCCATCACCTGCATCTGCTGCTCGAGATCATCCTGCGGAATTCTCAGAAGCTGCTCTCTAACAAGGGTCGCCATCTCTTCTCTGTTAGGTGCGCTATAAAGTCGCTCCTCGTGGAGCAGCTCTTCAACCAGTTCGGGCCGACGCTCGAGCTTTGAAGCAATCCAGGGGCTTGCGCCGTTGAGCCATACCAGCTGTCTCAAAGCCGCCGGATTTTCATTCATTAATACGAGATAAGCGCTACGTCGCAACACGGCGTTAACAAAGGGCAGCGTTCTGACAAGACCTGTGTCCGGCCACTCAGTGGAGACAGCTGCATCAATCAATTGAGGAAGAAACTGTTCAAGGCGCTTGCGTCCGTCGTTCTGCAACATGAGGACTCTTGTACTCTCCATCAGCCCCTGAAGCGCATTCCAGGTTGATTTGGGTTCCTGAAAGCCGCGCTCGCGTAGCGAGTCTTCCGAGAGCTCATCCCAGCGCAAGCTCGGCAGCGCGGGTGTGCTCTCGTTCTCGCCGAGATTTACAAGCTCACTAAAGTAATGGCTGATCTCGTGGCGCTGCCTATCAATCTCTGCAAGAAGCTCGGTCCAATCCCTGACTCCCATGAGGCAGGCCAACCTCGACTGGTTTATTTCCTCCGCAGGCAAGGTTTGGGTCTGCTCATCGGCTATACCCTGTAACGCATTCTCAAGCCGGCGAAGAAATCGGTAGCCGCTGTCGAGTCCATCACGGTCTTCTCTGGAAATAAGATCAAGATTCAGCAGCGCATCCAAGGCGCATTTTAGGGATCTGGTCTGAAGCGGCGTATTGCGGCCTCCGTGGATTAACTGTTTGCATTGAACAATGAATTCGACCTCCCGAATTCCGCCAGCCCCTCGCTTGATGTTGTCCTGAAGCTGGAGTCGCCTAGTCTCAGCCTCGATAGTTTTTTTTAAACTTCTGAGTGAATCAATAACCCCAAAGTCCGTATAACGCCTATAAACAAAGGCTCGAAGCATATCCTCCAGCGGCGCTACTGCCTCTGTCGAACCGGTGATGGCCCGCGCCTTGACCATCGCGTAACGCTCCCACTCCCGACCATGCTCCTGCAGGTAATGCTCCAGGGCGTTGTAGTTGGTAACCAAGGCACCGCTGCTACCGAATGGCCGCAACCGCATATCCACCCGAAAACAGAAGCCCTGCGCAGTTTGGGCGTCGAGGAGCTTGATCACCGACTGCCCTACTCGGATAAAGAACTCTTGATTACTTATGGATTTCTTTTTCCCAGTGGTCGAACCTGCCTCGGGGTAAAGAAATATAAGATCGATATCGGAGGACAGATTGAGCTCACTACCGCCAAGCTTCCCCATGCCGAGTACAACCAGCTCTTGAGGCGCCTTAGACCACTCGCCCACTGGGTTGCCGTAGCGGCTCTCCCAGTAGGACGTCGCCCAACTCACCGCGTAACGAATCGCGGTATCGGCAAGGTTCGAGAGTCCCGACAGTGTCTCATCAAGATCTGCTACACCTGAAAACTCTCTCGCCACTAGGCGGAGCATCTGTCGATTTCTGAAACACCGAAGACCGGCCATGACGGCAGGCTCGTCACTTGCGCTTTCGAGGGTCTCGGCCAGTTCCTGCTGGAAATCTTCAGCCGACATGGTGGCAGCGCCGAACAGGCAGTTGTTCTCAATCGAGGCTTGCACCCAATGGGGTTGTTTAAGCACCTGGTCTAAAAAAAAATCACTCGTCGTGATCACCTGCTCGAAGGCATCGAACACTTGTTTCTTTTTCAGCACTTCTTGCAAGGAGGAAAACAGCGCAGGGTCGAGTTGATCCCCAAGGCGCTGCCAGGCCAGATCCCGTGTCGATGCTAAGGCAGGAGGGATTGCCAAAGATCAATCCTCAATAGCTGGCGCGACCCGCAAAACCTCTTCGATCGTTGTCTCACCGCGGGCAACTTTTTCCGCACCTGCCTGGCGCAGGGGCACCATCCCGCCGGATTTAGCGGCATCACGGATGTCAGAAATGTTGTGGTGGGCGCCAATATGGCTCTGCAAGTTTTCATCGGCCACGAGCACCTCATAAATGCCCTCCCGTCCGCGATAGCCAGTCTGACGACAGTGCTTGCAGCCTTGAGGCCGATAGACGGTGTCTGGCATCGGCTGGTCCTTAGAATCGCACAAGGACGACCAGGCTGCTTTATCGAGTGGCTCTGGCTCCTTACAGGCTTCGCACAGGCGGCGCACCAACCGCTGTGACATAACGCCGCGAACCGTCGCCCGAATCAAAAAGGGCGGCACACCCAGTTCAATTAATCTGGAAATTGCGCCAGGGGAATCGTTGGTATGCAGTGTGCTTAAAACCAAATGCCCCGTGAGCGCTGCCTGTATAGCCATATTGGCTGTTTCCAAATCACGAATCTCACCTACCATGATGATGTCAGGGTCTTGGCGCATAAGGGCGCGTACACCGGTGGCAAAGTCGAGATCAATCGCCTGATTTACCTGCATCTGATTGAAGGTCGGCTCCATCATTTCGATAGGGTCCTCAATCGTGCAGACATTCACCTCACTGGTGGAGAGCTTGCGTAACGTGGAATAGAGCGTTGTTGTCTTGCCCGACCCAGTCGGCCCGGTGACTAGGACGATCCCGGTTCCCTGCTCAATCATGCCCTGCCAGCGTTGATAATCATTTCCGCGCAACCCCAACTCTTCAAAAGACTTTAGTAGCACCTCAGGATCAAAGATTCGCATAACCAGCTTTTCACCAAAGGCCGTGGGCAAGGTAGATAACCTGAGTTCAATTTCATTGCCCTGCGGGGATCGGGTTTTCAATCGGCCATCTTGGGGTCGACGTTTCTCGGCTACATCAAGCCGCGCGAGAATTTTCAACCGGCTGGTAACGGCTGCCGAAACAGCGTCGGGCAACTCGTAAACCTTATTTAACACTCCGTCGATGCGAAAACGCACATTGCCGATGCCTCGCCGGGGCTCAATATGAATATCGCTCGCCCGCTGTTCGAACGCGTATTGGAGCAGCCAATCAACGACTTTTACGATGTGCTGGTCGTTCGCATCCGGCGCATCGCCCCCCAGCTGCACCATGGCTTCGAGGTTGGAGAGGTCCGTCCCCGGCTGAGACCTGTTGAGCGCTCCTTCGACAGAGCGAGCCATCGCATAGAATTCACGGGTGTAACGACTGATCTCTCGAGGGTCTGCCAACACCCGTTTAATCGGCCGCCTTATGACGTGCTCCAAATCCCGCTCCCAGGCACTGACCCAAGGCTCAGCACTGGCCACAGTCACCTGATCCTCCGATATCGCGACCGCGAGTATGCGATGGCGTTCAGCAAACGCTTCTGACATCACTTCTGCGACAGCCTTTACATCCACCTTCAAGGGGTCTATCTCGACGACTGCTTGTTGCGTTTGCTCCGAAAGAAAGCCCAAAAGAGCGGGCATATCCCAAACAGCTTGCTCCCGCGAGGGATCCGCCAGCTTTTGCTCGGCCACAACAACAAGGGGATGAATAGCCGTCTGTCGCATGCCTCGAAGGCGCAACAAGTCTTTGGCGGACAGGCGGTCCTCGCGCACCATCGCCTCGGCTAGCGTGGTTACATCGAGCCGGGTCTCCGGTGGAAGTGTCATTGCGGTTTCCATGACAGCAGTTTACGGACTATCCGCCCGTTGTCACGGCCTTATAACCACTCCCCAGAACAAACTATCCAGCGCGAAGGACAGTGATTTGGCAAGGCTATTGGCGAGGGTGCTGGCGAACACCACGTGGCTGCGGAACCGCGACAGCGGGCATCTACCAGCCAACAATTGCCGAGATTTCTAGCCCCTATTTCCGGTACCCTAGGCGACTTTTTTCAAACTTCAGTTCGCTTTTACCTAACTACCTAGGGTCTCATACCGTGCCGTCGCCCCTTGAGCACATAGACTGGTTTCGACACACCAGTCCCTATATCCGCAGTCACCGGGGGCGGACCTTTGTCATTCATTTGGGTAGCGGCGCCCTCGATAGCCCGGTCTTCCCGCATCTGATTCACGATCTCGCACTCCTCCATTTGTTGGGCGTCAAGCTTGTGCTCGTACACGCAACCAGAGGCGAGATAGAGGCGGCGCTAGACGCACTTGAGATTGAGGGCTCTTTGCATAAAGGTGTTCGAATCACAACCGAGGAGGTGCTCGGAGTCGTTCGCGATGTAGTGGCAAGTCAACGCCTGCTGCTTGAAAGCCAGCTCTCCGCAGGACTACCCGACTCCCCAATGCACGGATCCAAACTGCGAGTCGTTAGTGGCAATTTTGTGACCGCGCGGCCACTCGGTGTTGTCGACGGGATTGATTTCCAATTCACAGGTGCAGTTCGTCGACTCGATGCCGTGGGAATGTCAGGTGTGCTGGATAACGATGGCATACTGTTGCTCTCGCCCCTCGGATTTTCGCTGACCGGTGAAGTGTTCAACATCAGTGCCAACGAGCTTGCCACCGCTGCAGCAATAGCACTGGGAGCCGACAAGCTCATCGTGATGGATAAAGCCTCTGGGTTACTCGATGAAGCTGGCGAGTTGATACGTCAGCTCACCGTCGATGACGCGCGAAAACTCTCTATCGTAGATTCCTCTCAGGCGGAGCATCGAGACGCCGCTTGCCGCGCTTGCGATCAAGGGGTTCACCGGGCACACATTATTAGCTACCAGCGAAATGGCGCCTTGATCGAGGAGTTATTTACCCACGACGGTGGCGGCACCCTTATCAGTCAAGAAGCGTATGAACGAGCGCGTCGAGCCACCGTAGAAGATATTGCAGGGGTTCTGGACCTTATTCGCCCCTTGGAAGACCAGGGTGTTCTTGTGCGTCGATCCCGAGAGCGACTGGAGCAGGAAATAGACAACTTCCGAGTCCTCGAACGAGACGACAGGGTTATCGCCTGTGCTGCTCTATATCCCTTTGGAGATTCATCGATGGCCGAGATCGCCTGCGTCGCAACCCACGAGGATTACCGGCGCGGCGGGAGAGGCCAACACCTTTTGGCACTGCTTCAGGAAGAGGCTAAAAAAGAAGGTCTCCTCTCGCTTTTTGTGCTCACCACCCAAAGCGCTCATTGGTTTCTCGAGCAGGGATTCAGCGAAGGGAGTCTCGATAAGCTACCCGCCGAACGCCAGGCGCTTTATAACCTGCAAAGAAACTCCAAAGTACTGATCCGGGAAATCACCTGATCGGCCACCGCGCCGTCGCCCCCTGCCGCGCCGGGAGTGCTAAACTGCCGTCCTGAAAGATCCAACCTACTCAAAGAAAATCTGTTCCGAGAAATTCTCATGCCTCAGTATCGCTCAAAAACCTCAACCGGTGGCCGCAATCAAGCGGGTGCTCGCGCCCTATGGCGAGCGACTGGCATGACCGATGGGGATTTCGAAAAACCGATCATTGCTGTGGTGAACTCCTTCACCCAGTTTGTGCCAGGTCATGTACACCTTAAAGACCTTGGTCAACTGGTGGCTGGAGAAATTGAGGCCGCGGGCGGAGTCGCCAAAGAATTCAATACCATTGCAGTGGACGACGGTATTGCGATGGGTCACGACGGCATGCTTTATAGCTTGCCATCAAGGGATATTATTTCGGATTCGGTGGAATACATGGTTAACGCTCATTGCGCTGATGCCATGGTATGCATTTCAAACTGTGACAAGATCACACCCGGCATGCTCAATGCGGCGATGCGACTAAATATCCCCTGTATTTTTGTCTCGGGTGGGCCTATGGAGGCAGGCAAAACCAAGCTATCAGAGACCAAGCTGGACCTGGTTGATGCCATGGTTATCGCCGCAGACAGCTCGGTTGATGATGCCACCGTAGAGGAGTACGAGCGTTCAGCCTGTCCGACCTGCGGCTCCTGCTCAGGCATGTTTACAGCGAATTCAATGAATTGCCTGACCGAGGCCTTAGGATTAAGTTTGCCGGGAAATGGTTCGCTTCTGGCCACCCACGCTGATAGAGAGGCCCTGTTCCGACGTGCTGGCCAACAGATTGTCACGCTAGCAAAGCGCTACTACGAGCAGGACGACGTGTCGGTGCTACCGCGAAGAATCGCAAATCGCACTGCCTTTGAAAACGCCATGGCCCTTGATATTGCGATGGGAGGTTCAACCAACACCATTTTGCATTTACTCGCCGCAGCACAGGAGGCTGAAGTTGATTTCTCTATGGCAGATATCGACGCCCTGAGCCGCCGCATTCCCCAGCTGTGTAAGGTTGCGCCGAGCACCCAGCTCTATCATATGGAAGATGTCCACCGTGCCGGTGGCGTGATGGCTATTCTGGGGGAGCTAAACAGAGCAGGTCTGGTCGACACCTCCGCCAAAACCGTTCATAGCGACACCATGGCCGATGCCCTTTTAGAGTGGGACATCGCGACCACCAAAAGCGATACTGTAAAAACCATGTATTCCGCAGGACCCGCTGGCATCCCGACCCAAACTGCCTTCAGTCAGGATACCCGCTGGCCGAGTCTGGATATCGATCGCGAGGGTGGCTGTATCCGGGCGCTTGAGCATGCCTACTCGCTTGAAGGCGGGCTCGCAGTCTTGTTTGGCAACATAGCCGAGGATGGTTGTGTTGTAAAAACCGCGGGGGTGGACGATGACAACCTCACCTTTTCCGGCCCCGCGCATATTTGTGAAAGTCAGGAGGACGCGGTTGCGGACATTCTCGAAGACCGCGTAAATCCCGGCGACGTGGTGATTGTTCGTTATGAGGGGCCTCGCGGCGGACCCGGCATGCAGGAAATGCTCTATCCCACAAGCTATTTGAAATCCAAAGGCCTTGGCAAAGCGTGCGCGCTCATAACCGACGGGCGGTTTTCAGGTGGCACATCCGGTTTGTCAATTGGCCACGTGTCCCCCGAAGCCGCAGCGGGAGGCGCCATCGGATTGGTTCAACAAGGTGACCCTATTACCATTGATATTCCCAACCGCAGCATAAATGTCGATCTCGATGTGGCTGAGTTGGCTGCACGAAGAAAGGCCATGGATGGTTCCCCGAGGCCGTGGCAGCCCGTGAAAGATCGACCCCGGCAGGTCAGTCCGGCACTGAAGGTGTACGCCAAAATGGTCACCAGCGCTGATAAAGGCGCAGTTAGAGACCTAACGCTTCTCGATTAATTGGCTGCCCACTTTCGATTAACGCTTCAAAGTCGGTACGGTATTTTCTTATCTCTCGCCGTAGGCGCAAATCCTGTTTGCTTGTGCGCTGGTTGAGAACGGATAGTATGATTTCCCGCGATATGGTCGTGTTCCGAGCGAATGCCTGCTCATATTCTGAGTCTCGATTGTCACGCCGTTTTAGATAAATCTCTCTTGCCTGATCGGACCAGTCAGGATCATTCATCCGCAGAACCCCCTCCAGCCGGGATACCCAACGGCCCCTATCCTCTACCCACAAGAAATCGAGCCGCTGGTACTCGGCGCTGCGCTCCTCAATGGCATGCTTCTGCGAGTCAGTAAGCGTTCCCAGAAAGCGACTAAGGTTTTTTTGAAACTGCTTTTGAATGTCCTGGTAATAATTCTCTTCTGTGCGGGCGAGGTATTTTTTTTCAAGCTCAGCTTGGTCCTTCTGCAGCGTTAGGACAAACTCAATGCGCTGTTCGTGAGATAGGGTGGCACCAAAATTGATGAGCAGGTCGAGTACTTGCGCTTGTAACCGGCTTGCGGCTTCCTCTAGCTGGTCCACCAGTTCATCCAGCTCTACCTCGGTCAAATCCTCGTCGAGACTATCCTCAAATTCGGTTAGCCAAACAACGTAGGCCGGAAGCTCTTCCGCGCGATGCCAGTCCAGCAGCGCGTCCACGCGACGATTGAAGTCATTTCGTTGATCGCGACTCAGCGATACGTAATCAAGCACGTACCAACCGATGAAGGTATCCAACCGGTTGTAAAGAAACGTCGTGCTTGAACAGCCACTCAAGCAGAGCAGCACGCCCAGAATCAGCAGGCGCCTAGCGCCAAACGGTAATATCAGCCAACTCACTGCTAAAAGCGGGTGTTGAAGATTGCACAACCTCGATGCGATCCCGGCCACTCTGCTTGGCGCGGTACATGGCTGAATCAACCTGCTCGAGCCAGTCGCTGGCACTGCGTGCCTGAGACACATCACATACCCCAATGCTTACGGTCACTTCTCTATCAGGCAGTAACTTGAGGGCTTTAATCGTTATACGCAACTCTTCAGCTATTTTAGCCGCCGAATGGGATGCAACATCACTAAGCAAAATTACAAATTCCTCACCACCAAGCCGAAACAACATATCGACCCCGCGAATCCGATCACTAATCAAGCCAACAACGCCCTGCAACACCCGATCACCCGCTGCGTGACCATGGTAATCATTGATTGACTTAAAGTGGTCAATGTCCAGCAACAAGAGTGAGGATAGCCGTGCATAGCGCTCGAAATCAGCCAGATTCCGTTGCGCCTGAGGCGTCAAATAGCGACGGTTATAGGCACCTGTCAGAGGATCCGTTAACGCAAGATCAGCAAGCTCCGCCGATTGTCGGCTCATTAGGCGCATCACCCCAAGGAGCCCCATCATGGTCACCAACAACACAAAATCGGTGCCAACAGGCCATTGAGATAGCCCAACAGCACGTATGACGAGAAGGGAGAGCGCCAGCAAAATACCCACTAATAAACCCACGCTGGTTGGCAAGAGGCCGGCGATCGCTACGAGCAATGGAAACAACCAGTAATAGTGATGGGAGTTACCATTGATGACCGACCACATCAGTATGATGAGGGTAGCGAGTAAGGGCATGATTGGCGGCAGCAAAAAAGTGCCACGACGGAAAACCCACACTGTAGTAACCAGCACTCCGACCTCAACAGCACACGCTGCGATCAACAGCTGGAGCGAACCGCCTATTCCGGCTTGGCTCTCGCCGATGACTACAGCCAAGGCAGCAATCATGACCAAGAGCATCAGCCGGTAAACGGTGAGTCGTCGCGAAAACTCGATGTCTCTGGGGTCAATATCGTAAGGCGCAATCAGGGTTGACTGAAGGAGCTCTTGGCGAAGGGTCGCCCAGGAGAGCTCACCTGATGATTCGTAAAGCCGCTGCGGGGATTTATTTGCGGCCATCAATCGACGCCTAATACGCTGCCTGAGAACACCGGTATTGTGACACAGCTTCCAAAAGCTGCCATCAAACCCGTGGGCGCTGTCCCATGAAGATCAAGCAGCCACTGAAGCGTCCATATCGAGAGCTACCAGCGCCGATAGAATGGCGTTAAGTGTTGCCTGAACAATGTCGTGGCTACGGCCGACTCCACAGGGGCGAGCCCCCTCGACGTTTAGCTGCACGTAACACACTGCCTCCGCATCGGCACTCTGCCCCAGGGTGTGCTCGCTATACTCGACCACAACGATACGGCGGGCAAAATGTGACTCCAGCGCGTTAACAAAGGCGTCTATCACGCCGTTGCCTCGCCCCGACAAGCAGGCTTCTCCCGCCGGGGTGTGTAAAGTAGCCGTTAGGGCATCCTCACCCTCCTCCCGCGCCAGCTGATAGCGCCCTAGTGTCCAACCCGCCTCACCTCGCAGATAGGTTGACTCAAACAGGCAATGAATGTCTTCGGAGGCAACCTCGGCTTCACTTTTTTCGGCAAGCTCCTGAACAGACTGGCTAAAGTCCACCTGCAACCATCGTGGTAATTCATAGCCATAATCCCGCTGTAGGACATAAGCTACGCCACCTTTACCGGACTGACTGTTGATACGAATCACCTCCTGATAGGTGCGACCGATGTCCCGTGGATCTATAGGCAGGTAGGCAACATCCCATGGATCATCGGCCGAACGAACAGAAAGGCATTTATTAATGGCATCCTGATGGCTACCCGAGAATGCGGTAAACACCAGGTCGCCTGCATAAGGGTGGCGGGGGTGGACTGGAATTTGAGTACACTCCCTGACCACGGCAATGAGCTCATCCATACGCTCAAAATTCAACATGGGGTCGATGCCCTGGCTATACGGGTTCATCGCCATCGTGACGATGTCCATGTTGCCGGTTCGCTCACCGTTACCCATGAGCGTCCCCTCCACCCGATCTGCACCGGCCATCACCCCGAGCTCGCCCGCTGCGACAGCGCAGCCGCGATCGTTATGGGTGTGCAACGAGATGAGCAATGACTCCCTGTTCGCTACGTGATCGCAAAACCACTCTATCTGGTCTGCATAAACGTTTGGGGTGCTCATCTCTACCGTCGCCGGCAAATTGATGATGACCGGCGCCTCTGGGGTTGGCTCAAGTACCCGGTTTACCGCGTCACATATTTCAACCGCGAAATCCAGCTCAGTACCAGTAAAGCTCTCGGGGCTGTATTCAAACGTCCACTCGGTCTCTGGATACCGCTCAGCCTCTGCCTTCACAAGCTCGGCTCCCGACACCGCAATATCAATAATGCCTTGACGATCGAGTTTAAACACGTCCCGGCGCTGCACGGTGGAGGTCGAGTTATAGAAGTGGACCACCGCTTTCTTGGCACCCTTCAACGCCTCAAAGGTTTTGGTAATGAGCTCGGCTCGGGCTTGAACCAATACCTGCACAGTGACGTCCTCGGGTATCCGGTCTTCTTCAATAAGCTTCCGCAAAAAATCAAAATCGTGGCTCGATGCTGATGGAAAGCCCACCTCAATAGTTTTAAAGCCCACCGCAACCAGTTGCTCCCAAAGCCGCAGCTTCTGAGCGGAATTCATGGGTTCAACCAACGCCTGATTGCCATCACGTAAATCTACCGAGCACCAAAGGGGTGCTTTATCGATGACGCGATCCGGCCAACGCCGGCCGGGTTTCACCACCGGTGCAAAGGGCTGGTACTTGCGGTGACTGAAAGCACCTGGCTTCGCTGTCTGGCTCATGGGGAACCTCTTCCAAGCTAATGAGCCAGCCAGTGTACCTAAACGACCCGATGGTTTTTCACCAAAATAACCCTATATTCACCTTGAAATAGGTTTTTTTGGCTGTTATTTATTTATTATTAGCACGAATCGCTAAAATAGGCCCGCTATGGAGTTAGACCGCACTGATATTAAAATTCTCGCCCAGCTTCAAGAGCACGGGGGGCTGAGTAATTTAGAGTTGGCTGAGCGGGTTGGACTAAGCCCAACGCCCTGCGCCCGGCGGGTGAAACGACTAGAAGCCGAAGGGGTCATAAAATCCCGCGTGACCCTACTGGACCAATCACAGCTGGGCCTCACCCTGACTGCCCACATTGGCGTCACCATGGACCGCCACACCCCCGAGCGCTTTGAAGCCTTTGAAACGGAGGTCAGTGCCTACCCCGAAATCATCGATTGTTGCGTTGTGACCGGTCAAAGTGCCGACTACCTGATCAAGGCAGTGGTAAAAGACATGGCTCATTACGAGCAATTCCTGCTGGGAAAGCTAACGCGGATCCCGGGTGTTACCGGGGTTCACTCAAGTTTTGAGCTTCGCAAGGTAGTGTCCAGAACTGCGCTACCCCTCGGGGGAAGCACCGCCAGCCCCGCGTCGAACTAAGCGCCGTTGCCAAGCTCCTTCTGTACGAGAAAATCGGCGATCTTAAGCATGTTGGCCTGACTGCCGGCCTTTCTCGCTTCAACAAGATACTTTCCGTTCACCATTACCGAAGGAGTGCCGGATATCTTGGCTGATCTGGCGCGCGCCTCCGCCTGATTGACCAAACTGTTGACGCCAAAAGCATTGAACGCTTTGTCGAAATCGGAGCCAGATACTCCATTAGCCACAAACAAATCTCGCACGGCCGACACCGATCCGAGGCGGTTTCTATCTACATGCATCGCCTTGAAGATTGCACCGTGCATCACGTCGATTACCCCAAGGGTGTCTGCCACAAAATAGGCTTTCGCGTGCAGCTTCATGGTGTCATTCCAGACTGCCGGAGAGGGCTGAAACCGAGCGCCCTCGGGGAGGGTTTTTTTCCAGGTCTCGAGCATGGGCTCGAAGGTGTAGCAATGGCCACAGCCGTACCAGAAAAACTCTGTAACAATGACTTCGTCCGAAGCGCCAACCCTTACCGCTGGGTTAATAACCGTATAGTGAGTGCCCACTTCCCAGCTTTCTTGCGCCGTCGCAGAGTAGGACGTGATAGCCAACGAAGTGATAAGAAAGAAAACGAAGCGGTTTAAGAGAGCGTTCAAAGCAACCTCCTTCCTGCTGGGGTGATATCGGTGGTAACCATAGCATGAAGGGATTTTCGACCTTTATGGGTTACCACCCTTTGAGACCTTCCGAGAGGACGGAGGTTCCCCCGTCCGGGAACGACTGCTACTGCTTGAGTCCGGAAGCGTAGCTGGCGACGGCTTTGATCTCCAGATCGCTAAGCTCAAAAGCAGTGGTCCTCATGATCTTTGAATCACCGTCATTGGTGCGTCCCTCTGGACTCTCATAACCGGTGCGGAACATCTTGAGCTGGGCAGCGATGTAGTCGGCGTGCTGACCGGCCAAACCCGGGAAGCCGGCAGGCCCGTTACCCTTGCCAGACGGACTATGGCAGCCAGAACAAGCGGCTACTTTGCGCTCCATGATGCCCGACATGTAAACCTTGCGGCCCAAAGCAACGAGGTCCTCATCTGCCATCTCGCTGGTTCGCTCCTTGGCATCATAAAAAGCGGCTATGTCCGCGAGATCTTGATCGGTCATGTTGTCTACCTGGCCCGCCATCGCGGCTACCGGACGACGACCGTCACGAATGTCCGTCATCTGCTTTAGCAGATACTTCTCCCCCAGCCCTGCCAGCTTGGGGAAATTGGGAACAGCACTGTTGCCGTCAGCACCGTGGCATGCCCCGCATGTCACAGCCTTGCCTTCACCCGCAGCCGCATCACCCTTGATCACTCCAGCCGCCTGAACAGTGCCCAGCAGGCCACAACCCAAGAGGAAGACAAGCGTGCGTAATGTGTTTCTTACCAACATGATGTGTTCCCGCTGTAGATGTTACTTCGCTGAAGCCATATAAGTGATGAGCTCTTGATACTCTTCATCGCTGCAATCCGAGCACAAACCCGTGGGCGGCATGGCGTTTAGGCCGTTTTTTACAGAGGCCACCAGCGCGTCCATACCTTTGGCCATTCGAGACTCCCAGGCAGCGACATCGTGGCTTTTGGGGGCGCCCGCAACGCCGCTGACATGACAGGCAGCACAGGAACGGTTGTACTTATCCATGCTGGGCTCGGCAAAAGCGGGAGCGACTAACATGAGGCTGGCCAGAACGATGCTGGGGGCGATTGATTTGGTCATGTGAATTCCTTTGTGCCGGCTTCTTCGCCTAGCGATAGGTTTAATTGCTAGCGAAAGCTCTGCCCCCGCCGAAACGCGCGGTATTATAGACAATCCAGCGCCGAGCACAAAACCCAACTATGCCTACAGAAGATGAACAAATACCGCACCTGCCAACCCTTAATTTTCGACAGGCGACGTTTCTTCAAAGCGCGAGCAAACTGAGCAACGCACCTCTGGATGCCGGCTCGGAAGTGGCCTTTGCCGGTCGGTCAAATGCCGGAAAATCCAGCGCTATCAATACGTTAACCGAGAATTCAAAGCTTGCCCGGACCAGCCGCACACCGGGCCGAACCCAGCTCATCAACTTTTTTAGCCTCAGCGAGCATCAGCGGCTCGTGGATTTGCCGGGCTACGGCTACGCCAAAGTTCCCCTGAAAATGAAGCGGGAATGGAACAGGCATATGGAGAGCTATCTCCAGCATCGCCAAAGTCTGCGCGGCTTGATTCTACTCATGGACGTGCGCCACCCGCTGACGGACCAGGACGAGCAGATGATCGCCTGGGCTGCCGCAGCCGCGATGCCAGTGCACGTTCTTCTCACCAAAGCAGACAAATTAAAAAAGGGACCTGCGAAAAGCAGCCTGTTGAGTGTTCAAGCCCGTCTTCTGGAATTCGGCGAGCTCGCCACTGCCCAGCTATTCTCATCACTCAAACGTGACGGCCTGAAAGAATTAGAAAAAAAACTGACCGCGTGGCTCACCGATGACTCGGTCCTGACACCCGAGACCAAACTGGTGGAAGAGCCCTAGGGCTAAAGACAATATCTCTGGATGACATCCACTACTCAATGGGCTTCATCCCAGTTGTCACCCATGCCGGCCTCTACCAGCAGAGGCACATCGAGACTGGCTACGCCTGCCATCACATCCGGTAAGGTGACCATCAGCCTATCAACCTCGGATTCCGTCACTTCAAACACCAATTCATCGTGAACCTGCATGATCATCTTGGCATCAATGCCATCAGTGGCAAGCCACTCATCAACGGCAATCATGGCGCGCTTGATGATGTCGGCTGCCGTACCCTGCATGGGAGCATTGATAGCGGTTCGCTCGGCGGCCTGCTGGCGTTGCTTGTTGCGCGCATTTATTTCGGGGAGATATAAGCGCCGGCCATAGAGGGTCTCAACATACCCCTGCTCATGAGCCAAGCTCCTGGTTTCATCCATATAGCGAGCCACCCCAGGATAGCGATCGAAGTAACGGTCTATATATTCCTGAGCCTCGTGACGCCCGAGATTGAGCTGCTTCGCCAAGCCAAAAGCCGACATCCCGTAGATCAAGCCAAAATTAATCGCCTTGGCTTTCCGTCGCTGATCCCCAGAAACCTTTTCAAGTGGGGTGCCAAACACCTCGGCGGCGGTGGCGCTGTGGACATCAAGGTTTTCACTAAAGGCGTGCAACAAGCCCGCATCCTGTGAGAGGTGCGCCATGATGCGTAATTCAATTTGGGAGTAATCCGCCGCCACTATTTTATACCCCTTGGGCGCACAGAATGCCTGTCGAATACGGCGGCCTTCCTCGGTTCGAATCGGGATATTCTGCAAATTGGGGTCAGATGAAGAGAGGCGGCCCGTGGCCGTAACCGCTTGATGGTAAGAGGTGTGTACGCGGCCGCTGACAGCGCTAATCATCTCAGGCAGTTTATCGGTATAAGTAGACTTAAGCTTTGACAGGCTTCGGTACTCCATGAGCACCGCAGGGAGCGGGTAGTCCAGCGCCAACTCTGCAAGCACGTCCTCCGCCGTTGACGGCGCACCCTTGGGTGTTTTCTTGAGAATAGGCAGTTCGAGTTTGTCGAACAAAATCTGACCCAGCTGTTTGGGCGACCCCAAATTAAATGTTTCGCCTGCCATCTCGTGGGCGCGGGTCTCAAGGGCATCCAAGCGCTGACTCAATTCATGACTTTGGTCGGCTAGTTTTTGACGGTCGACTTGTGCGCCATTCCGCTCAATCCTAGACAAGACAGGAATCAACGGGAGCTCTAAGGACTCATAAAGACCCGATAGCGAAGGCACGGCCTGAAGCTTGGGCCAAAGGCTTTCATGCAAGCGGAGAGAAATCGCGGCGTCTTCAGCGGCGTAGGGCGCCGCCTGCTCAATGGCAACCTGATTGAACGTAAGCTGCTTGGCGCCTTTGCCTGCAACCTCTTCAAAGGTGATGGTTTTCTCCCCCAGATATTTCAGCGCGAGGGAGTCCATATCGTGTCGGGTACCGGTGGAGTCCAGGACGTAGGACTCAAGCATGGAATCATGAGCGATACCCGCAAGGGCAATCCCATAATTTGCCAACACGTTGGCATCGTATTTTAAATTCTGACCCAGCTTCTTAAGGTTAGGATTTTCAAGTATCGGCTTTAATTCAGCGAGTATTCGCTGACGATCCAGCTGCTGGGGCGCACCCGGATAATCGTGCGCAAGAGGCACGTAAGCAGCTTTGTCCGAGGCGACAGCAAACGACACCCCCACAATTTCAGCCTCTATGTAATTGAGACTGGTGGTTTCGGTATCAAAAGCAAAGAGGTCCGCGCGGGAGAGCGCATCGAGCCATTGCTGCCAGGAGGACTCATCAAGGACGGTGTCTACCTCGAGAGGCTTCACCGGGGCTGGTTGGGAGTCTTTTGGAGACGTTGATGATGACTCCTCTGCAAGCGCATCAGACAGCCAGCTCTTAAACTCCAGCTCCTTAAACCACTGCACCAGCACCTCATCGTTCGCCGGTGTTGTCTTTAGCTCGTCTGGCGCCAAAGACAAATCGCAATCGGTTTTAATCGTGGCAAGTTGGTAGGACAGTCTGGCATCGTCCTCGCTTGCCGCAAGCTTGTCTGCCAGGCTCTTCGCACCTCTCACCTCGAGATCTGCAACCTTGTCTAAATTGGCATAAATCGCGTCGATTCCTCCGAGTGCCGTAAGCAGAGCCAGCGCGGTTTTTTCCCCTACCCCAGCCACCCCGGGAATGTTGTCAACCTTGTCCCCTTGTAGAGCTAGCAGGTCAATGATGAGCTCCGGGGGAATACCAAACTTTGCCACCACGCCATCGCGATCCATCAAGGTATTCGTCATGGTGTTTACCAGCGTGACGTGGTTATTAACCAGCTGGGCCATATCCTTGTCACCTGTGGAGATCAGCACTGGATCGCCACGGTCCGACGCCTCTTTGGCAAGCGTGCCTATGACGTCATCAGCCTCTACGCCAGGCACACATAAAAGCGGCAACCCCATGGCGCGAATAATCTCGTGGATCGGCTCAATTTGCTCGCGCAACTCCTCGGGCATGGGCGGCCGATTCGCCTTGTAATCGGCGTACATGTCGTTCCTGAAGGTAGGACCCTTGGCATCAAAGATGACCACAACGTCGCCGTCGGGATAATCGGCGATGAGTTTTTTTACCATCCCGATCACGCCTTTAACCGCACCCGTATTGAGGCCCTTGGAATTAGTCAGGGCGGGCAGTGCGTGATAGGCCCTGAAGAGATAGGAGGAGCCGTCAACAAGAATGAGTGAACTAGTCATTAACTTAATGCTCCCACAAATAGCGTGCCGATCGATAGGTCACCTTCATCTTTGCCAGATCAAGCGGCGCTTTGAAAAATCCGTGGTAATGGCCCCTCGGGTTCACCAGAATCACATTCGCGCTGTGATCAACCTGGTAGCTTCCGTCCTCAGCGGTCACTTTGCGAAACGGCGCATTAAACGTGCGGGCAAATTTGAGGATATCGACAAACTGGCCTGTCACCCCCATAAATTCGGGATTGAAATAAGGCACATAGTTGGCAAGCACCTCTGTGGTGTCACGCGCAGGGTCTACCGACACCATGACCACAGCGGTATCAGACACCTCAGTGGACTCCAGCTGCTCCATTAGCTGGGCCAAAAATGCAAGCGTTGTGGGGCACACATCGGGGCAGTGGGTAAAACCAAAAAAGATCATGGTCCATTTGCCAGTGAGGTCAGATGGCGTAAAAGTTTCACCCAGATGATTCTGCAAAAGAAAGGGACCCGGATCCCGCGGGGTCTCAAAAAGGTACAGTCCATTGACCTGCATCTCCGCAGTAGACATCACTCGGGGTTGCTGAATACGGTGAACAAAACTGGCCACAATAAACGCCATGAAGAGCACGAGGGCTGTCACCGTCATCCAGACTTTAGCTCTTGATGTCAGCGTCATTCCCGGACCCCCTTCGAGCCAGCCGTGTTCATACGCTTAACTCAATCAACCAGTGGTCTGCCAGCATAATGATAAACAACAGGAGTAAATAGGTAATCGAGAACTTAAACGTCTCCATCGGCGCCTGCGGGTTTTTGTTGCGCATAATTTCAATCGCCCAGTAGAGAAAAACGGCCCCAAGGATCACTGCGCCAATAAGATACAGCCAACCGCTCAACAGGGTCGCAAAGGGCAGCAAGGTAATGAGGATCATGATGACCGTATACAGAAAAATATGCAGCGCGGTAAATTTGACCCCATGAGTGACCGGCAACATCGGAATACCCACCGACGCATACTCCTCACGCCGGTGGATGGCCAGCGCCCAAAAATGCGGTGGGGTCCATGCAAATATAATCAAAACCAGCAGTAGCGCGTGGCCATGAACTTCTCCGGTTACCGCCGTCCACCCAAGCAGAGGGGGGGCAGCGCCCGCCAGACCACCAATCACAATGTTTTGGGGCGTCGCCCGCTTTAAAAACATGGTGTAGACAAAGGCATAGCCAATCAGGCTCGCAACTGTCAGCACCGCTGTCAGACTGTTGACCCATACCACCAACACCCCAATACCCAAAAAGGCGAGGATAGCGGCGAACAAGGCTGCCGCTCGCTGACTGACCTTGCCTGTTGCCACGGGGCGCGAGCGAGTTCGCGACATCTGCTGGTCAATACGCTCATCCACCAGATGGTTAATCGCTGCTGCTGCTCCCGCGCATAGTGCAATGCCGAGATTTCCCAGCAGGAGCGGTTGCCAGGGGACGAAGCCAGGGACTGCCATGCACATACCAATGAGCGCAGTGAGGATCATTAGCGCCACAACCCGAGGCTTGGTGAGCTCCAGATAATCCCGCCAGGTGGCTCGCTGGGTTTTCCCTCCTGAATCCACTATCAGGCCCCCGAGTTTTTTAGGAGAAACTTAAGATCAGAGATAACCGCCTTGAAGTCCAGATCATCCTCGAAGCGCATCATGATCCAGCCTGCAGGATCAACCAGAAACCATTGGTTAGGATGAACAGTGATCTCCGGAAAGCTGCTCTCCAACAAAGCTGTCTCCAGGGCGAAGGGGACCAGCCCCTTATCATTTTCCTCGAGAAAAGTAAGCAGATCCTTGAAAGTTTCCCCGTCGACCAGGGTGATGCCAGCTACGGCAACATCACTCACCAGCACCCGTCGAACTCTGTTGAATTCCTTGCCTAGCGCAATATGAATTTGACGGGTAACGTAGAGCCTTTGTCGGCAAGAATCGTCACAGACCGGCCCGCGATTAACCATTACCATCGTCCAGCGAGGGTCAAGATCGGCCCAGTCGACCGATGCACCTGCATCGTCCCTGAGGGGGGTATTACGAATTTGGCGAGGTGGCGTGACAAGTGCGCCGTTGTTAGCGGTTCCTATCGCACCCACCAGATCAAGATTTCCGTGAACAACGAAATACCACAACCAAGAGGCCGCCAGCAGCATAATCAGCGGGGTGCCAACAATCAGCGCAAGGGGTAGTCGGCTATTTCCGGGCTCAGAATGTGATGACATTGCAACTCCTCAAAGTCATTCTGCCGGGCGTTTACCCAGAACTAAGGACCCAATATTTGACGATCTGAGTACAAACGCGCAGACCAAAACTCCGGCCATGGAAAACCACTGGATTGCGTACCCCCTGTGCTTTTGAGGGCTCTGGTTTACCACCGGCCAGTCGGCTATCAATGCGGCTGGATGGGACGCATCGATGCGGACCATAAAGTCAGGAACCGGCTTTGCAAACAATGCGACCATCGTCTCGGCGTATTCTGGTGCCTCGTAGGATTGAATAACAGCGGGCAGAGCTTCAGGTATCTGTTGGTCTTCGAGGGTATAGGCTCTCTCTTGTGGCGCGTATACCCTGCCCGTCCAGAGCATCGGGTCGCTTGGCAAGGCAACGTCAGGAAGAGAACGTCTCGCGGGGTCTCCGGCGAGCCACCCAACATTGACTGGCACGCGGTAAGCGCCGGTATCCACGTAAGTAATGACCTCGTAACCAAATTGTCCCCGATGGAGTCTGTTATCGAGTAGCAGATAATCCTCTCTACTCGTGGTGCCCTTAAACTGGATTCGGCGATCACGCAAATGATCTAAACGGTCATTCGCAAGTGCCAACGCGTCCGACAGCGTTAAAGGAGGTAAAGCTATACGCTTTTCGAATTGTTCTGACAGCTGGCGCTTTTCGTCGGCGCGATCTAGTTGCCAAAATCCAAGCCACAGCAATGCGGGTACCAGCAACAGGGTGAAAAGCGTTATGCGCCATTCCAGAGAAAAAACCAGAATGCCCACCTTCACGTTAAACTCTCTACTACTCACTACCGAGTCACCCATGGATCCAGACGGAAAAGGACGCCTATTGTGCTAAAAGTGTTGATCGGATTTTTCATGGTTGCTCTCGTTGCCAGCCTCGGCTCCGGACTATTTTTTCTGATGACCGATCAGGGCGATCCAAACAAAAAACGCCTGTTCACGTCATTAGGCATTAGGCTGGCCCTCGCCAGCGGCCTGATCGCCGTCATCATTTTTGGCGTGGCAACCGGGCAACTTGGCAACCGAAACCCCTGGGACGCGGGCACGGTTCAATCGCAAGAATACAAAGACCGTAACATCACCAACTAAATCCTTCCTACGTCACCGGTGTAATCCACCTAGCTGCCCTCTGGCTACACCGACATAACAAAAAGGGGCGCCTCTGCGCCCCGACTGCTCTCTCGCGGTGCTTAGAGAATATAGACGAAGAGAAACAGGAACACCCACACCACGTCGACAAAGTGCCAGTACCAGGTTGATGCCTCAAAACCGAAGTGGTCGGTGGCCGTAAAGTGATGATTCTTTGCTGATCGAATAAGCTGGATTAACAGCATCGTCATGCCCATGGCCACGTGGAAACCGTGAAAACCCGTCAGCATGAAAAAAGTAGAACCATAGATGCCTGAGTTCAATGTGAGGCCGAACAGCGCATAGGCCTCGTAATATTCTGCGGCCTGCAAGCCCAGAAAAATGATGCCAAGAGCTACGGTGATGCCAAGCCATAAATTGAATTTAGCGCGCTGATCATTGAGTAGTGCCGTGTGAGCCACATGCACGGTGAAACTGGAGGACAGGAGAATAATAGTGTTCCACATGGGCAACCACTGATACCAATGATGGGCGTCAGCAAAGCTCATTGAGCGATCCTGGGTGAGAAAAGCCCCGTTATTTGCTATCGGTTGGTTGTTGACCCCACCCACTGCCTCTTGGGGCGTAATCATTGGCGGCCAGGTAAATTCAAAACCAGGCCACAGCAAGTCGTTCATTCGACCCGCCTCGCCCTCGCCAGCGAGCCAGGGCCCGGCCAGCTGTCTGACGTAAAAAAGCGTGCCGAAGAACGCCGCAAAGAACATCACCTCTGAGAAGATGAACCAGAACATGCCCAGCACATAACTTTGTCCTAGCTGTGCACTATTCATTCCCTGGAGATTTTCGCGAATAGCGGTTGCGAACCACGATGCCAAGGTGAAAACAAAAAAGACGAGGCCCGCAATAAACACCCACTTTGCAGGGCTTGCAGCTCCTGGCTCCCCAAATGTCATATCGTTGAGCAGAAGGCCGGCACCAAATACAGTCGTCAACAGACCAATCGTTGCGCGCACCGCAAGACTTGAGCTCTCCGGCACATAATACTTTTCGTAGCCTGCCGGTGCCTGTTCAGTGGTTGCCATCTCTATCTCCGTTTCGTTTTGGTTGGCGCTTTGCCCTACCAACTTATCGTGACGCGATTCGCTCGCTCACACGATCTGTTACATCAAACAACGTGTAAGACAACGTAATTGTCTTTATGTCTTTGGGAAGGTCCTGATCCACAATAAACTGCAGTGGCATCAGGGTATCGCTTCGACCTTCTAGAGGTTGCTGGTTAAAGCAAAAACACTCGGTCTTATGAAAATACTCAGCGGCCCGTGCCGGGGAAACACTAGGAATCGCTTGTGCAACCATGCGCTGCATCGTTGGGTTAGCCGCAAAGAAAACCGTGTCGTTCGCCGCGCCTGGGTGAACAGCCATGGAAGTGATCTGAGGGCGAAATTCCCAAGGCATGTTGTCGTTGTTGGTCGCAATGAACTGAACCGTAACCGACCGCTCCGTATCAACCGCTGCCGGAGCAGCAACGTAAGCTTGGGCCGACGTTTTGCCATTGATACCCAAAGCGTCACAGAGCACGTCGTACAACGGGACCATTACAACAAAAACAAAGGCAAACATCGCCACCACCACGGTCACCAGCTTAAGGACCGTATCGGTAGTTGGGTCAGCACTTAGTCTCATCGTTTAATCCCGCGTTTAACCGTGGGCGTGAGCCGGATCGAGCTTCGGCGGCACTTCAAAGGTGTGATAGGGCGCCGGCGTTGGTACTGTCCACTCCAATCCTTCCGCACCATCCCAAACCTTTTCATCAGTCACCTTTTTACCCGCAATAATCGTGGCCAGCACGTTGTACAGGAACAGAATCTGCGAGGCACCGTAAATGAACGCGCCTATGGATGACATCATGTTGAAGTCAGCAAATTGGAGCGCGTAATCGGGAATTCGGCGAGGCATTCCCGCCAGACCAACAAAGTGCTGGGGGAAAAAAGTAATGTTGAAACCAATAAACGAAATCCAGAAATGGACCTTGCCCATGGTCTCGTTGTACATCCTGCCAGTCCATTTCGGCAGCCAGTAGTAAACTGCAGCCGTCATCGAGAACACCGCACCAGCGACCATCACGTAGTGAAAGTGGGCGACCACGAAGTAGGTGTCGTGATACTGAAAATCTGCCGGCGCAATAGACAACATCAGACCGGTGAACCCTCCGATTGTAAACAAGACCAGAAAACCAATACAAAACAGCATTGGGGTTTCAAACGACAAGGCGCCACGCCACATTGTTGTGATCCAGTTGAACACCTTTACGCCTGTTGGAACTGCAATCAGCATGGTCGCATACATAAAGAACAGCTCGCCCGCGACTGGCATGCCAACGGTATACATGTGATGCGCCCAAACAATAAACGACAGGAAGGCGATCGAAGCGGTTGCGTAAACCATCGACGCGTAACCAAACAACGGCTTCCTTGAAAAAGCAGGGATGATTTGAGATACGACGCCAAAGGCAGGAAGAATAATGATGTACACCTCTGGGTGACCAAAGAACCAGAAGATGTGCTGGAAAAGAACCGGATCACCACCGCCCGCAGCCGAGAAGAAGCTGGTGCCAAAATGTATATCCATCAACATCATGGTCACGGCTCCAGCGAGCACGGGCATTACCGCGACAAGCAGGAACGCCGTTATTAGCCAGGTCCACACAAAAAGCGGCATCTTCATGTAGGTCATGCCGGGGGCGCGCATGTTCATGACGGTTGCGATGATGTTGATCGACCCCATGATCGACGATGCGCCGAGGACGTGAATGGCGAAGATGAAAAATGTAACGGATGGGGCCGCATAAGTGGTCGACAACGGCGCATAAAAAGTCCAACCAAAGGCCGGAGCACCGCCTTCCATAAACAACGTGGAAGCGAGCATGAGAAACCCGGGCGGGAGAATCCAGAAGCTCCAGTTGTTCATCCGGGGAAGCGCCATGTCGGGCGCGCCGATCATCATGGGTATCAACCAATTAGCCAAACCCACAAAGGAGGGCATAATCGCCCCGAATACCATGACCAAACCGTGCAGTGTTGTCATCTGATTGAAGAACCCGGGCTCAACCAGCTGCATACCCGGCTGGAAAAGCTCGGCTCTGATGATCATGGCGAAGGTGCCGCCAAGAATAAACATGGCAAACGAGAACCACAGATACATGGTGCCAATATCCTTGTGGTTGGTGGTGAACAACCAGCGGGTAATACCCTTGGCAGGGCCGTGATGATGATCTCCCATCGCTATCTCTCCCGTTTAACCTTGCTTGTGATTGACAACATCCGAGGGCTGTATGACATCCCCCGTATTGTTACCAAACGCGTTACGCTGATACGTGATAACGGCCGCCATGTCGACGTCGCTCAACTGGCTGCCGTATGCCTGCATGGCGGTACCCGCCACGCCTTTTATTCCTACATCGAGGTGCGCGCCGACATCTCCTAGTGCGATGGCACTGCCCGCAATCGCTTTACCTACGCCGCCCTCGCCTTGAGCACCATGACAGGCAAGGCACTGGCTGTTGTACACGGATTCGCCTCTGGTCATGAGGTCATCGAGGCTCAGATCAACGGCGGAAGCAGCCACCTGCGCAGCTTTGTCCGCTCGCTTTGATCCCATCCAGGCGTCGAACTCTTCCCTACTTACCGCATGAACAACAACAGGCATGAAACCGTGGTAGGCACCACAGAGCTCGGTGCACTGCCCTCTGTAGATCCCCTCTTCCGGTACCTTGGTCCAGGTTTCGTTGATAAACCCGGGGATAGCATCACGCTTAACCGCGATTTCAGGCACCCACCAGGAGTGAATAACATCGTTTGCAGTTACCAGAAAGCGGACTTTGGTGTTCACCGGTATGACAAGAGGTTCATCGACCTCTAGCAAATAATTTTCGCCTTTTTCATCGGTGTTGTAGATCTCTTCCTGTGGGGTAGAAAGGTTTGAGAAGAAAGATACGTTCTCTCCATTCTCATCCAGATACTCATATTTCCACTTCCACTGGTAACCGGTAATGAGAATATCGAGCTCAGCATCGTCGTTGTCGTAAACCTCCAACAGCGTCGATGTTGCGGGCACCGCCATTCCGATCAGAATCAAAAAAGGCACGACGGTCCAGGCGACTTCCACCTTGGTGCTCTCATGAAACTGTGAAGGAACGACTCCACGAGACTTTCGGTGGTAGATGATGGAATAGAACATCACGCCAAAGACACCGATACCGATCACAACGCAGATAATCATGATCAGCATGTGAAGGTCATAAATCTCCGCGCCAATCGATGTGACGCCGGGAGACATGTTGACCTGGTTGTCACCAAAGGCTATTGACGGAAATACCGCTGCGGCTGCAAGCGCATTACTGATTCGTTTTACAACTGACATCTCTGCCTCTCTACTCTGACGGTATGGGGGCGAATGGTCTTGTCGCTGCACGCACGAATCCCCAAACCTCTTGGGCTTGATTGGCGTGTGATCACGGAGATCCCCCAACGTTTGATGGCGCTGCCGTCTTGGAAACGGTCTCGCCTTGTACTGCCCCCAGACGGACCTGACGGAGGCGGCGGCGCGGATTATAGCGAAAAGCCAGCAAATGCGCAGGTCTGAGCAGGGTATACGCGGTATTACTGACTATTTACCGGATCTATAAGGTCTTGTGTACCACATGTTGTGGTTCGATAGACGTTAACCCCATATATAGTGGGTGTGGCGACCTAAAATCGCGCCTTTATTCCTCTGTTTTACCGCTGGACACCGGGTCAAGAAGCTTCACAACCTCTGGGGCCGTCTCTACCCGGCGGGCGGCGGGCCGAGATACCCGAGTGGGCAAGGGCGAGGGGTTGTCCTCGGGTCGGCCCTCGGAAAAACCGCAAGCTATACACCGGCGTATTTCACCGTCCGCACTAACCACGGTACGGTCCATCTCGGCACAGCGCGGGCACACGGCGCCCGCAATAAATCTCTCTTTGTTTTGCGGCGTATCCACTCCGGCACACATCCTTAACAAACATCTGATAGTGTCTGTACGATCTCATCCATAGCGCGGACTACTCACTACGGACCTTACCAACTATGAAGACAGTCTCCTATCGCGGGGAGGATAACCTGCGCCACTGGGGCACCAGCACGCCAAAGCTCGGTGCCCGCGTCATGATTGACCCAAGCGCCGCCGTGCTTGGTGACATCGAAATTGGTGATGATGTCAGTATCTGGGCTAACTGTTCAGTGCGCGCCGATGTGCACTCTATTCGTATCGGCAACCGAACCAACGTACAGGATAATTCGGTGCTGCATGTTACCCATGCGAGCAAGTTCAATCCTGATGGCTGGCCCCTAATCATCGGCGATGATGTAACGGTTGGGCATCGCGCAGTGCTTCATGGTTGCTGTATTGGTGACAGAGTTCTTGTGGGCATGGGAGCCATCGTGATGGATGGCGTGATCGTGGAGGACGATGTCATGATCGCTGGGGGCGCTCTGGTCACTCCAGGCAAGCGATTGGAGAGTGGCATGCTTTACGCTGGCAGTCCGGCGCGACCCGTACGACCGATTTCAGAACAGGAAAAAACCTTCCTTGGGTACAGCGCTCAGAACTACGCAAAGCTTAAACAGCAGTACCTAGACGACGGCGGCAAGTCCGATTAAATGCTTATTTGGTGCCGGAGAGCCTGTATAATCTGGCGGGTATCTGGCCTCTTGCCGCGCCACAGGAAATAACTCTCTGCCGCCTGCTCAACCAGCATGCCAAGTCCATCTGACACCGCCCAAGGTGTCTTGGACGCGGCCCAACGCATAAAACCAGTTGGGTCGGCTGCATACATCATGTCATAACAACAGCCGCGCTCGGTCAGACTGAAATCCGGGAAGGACACCAGCTCATCGGTAAGGCCTGCGCTGGTGCCGTTAATAATCAGGTCAAAAGACAGCCCGTTGATGGCGGCGAGACCATACCCCTGCACCGAAATTTTCTTATTGGCAAACTCCAAGGCGAGGGCCTCAGCTTTAACTGCTGTGCGGTTGGCAACAACCAGCTCCGCAGGGTTTTCCATCAATAGGGGCTGCATTACCCCACGGACCGCACCCCCGGCACCAAGCAGCAGGATCCTGCGACCCGATAGTTGCCAACCCAGATTCGCAACCATGTCCCGAACCATGCCAATACCATCTGTGTTGTCCGCTCGAATTCTTCCGTCTGGCAGCGGTATCAAACAATTAGCAGCACGCGCCCGAGTGGCGCGATCAGTAGCCTCATCTGCCATGGCAAAGGCGCGCTCCTTGAAAGGAAGAGTCACATTGAGTCCACCACCCCCTCGTTGAAAAAAGCGGGCTACCTTCAGCTCAAACTC
>CAXPOA010000027.1:0-15680 GCA_964218505.1 Luminiphilus sp.
GCTCGCCTTTGAAACGGGGCATGACTATTGGGGGTGGCGCTTCATGGGGTGGGCTCTTCACTATATCGGAGATCTGACTCAGCCCTATCACACTGATCCGTTGCCTGGCGTAAGTCTGATGTCCTCAATTTGGCTGGTGATACAAGGCAAGACCGCTGACGCAATTCAGCTGGTATCCAACCGACATGGCGTGCTTGAGTCTTATCAATTACAGCGAACGAAAAACGCCCAGTCGGCCAAGGCCTGGCAAGGTCCGCTCATGACAGCACTGTCTTTTGAGGATGCCGCCTGTTTGCGATCGGGGCCGGATATCATCGCATTAACCGCAGACTCGAAAGCGCTGGGGGATCATTTAGATCACACCTTGGCTCAGCAGGCACCGCCCCGATTTGTCGATGACGCGACCTTTGAGTGGGTCGGTTCCGGGTATGAAGCTGAGGTGGATCGGCTTATCGGTATTTTTGGAGGAGAGCAGGCGGTAGCATCTCTCGATAAGGAGCTGCTAACGCACCTTCAGCGGTTCTCCTTTTATGCCAGTGGTTGGGTGAATCAGGCTCTCGCATTTGAGTCGGGTGCACTCGATGGCTGCGAACAGTAATCGAGTGGACTCATTTTTGCGGGACTCGCAATACCCGTAAACAAGTTATGAAAGTGAGAGAAAGCATGTGGGTAATACGATCAGGTAGGGTTTTGTTGCAGTGTCTTTTAATGGGGATGCTGGTTGGTCCGGTTCTCGCCCAACCCCAAACCGGACCCACGGTTCCTTCCTTTGGCCCGGTACTGACGCCGCCGCCAGGTTCATTCAATTTGGATCCTGGGACCCATTACAAGGTATCCATTGACGTAGGTGAGACCGCGGAATTTCCGGGAGATCAGAGTAGGAAGCTGACCTCCGTTGCTCGCTTTCTAAACATGCACGCGCAGCAAGGTATCCCTCCAGAAAATATTGAATTTGCGGTTATCGTGCACGGCATGGCGGCCAACGATCTGTTGACCGATAAAGCCTATCAGGCACGATTCAGTAGCCCGAATCCCAATACAGCATTACTTGATGAGCTCCACGAGGCTGGGGTGACAGTTTACCTGTGTTCCCAAACGGCCGCATTCAGGCAAATGGACCCCAGCGAGTTCCGTGAGGATGTGGTTATGGCGGTATCGGCGATGACTACCCATGTTGAACTTCAGCAGCAGGGGTATACCTTGATACCGTTCTAGCTTCGCGACCCCCGACAAGAGATTTGCCTATGATCATTAAACATTGCGTCCTCGCCAGTGTCTTCGTGTCACTGATGACATTAAGCGGTTGCTTCGATATCAATCAGACCTTTGAATTGGATGAGGATGGCAGGGCACAGTTTCGTTTTCTGCTCGCCTTTGATGCCGAGTTTCTGGCACTAGCGGAGGAGCAAGAGATGGATACCACCGCCTTGTGCCAGACAGAAGGTTTTCTTGAGGCAGTGCCGCCGGGTCTTCAGCGAGAGCAGACGCGAGAGATGGTCGACGGCACCCTAATTTGTGGCTACACAGTCGCGGGCCCAATAGAGCGTTTCCAGGAGCTGTCAGCCGAACTGGTGCGGGAGACTGGTGACGCCGATGTACTCAACCTCAGGGTGCTCGACGACAATCAAGTGGAGATTACAAGTGTTTATCGCTTCGACGAGGACGAGCTGGATGGCTCGGGAGAAGGTGGTCTTGGCGGGACGATCAAACAAATGATCGCCAGCAATTTTTCTGGCCACGTCATCACCTGGTCCCTCCGTGCGCCGCGAATTGTCGAGACAAACGGAGTTTTATCGTCTGATGGAAAAACCGTTACCTGGGTTGTTCCTTTTGAAGAAGCGATTATGTCAGGAGGCGAGTACCGCTTTCATGTCATCGCGGATTACAGCAAGCAGCCAGCTCTCTTTTGATGAACCACTCGGTATTCGAGCTTGACCACCGGCTGTCCCAAGCCGCGGATGACGTCGGCGTCTTGGCATTGAGTCGGGTGCTTCTCATGAACGACAGCCGCTTCCCATGGCTGGTGTTGGTGCCTGAGCGATCCGGCATTGTCGAGTGGTCAGATCTTGAGGTCGGCGAGCGCCATCAGTTGCTCGATGAAGCTGTCTTTGCCGGCGAGGTTCTCAGTCGATTATGGGATATTGATAAGGTCAATACGGCTACCTTGGGTAACATCGTGCCCCAGCTTCATGTCCACGTTATTGGCCGCCGAAAAACTGACCCAGCATGGCCGGGGCCCGTGTGGGGTCAAGGTCAGGCGGTGCCCTACGCCGAAGAGGTGCGGCAGTCTTTGATCGGTCTTCTACAGTTGGAACTTAATTGCTCATGAAAGCCCTTATTCAGCGGGTCAGCTCTGCATCGGTATCGGTCGCTGGGGATATTGTTGGCGAAATCGAAAATGGTCTTCTGGTGTTTGTCGGTATTGAAAAGGGGGATACCCAGGCTCAAGGTCAGCGCATGGCGGAGCGTCTGCTGTCCTATCGGGTTTTCTCGGACCCGGAAGGCAAGATGAATCTGTCGGTCGCTGATGTTGATGGCGGTCTGTTGATGATTTCCCAGTTCACCCTTGCGGCCGATACCAAAAAAGGGAAGCGCGCGAGCTTTTCTTCGGCAGCGCCACCCAAGGAAGCGGAGGCGATTTTCGATTCGTTGGTAGAGGAGCTAAGCAGCCAGCATCCCCATGTCGCCACAGGACAATTTGGGGCTGATATGCGGGTGAGTCTGATTAACGACGGCCCCGTCACTTTCCTGCTGACCGTGTAAACTGTCGGCTCTCAACCGCGTATTGATCCATGACACAGAGCCCTATAAAAAAGGCGGTGCTAGATACCCTCATCCTTTTCCTGCCTGCCATCCCTTTTGCGTTGGTTTTTGGGATTGTGGTAAATGAGTCTGGCTTGCCTGCGTTACTCGGGTGGAGCACTTCGCCAATCATGTTTAGTGGGGCTGCGCAGATTACTCTGGTGACCCTTATTGGAGAAGGTGCTTCTCTGGCAGCCGCTGCCACCGCGGCACTCATTGTTGGCGCCCGCCATTTGTTCTACTCCATCACGCTGGCGCCCCGTTTCCAGGATCAGCCGCGCTGGTTTCGATGGCTAGGATCCTACATGCTTATTGATCAGGTGTTCGCGTTGACGGTTACTCTGGATAATCGTGATCCCGACTATTTCCGTCGCTATTACCTCGCCTCGGGGTTCAGCTTCTGGGCACTGTGGCTGAGCTTCACCGGATTGGGGTTATTCATTGGCCCCATTATTCCCGAGAGCTGGGGCCTGGCGTTTGCGACCCCGGTTTTATTTTTGGGACTGCTGGCCTTGTCGATCGATCGCTGGGAGAAAGTGGTTGTCGCCCTGGTGGCGATGTTGGTCACGTTGGCACTCGCGGATTTGCCGAATCGATCGGGTATGTTGGTGGCGGCTTTTCTGGCTATTTTGATCGGCCTGATCCTCGAGAGGATTCGCCGATGACTGTGTTGCTGACAATCCTCTGCGTGGGTCTGGTGGGCTATGGCATGCGTGCCATTTTTATTGTTTCTCTGGCAAAACATTCTTTTCCTCCTCTGGCACTGCGTCTTCTTGAGTATGTGGCGCCTGCCGTAATGGGGGCCTTGGTCATGACCATGCTGACCGGACCCGAGGGTGCTCTGGTAGTGGGAATGCCAGAGCTATCGGGCCTTATTCTGGCCGCTGTGGTGGTCGCTCGGACGCGAAATGTGTTGGCCGGGTTGCTGGCCGCCATGGGAATTTTCTGGCTGCTCCGATACTTCATGGGCTGACAGGATTCAGCACAATTCCTCTTTAAGGACGCACAATCTCTCAGCCTCCAAGCCATTTTTACCCTGTGAAATAACTCAACTGACACCATGAGGTGTTATTCATCACAGGAGACAATCATGCACACCGCATCATCACGTAAACGGAAACTGACAGCCGGCCTGCTACTCGGCACGTTAGGCTTGACGACTTTACAAACCGCTCACGCCATAGAAACCCAGACTAAACAGGAGTTGACCGCGATTGGGACTGTCGCAGTTGCCACCGCAGCGGCGGGTCCTGTCGGTTTGGTCGCCGGTATTTTTGGCGGCAGTTGGCTGGCATCTAAAGTGAAGGATGCGGATAACTATGTTGTGGCTACTGAAGAGCTCCGGGAAGTTGAAACAGCGCTTGCTGCAGCTAATCTCGAACTGGAGTCGTTGGAGTTGGAGCTGGCGGGGGCTCGTGAGTCACAGCAGCGATTCGCCCGGATGGCTTTGGATCAACTCCAGTTGGAGATGTTGTTCAAGACGGGTGACAGCACGCTTACCCAAGGGGGCACCGATCGCTTGAATATGCTCGCGACATTCCTCGCAAAGAATCCTGAGGTTGACGTTGAGATCACCGGTTACGCAGATCCTCGAGGAAACAGTCAGGCCAATATGGCACTCTCGAGGGCCCGCGCGCAGCGTGTGGCGGACCAGCTGTCTGCGCAAGGCATTCAAACAAGCAGGCTGCAGGTGTCAGCTCTTGGAGAGAGTGCATCTCTGGCAGATGAGGGCGATCACGATGCCTACGCGCTTGAGCGACGTGTGCATATCGCGCTACAGCAGCGCAATGACGGTAGCCATTTGGCTAGCGTTTCTCTTACTGACGAATAAAGACCACAGATAAGTTATTCGCCGGCATCTCGACAGTGGCGTGGTGCTCGAGTCCATGTTGGGCAGCAAGTTCAATGACACTTTCCAGGTTACGAACCCCCCATAGGGGGTTCTGATTTTTCAGGTGAGTATCGAAGGCCTCGTTAGACGCGGCAGTGTGCTGGCCACCCTGCTTAAACGGGCCATAGAGATAGAGCACGCCACCCGCAGAGAGTAGCTGTTCAGACCCTCGGAGGAGGCCCTCGCAACATGTCCAGGGGGCAATGTGAATCATGTTGATGTTCACGATGGCGTTAATCATTTGATCGACTGGCCAAGCCTGCTGCCACCAGTCGGAAGCACTTGCATCAATGCGTGCCGGGGCAAGCAGGTTATCCGCGGGCGAGGCGTCTCGCCACGCCGCGATGGAAGCCAGATTGTCCTCGTCGACGTCACTAGGCAACCATTGTCTGGGCGCAAAAAAGGGTGCAAAGAAACTTGCGTGTTGGCCTGTGCCGCTCGAAATTTCCAAGATTGCACCGTCTCGTGGAAGATGGTGCTGAAGTACTTCTAGAATTGGCGCTCTATTGCGTTCGGTAGCCGGGGCGTGACGCTGTGTCATGTGTTTTTGGGGTCTCTTACCAATCGGACAGGCGTTGGTGTTCTAACATGGTTGGGGTCTATCGCTTCGAGGGTGAAGTTAGCACCCCTTTTATACCTCAGGTAGAATCTCGCTTCTTTTCTTTTTCTAATTCATCGGCTGAGGATTTTCATGAGTAGCGACAGACAATACGACATCGTGGTTTTTGGTGCATCCGGTTACACGGGTCGCCTAGTGGCCGAGTACCTCAATGAGCGCTACGGGGAGTCGGGTTTGAGCTGGGCGATGGCAGGCCGGTCGCTTGAGAAACTAGCGGCTGTGCGCAGCGAAATGGGGATCGGTGACAGTGTGCCGATAGTCGCCGTCGATAGCGATGACCCCGGATCAGTCGCCGCGATGGTAGGGTCGACTCGAGTCGTCATCACTACGGTTGGCCCCTATCAACTCTACGGAAACGAATTGGTGAAGCAGTGTGCCGAAGCCGGCACTGACTACGTGGATCTTTCAGGCGAGCCCGGCTGGATGCATGAGACGATCGCGACATATAGTGCGGCTGCCAAAGCCTCGGGAGCGCGAATCGTTCACTCCTGCGGTTTCGACTCGATTCCCTTTGATCTCGGTATTTTCCATTTGCAGGAACATGCTAAAGCGGTGACGGGCAAGACCGTTAGTCGGGTCAAAGGAAGAGTGAAATCAATGAACGGGGCGTTTTCAGGTGGAACTATCGCGTCCCTGCGGGCAACCATGGCGGCGGCTGCAGAAAACCGAAACCTGATTGGTATTCTTATGAATCCCTTTTCGCTGGCGGAGGGCTTTAACGGGCCGGAGCAGCCTGATGGTAACAAGCCCGTTTATGAAGAAGAGTTAAAAAGCTGGTCCGCCCCCTTTGTCATGGCGCCGATTAACACCAAAAACGTGCATCGATCCAACTTCTTGATGGGGCATCCTTACGGTGAGGATTTCAGCTATGACGAGATGCTTCTGACTGGCGATGGAGATAAAGGTAAGGCGGCTGCTGAATTCGTTGCCGCGGACGATTCTCTAGCAAAGAGTCCTCTAAAGCCGGGTGAGGGGCCAAGCAAGGAGGAGCGTGAGAACGGCAGTTACGAAGCGATTTTTGTGGCGCAAACCGAATCGGGAGATCTGTTGATGACCAGTGTTTCGGGAGATCGGGATCCCGGTTATGGCTCAACATCGAAGATGCTGGCCGAGTCGGCCCTTTGTCTTTTGCACAATCCGGATCTTGCCGGCGGCGGTATCTGGACTCCCGCAGCTGCTATGGGTCAGGCCTTAATTGACCGACTTGAGGCCAACGCCGGCCTATGTTTCAGAGTGGAAACACCTTGACTGGTGTCGACCTGCTGAAACTAGCTTTTGGCTTAGTGGTTTTCCCTCTGCAGGTAATGGTGCGGATGGGGTTGTTTGTCACCAGGACATGCAGCTCCCTAGATTGGATTTTGCTTGGCGTGCTGTTGCTGCCTGCCACCGGGATCGCAGATTCTGCGTCGGCCCAGTGCGAGATAGAATTGGATGCACCTGAAGCTCAAATTCAGCGGTTACCGTGTACGTTTTCTCAGCGACAAGGGTATGTATCTATTTTGGTAGGCGACACCGGCGCCTACACGCTGTCGCCAGTGGGAGATGCCCCCGGCAATTATCTCGATGCTGAAAGCAAGCCCGTTTATCGGCAAGCGGGGTTAGGGAGCGCCGGTCTCATCTTCCGGTTTTCGGATCGAGTGATCCGTGTCATGTGGTTGATCGAGGGCGAGTAATCATGGTGGGGTCTGCCCGCGTCTTCTGTGTCGCTTTAACACTCGTGGGAGTCGTACTTTGCGCAAACTCGGATAATGAAGCCGTTGTGCCAGGGAAAGCTGGCGACTCGATCTCTGGGGATGAAGATGGATGGCAGGCCTTCCCCGATAGCTGCAATGAGCTGTTCGATCCGGAGCTGTCTTACCGGGCCGAACCAATCAGCCGTGAGTTTTCGCTGCTGACCTGGAATATTGAAAAGGGGCAAAATGCCGACTGGATTTTTGATCTTACCCATCATCTGCCAGAGGCCGATATTGTTCTTTTTCAGGAGGCAGCGCTGGAGTCAGGGCAGGAGCAACTCTCACTGCCAGCAAAACAAAAATTTACCCAATATTTTGCCCCCGGTTATCAACAAGGCAATCGTAAAACTGGCGTCTTGACGGCGAGTCGTTGGGCGGCAGCGAGTGATTGCGCCTTAACAGCAATCGAACCATGGCTGGGGACGCCGAAAGCTTCTTCTCTAGCGCGATTTCAATTAGCAGCTGCGGAGAGTGCGGAGCCACCGGGTGATGTCACATCAGATGGTCAGCAGGCAGAGCTGATCAACCGGATGATAGCGGAGCCTCTAACGCTACTCATCGTTAACGTTCATGCAATTAATTTTGCCCTTGGATTGGATGCATACACCTCCCAATTTGAGGCGATCGGTCGAGTCATAGCCAGTCATCCTGGACCACTGATTGTTGGCGGTGACTTCAACACCTGGAGCGAGCAGCGGACCGAGTGGCTGGAGGATTTTCTAGGCCAGTTTGGTCTCGCCGGAATCTCTTTTGATCCAGATTACCGGACCGCAATATTTTCTCGGCCAATCGATCACCTTTATGTTCGAGGACTTGAGGTGGAATCTTCAAGGGTCGTACAGGTTGATACCTCAGATCACAATCCTCTATGGATACGAGTAAAACTACATGACGCTTAAGTGGCGTTTTTGGAGTACCTGTGGGGTGGGTATAGTCGCCACGATTTTATCGGCGTCGTCAGTGCTCGGTGTTGAACCGGAGGTGGATCGGGAGATCGGCCTGTTGCTGGAGAAAGTAGCCGAGAGCGGCTGTGACTTTGAGCGCAACGGGTCGATTCACAGCTCGACAGACGCGGCGAGCCATCTGGCCCTTAAATATGAGCGGGGCGAACGCTACGTCGATACAGCGGAAGACTTTATTAATAGGCTCGCCACGAAATCCTCCTGGAGCGGTAAGCCCTATTGGGTTATTTGCGCAGGTGAGCGAACGCCTAGCGGTGACTGGCTCCAGGGGCTGCTCGCAGAAGTCCGAACGGCTCGGTGACGCCACAATCTGAATTCTTCATCGGGAGCGCGCGGTAAGCCCAGAAGCGAGTGGTTTCGCACAAGGAAAAGTCGCGAAAAGACCCAATTTCGCTTCCCTTTTTCAGCGTTTGTCCTTATTTTTCTGCGACACCGTGTGGCTGCTTGATTGCTCCCGACTCACCCGGTGTGTGAAGTCCAATATCAGCAAGAATAAGAGTAACTGCCGCTATGAACACCAATACCCCCCCAGCGATCACGATAGGGCCCCGAGTCCGTCAGTCTCCCTTTTACGATGCCACCCGGGCAGCGGGAGCCACCGCCTTCACGGTCTATAACCACATGTATATGCCCACCAGCTATGGAGACACGGAGGCAGAATATTGGGCGCTCGTGAAGGGAGTGACCTTGTGGGATGTAGCTGCTGAGCGGCAGATCGAAATCTCTGGTCCCGATGCGGAAGCCTTCACGCAACTTCTTACCCCGAGAGACATTGCCAGTTGCCCTGTCGGTCGGGGGCGCTACGTGATCTTTCTGGATGACGATGCAGGTATCGTGAATGACGCGGTGCTGCTGCGTCTGGCACAGGACAAGTTTTGGTTGTCTCCCGGTGACGGGGATGTGTTGCTCTGGGCGAAGGCAGTAGCAACTCAGGTGGATATGGATGTTCACGTAAGTGAGCCTGACGTCTCGCCGCTCCAGCTTCAGGGCCCTTTGGCCGGGAAGGTGGCGCAGAAGTTGTTCGGTGATATTGCGATAGAGATGGGGTACTACCACTTTCACGAGCTGGAGGTGGCAGGCATTCCTGTGGTGTTAAGCCGCACGGGATGGAGCGGTGAGTTTGGCTACGAGATCTTCTTGCGAGACGGTAGCCGCGGGACCGAGTTGTGGAATCTCTGCATGGAAGCCGGTGCGGAATACGATATCAGGCCTGCCTGTCCTTCTTTGGTGCGGAGCGTGGAGGGTGCATTGTTGTCTTACTTCTCTGACATAGCGCCTACCGACAACCCCTTCACGATAGGTATGGCCCACCTGCTCGACATTGATAAACCCTATCCTTACATCGGCAAGGCTGCGCTTCAGAAAATTGCAGCGACGGGCCCCACCCGCCGTCTGGTAGGGGCAAATTTTGGCGGGGACCCTGTTCCCGGCAATCCCAAGTTTTGGGATATTCAGGTGGCAGGTAAGAAAGTCGGGCATATCACCCGCTGCTGTTACTCCCCGCGACTGGAGCACAATATTGCTCTGGTTAACTTGCCCGTTGATCTTGCGGAGCCTGGAACAACGGTATCGCTGGATATTGGCGGTGAGTGGCGTGAGGCTACAGTTTGCGCACTTCCCTGGTTTGACTCGATTAAAAAGCTTCCTCAGACCGACGATTGAGCATTGATCTTTTCGCGCCGGCGGTGAGGTTCCGCTATACTTCCGTCGGTCGAGAGCCCGCTCCCGCAGCGAATTGGCTAAACAGAAATGGATCACCCGGACATCGTCATGGAAAAGCCGCCGCAACCCCCTTTGCCCTGCCGAGGGTGCACATCAGACTGCAAAAACCTGCCGACCTGTCAGGGAACCCCATGGCGCGGGCTGGACAAAGTTCCCGGTAAGTAGTGACCACATATAAGGTGTTAAGCAGACCTGTAGCGGGCGTGAAATCGTGTCATTAAAGCAATGCTTCAATACCCAGCAGTTTCGCAAACTTGCCAAGCGTCGGCTGCCCGGTCCTATTTTTCATTACATTGATGGCGCAGCGGATGACGAAGTCACCTATCGTCGCAATACTGCAGCCTACGATCAGTGCGATCTGGTACCCAGTGTTCTCGCCGGTGTCGAATCGATTGATATGAAGACCCGCGTGATGGGGATCGAGTTGGACCTACCACTCTTTCTCTCTCCCACTGCGTTGCAACGTCTGTTTCACCACGACGGAGAGCGGGCAGTGGGTCGTGCGGCGGAGGCTTACGGCACCCTGTTTGGCATCTCGTCCCTGGCGACCGTGGGTATCGAGGAAATTGCGCGAACGATAAAAACCCCAAAAATTTTCCAGCTTTACTATCACAAGGATAAAGACCTGACTTACGGCATGATCGAGCGCTGTAAGCAGGCGGGCTTTGATGCGCTTGCGCTGACGGTCGACACCATTGTGGGAGGAAACCGGGAGCGCGATCTGGTAACGGGATTTACCTCGCCGCCGCGCCTGACGCCGCGCAGTGTGTTGAGTTTTGCGACGCATCCTGCCTGGACGGCAAACTATTTATTCAGAGAGCCCTTTGAGCTTTCAAACCTAAAGGATCATATTCCAGAGGGGTCCAACGTTAGCGTATCGGTATCCGATTATTTTTCCTCCATGCTTGATCAGTCGATGGACTGGGACGCGGCAGCCGACATTCGCCAACGTTGGGGAGGGCCTTTCTGCCTCAAGGGCGTCATGTCGGTTGAGGATGCAAGACGTGCGGTAGAGATAGGGGCGAGCGCTATTATGGTATCTAATCACGGGGGCAGACAGCTCGATGGGTCTCGTGCGCCCTTCGACCCGCTCGCGGAAATCATTGATGCTGTGGGTAGTGATATTGACGTCATCTGTGATGGAGGTATTCAGCGGGGTACCCATGTCTTGAAGGCGCTATCTCTTGGTGCAAAAGCTTGTTCAGGAGGGCGTTGGTATTTGTATGCTCTTGCGGCTGCCGGTCAGCAGGGTGTGGAGAAGGCGCTCTCTAATATGCGAACGGAAATTGAGCGTGATATGAAGCTGATGGGCGCAAGATCGGTCGCCGATCTAGGGCGTCACAACCTTCGCTGGCGCTAGGCAGCTTTTTATGGACGTCGAGACTCTCACCTTCTCCAACGGCCCCCTGCGCTTCTCGGCCCTCGCTATGGGTCAGGGTCCGGTGGTGCTTTGCTTGCATGGTTTTCCCGATAACGCCAACTCCTTCAGACACCAACTCCCCGCGCTTGCGGAAGCGGGATATCGCGCCATAGCCCTGACCTTGCGGGGCTATGAGCCAAGTTCAATCCCAGAAAATGGTGACTATTCGATGGGGGCCTTGGCCGCCGACCTTGTTGCCGTAATTGATCAACTAGACGAATCGAAGGTGCATCTTGTTGGTCATGATTGGGGTGCCGCTATTGCCTATGCCGTTGGAGCCGCCTGTCCAGAGCGACTACATAGCGTCACAACCATGGCGGTTCCGCATGCGGGACGGTTTAGTCGGCAGGGCACGCGCTACCTGAAGCAGCTCCGGCTTTCTTGGTACATGGGTTTTTTTCAGCTGAAAGGTTTCTCGGATTACTGGGTGCAAAGAAAGGACTTTAGCTTTATCAAGCGGCTTTGGCGGGCCTGGAGCCCTGGCTGGACGCCGGAGGAAGGTGTCCTTGAAAACGTTATCGAGTCATTGAGGGCACCCGGGGTAGTGGCGGCGGCACTCGGCTACTACCGGGCTGGCTTGACGTTGTCGGCGCTAACGCAGCCGATCGAAGAGGCTTTTTTTAAGGTGCCTGTACCCACGTTGGCACTATCGGGTGAACTTGATGGTTGTATAGACTCCGCGATTTTTGAGCAGCTGATGTGTTCGGAAGACTTCCCGGAGGGGTTACGCTTTCAGCGGATTGCCGGCGCTGGCCACTTTCTCAATCAAGAGAAGCCTGATGTCGTCAATATGGCGCTTTTGAATTGGCTTCGGACTAACACGACTGTGTGAATGCCCACTAAATATCGGCCACGATTTCTACGCCGTGGTTCGATTGAGTTTTGATTGTTTACCGGTATATTTTGACCACCATCCTCGTTTATCGTTAGCACCTAAATACTATACTCGCCGTCTATAATAGACAAATGTTGGATAAGCGATAATTCTATCCAGCCTACGTGCGACTATCGGTAGTCGTTTTGAAAGCCAAGGAAATGCGAGGCTTTGGTTTGGTCAGGGAAGGCCATTTGCAAATGGTGGATTTATGCTTCCCTTACACTTCTGGTTAAAGCAGTCTCTGAAGACTAAAGTCACGGGGATCAGTCTTGCGAGTCTCGTTTTAATTTCAAACGCTAGCACCGCTGCGATTACGATTGAACCCATCACGTGGAATGTGATTGGACTCGACAGCAATAAACCTGCCACAGCGCAACCCGCACCACAGGTTTTTCCTCCCGACCGCTATCCGGTTGGCGTTGAGGTTTGTAATTCTGATGGATCTGAACTTACAGGGCACAAGGCTGTCTTCGTTTGGGATGAGTCGCCCTCAACGAAATACATTCATCTGTGGGACTCCACAGTCAACTGGAACGATACCGATAGCAATGGCGACCCTATCACGAGCAATGACGGTGAGGGCATTGATGAGCTGCCGGTGCCCGATGTTGCAGATGGGACCTGCGAGGACGTCTATTTTTGGGTGCAGATAGAGCAGGTTAGCGCGGCCTACGATTTCACACGGGACTTCCACATTGAGCTCTGGGACGATAGCGCTACCCCCAATGACTCGGCGTTAGACGGCACAAAAATTGCGGAGACAGCGAATGCAGGCTCCACGCTGGGGTTGGACGAGGAGCGCGAGCTGTATGTTGAATATCTCGTCTCCCAGAATCGCAATGCTGTTCTCGGGTTCTCAGTTGATGGCACTTCCGTAACGCCAGGCGGCTCTATCGCGGTAAAGCCTGGAGATACTATTCAACTAGTGCTCGATGCGAAGACGGCGACACAGGGATATGAGCAGCTCGAGGTGTTCTTGGCGTTGCCGCCGGATCTATTCACGATTAATTCGGTTGCCACGACTTACTCCGCCAACAGTGGCACCGACCCAAGTGCGGTCGCTAGATTGTACGCCGACGGGTGTGGCTGGGAAAACGACCCCAACAGCGCGGATAGCAATTATCACAATAATCTAAGCTGTGCTGGTACGGGTAAGTACGGCGGCGTAATTAAGCAGACATATAGCATCGCGGTATCCGAAAATTTTGCCAGTTCCGTGACAGGGCAGGCGTTGATTTATGACTTTTCTGGCAGTAGCTATCACTATAACGCTGATTACGAAAGCGCGACCCTCACTTTTACTGTCGATAGCAACCCAATCGTTTCTGTTGGGGATTTGAGCATCACAAAATCCACCGATACCGCCGCCCAGGATGAGTTCTTCTTGACGATTACTAACGAGGGAACAAACACATTTTCAGGCGGTTCAACGATTGGTTTTGAGATCGTGGATGAATTGCCGATTGGGTACAAGACCAAGAGTGGAGCCCGCAATCAGCTCAAGATACAGGAGTTCAGTTCTGCCGGAATCCTAAAAGCCGAGCAGTCGGGTGGGGTAGAGGTAGAGCAGCAAGTTCAGTTTTATAATCTTTCGGCGGCCCAGGATGGTGGCCCAGACCTTGGCGACGCCGGATATGACTCGGGCGAGAGATACGTTATTTGGACACCAAGTCCGGACCAGGATTTTGCCCCCGGCGATTACATTACGTTCAGTTTTCAGGTTGCGCCGGTAAATAACGTCGTGGGCGAAAACCCCTATGAAAACTGCGCAGTGATCACCACAGAAGACGACGATGTCAGCAACAACCAATCTTGTGCGAGCTTGCCACCGCCTGATTGGGATTTGGGGATAAGTAAGCTGGTTACCGGTATTAGCGAAAACCAGGCGACCTTCCAGTTGATGATTACCAACTATGGTCCTGACCCGTCAGCCGCTGTGCTGGTGGATGACATCCTTCCTCCGGGGTACTCCTCACCAAGCGGTTTCACCTACTCAGGTGACGTAACCATGTCGCTGAGTGCCAGGTCGTCCGAAGCGACTGGCATCCTGTTGTGGAATTTGCCAGCGCTGGCTATCAATCAAACGGCGGCTGTGAGCTATACGATTACCGTTGGGCTGCCAACTGGTGCTGAGGCTGATGAGCAGGATCTGATCGACCGTTATCTTAACGTTACCCGCATTGTTGACGCGGTATCAGCGCCAAACAACGGCACCTATGAAGCCGCCACTCAGCGGGTCGAGCTATTTGATGGGGTTGTGGAAAACAATATCGCTTCTGCCAGCGCGGCGCCAACCTTACTGGAAATTAATAAGACACCCGACAGCGGTACAATTACAGGGCCAACCTACGACTATGACATTGAGATCACCAAGGTCGGTGTTTTTCAGGCGGGAGATTTAATTACTGTCGTCGAAGCGCCACCACCGGGCATGAAAATCACGGCGATCGCCGGTACTGGATGGGACTGTACGGCAGGGCCAGCTGTTCCTACTGCAGAGGATAAGGAGTGTACTCGCACAGTTGCGGGTGGGGATCCCGACACCTATCCGGTGATTGACGTGGCAGTCGAGCTGGATCCCATACCGGCCGGGGCCAAGTCGTACGTCAATACGAGCTATGTCGAAGCAACCCGCGGGGGTAACACCCTCTTCAACACCTTTGATACTGATTCTGTGATTGCGCGGACGCTAGAGGCAGACCTTCGTCTCGCCAAATCAACGCCATCGTTGACCCCAAATGTCGGTAGCACTGTTACTTTCACGCTGACGTTGACTAACGATGGTCCTGATGCGGCGACCAACGTAGAGGTAACCGATTCTTTGCCAAGCGGCTATGAATATGTTGCGACCTCTATAGCGGGCGGTGACGGTAGAAACGAGAGCGATGCGTCTAGTCTGAAATGGACTATCAATAGCATCGCCAGTGGTAATTCCGTTGATGTAACTTACCAAGCAAAAATCCTAGCCACGGGGGCCTACACCAACACCGCGCAGGTAACCGCGTCGGACCAGCCAGATCCTGATTCATCGCCCAACAATGACGACGGCGATCAATCGGAAGATGACGAGGCCACTGTCACCTTATCTCCCAGTCCCGAGATTGATCTCGAGTTGGAAAAAACTCCCAGTGCCTTCCTAGTGGTTGTGGGAGATACGGTTACCTACACCTTGGAAGTCACGAACAACGGGCCCTCTGATGCCACTGGTATCGCGATAGAGGATATCATTCCGGCAGAGCTTACCTACGCTACTGGCACAGCTTCTGATGCCGGTACCTTCTCCGCTGGCAAGTTGACCTGGTCAAACCTGTCCGTCGCGGCGGGTAACACAAAAACGCTCACCTACGATGTTGGGGTGAACTCCATAGGTTCGGCTATCACCAACACAGCCCAGGTCACGGCCGCCAACGAGCCTGACATTGATTCCACCCCCAATAATGGTGGTGGCACTCCGGCGGAGGATGATGAAGCCTCGGCAACCATTGAAGCGACTGCCACGTTTGTGCCAAATCCTTCGGTGTCCTTGACCAAGACCGGCAGGTTGAACGATGACGACGGCACGGCAGGAGTGAGTGCGGGGGATACGATCACCTATGCGTTCACGGTAACGAATACGGGCAACACGACCATTACCGATATCGAATTGGCAGATAC
>CAXPOA010000028.1:0-7972 GCA_964218505.1 Luminiphilus sp.
GGACAAGCGCAAGGTTCGTGGACTGGTTATCTCATCTAGGGGCGCGCATGCGTCGATCGCTCAGGCGACCCATGTCATGGATACCGACCTGATCGAAACCGGCGGACATCGCTTAACCGGTGATGATGTGTCCGCTGTCATCGCAGATCTTTCGCCCGAAGATCGATCGCGACTATTTGCAGTGGCATGCACCGCTGGCACAACCAATTTGGGCATCATCGACGATATGACAGGCATAGCCGATGTCTGCGAGCGTGAAAACCTCTGGATGCACGTGGACGGGGCTTACGGAGCCGCAGGCCTAGCCGCACCCTCGGTGCGACAGGATTTCAATGGTATCGAGCGCGCAGACAGCTTTATCGTGGACCCCCACAAATGGTTGTTCGCGCCCTTTGACTGCTGCGCACTGCTCTACCGCGACCCCGCGACCGCGAGACGGGCTCATCAACAAAAAGGCGATTATTTAGAGGTGCTATATGACGGCGTCTGGAACCCATCAGACTACGCTCATCACCTCTCTCGACGAGCGCGCGGGCTGCCTCTCTGGTTCAGCCTGGCCACCCACGGAACCAAGGCCTACACCGAGGCGGTAGAGAAAACCATTGACGTCGCCAAGGAAGCCGCGGCAATGATCGAACGACATCCTCGCCTCGAGATGGTAGTTGAGCAGCACTTATCGATATGCGTCTTTCGCCGTCCCGGTTGGAGCCCAGAAGAATATAGCGCTTGGAGCGAAAAGTTGATGGAGGATGGCCTCGCTTTCGTAACCACCACCAAGCATGATGGAGAGACGGTATTACGGTTTTGCATCGTCAATCCGCGCACCACAGTTGATGACATTCAGTTAATTCTTGATACGCTGTAGCGATGACGCAGCATTTGCCCTATCGCTGGGATTTATTGTCCCGTTACCGATTTATCGAACTCATTGCCCTGTGGGAAGGTCGGCTTACCACTCGCCACCTGGTAGAGACATTCGGCATCGGACGCCAACAAGCTAGCAAGGATATCAATGTCTATAACAGGGAAGTGGGAGCCGGCAATCTCCTCTACAACAAATACCTGAAAGGCTACGAGCCCTCACCCACCTTCACCCCAGCAGTGACTCGCGGTCTGTCGGAGGAGTATCTGCAACTGCTGGCACACCGCAGTGAACTGCATCAGACCTTCAGTGACATCGCTCTACCCACCCATCAGGTCGACGTACTCTCCCCCCCTATTCGGCCGGTCTCTCCAGATACCCTGCGGCCCCTTGTGCTGGCAGCGAGAGAGCGGCAGAGAATTGAGGTGGACTATGTCTCTCTCAACAATCCCGACCGCGAGGGTCGCATCATTGCACCGCACACACTTGTTTGGACGGGCTTGCGCTGGCACGTCAGAGGGTGGTGTGAGAAGAACAGGGATTTCAGGGACTTCGTGCTCAGTCGCTTTAGAGGCACGCCTGAGCTGCTGGGAGAATCTGATATCGATCCTGCCAACGACAAAGACTGGCACCGATTTATTGACATAAAGCTGGCTCCCGACCCTCGTTTGAGCAGTGAACAACAAGAGGTGATTGCCGTGGACTACGGTATGGAAAACAGCGAACTCACAGTTCGGGTCCGGGCTCGACTGGTCAATTATCTGATGCAGCTGCTCAATATCAATGCCGGGGAACCCTTAGACGATCCAAAAGCACAGCAGGTCGTCATTGCCAACAGTCACGAGGTATCACCCTGGCTGCTCTGATTTATGTGACCTGCCTCACAGTCCCGATGTTTGGCACTTTCTGTTTACTGCGACAGCAACTATCTTAAGCCTATGGGGAGTTCCAAGAGGATTCCCAACCGCAAGCAGAGTTATAGCTAACACATTGGCGTACCAAGTGGGGGTAGATCGTGCAAGCAATGGCAAGTGGGGCACTTCATCAAGAACAGGATGTCAGCGAACGGCGCGGCCGGGAAAACGCACGCCCGGGTGATCTCAACCGATTGCTCAGCTTCGAGCAAAATGTGACCCTTACCTCCAAAGAGCAATTCGGCTGGACCATTGCCTTTGTGCGACGACCTCTCTTCCAGCAAATCGAGGTGGTAATCACCAATCCTGATAAAACCGAGTATCTAGCCATTCAGGATGACGGTTCTACTCGACCCTTTTACAACATTCGCACCGACGATTTACGCTAGGCGGTGAACGGGGGGGGTAGCCCCACTCAGAACGGTCCTAAGCGACATTTAAGTCCTGGAATCCGCTATCCTGCTTCAAATCTAGCGGAGACGACTCTACTTGAGCACACTAGGCATTGATGGCTGTCGAGCCGGCTGGCTTGGCATCTGGGATAAACCCACTGGTTATTCTTGGCGCATAGAAGCATCTATCCGCGCGCTTGTTTATGCCAGTAGCTGCCGCCGCGCCTTCATCGATATCCCTATTGGGCTCAGCTCAACCGAGCGTCGCGGCTGTGACATTGCCGCCAGAAAATTCCTCGGACGGACTTTCTCGAGCTCCGTTTTCCCAACACCTGTTCGGGGTGTGCTCGCCGCAACAACCTATGAGTTGGCTAACGCCAGTCACCGTCGCATTTGCGGCCGTGGGCTAAGCAAACAAAGCTTCTTTATTCTTCCTAAAATCCGTGAAGTGGATAGTCTTCTTCGACAGGACAAGCAATGGCAAGGGAGGCTCCGCGAAGCACATCCTGAAGTGGCCTTTAAAGCTGTCAATGGCGTCGATCTCTGCTCCAAGAAGAAGACTGCTGCGGGATTTAAAGAGCGCTTAGACTTGCTAAGTGCTCTTGATCCAACCGTGCCCGAGCTTGTCGATGAGATCCTCTCGCAAACCAAACGCAGTCAGGTTCTTCCTGATGATGTGCTGGACGCGATCTGTTTGGCCGTGATGCCTCGAGCGGGCCGCCTAAAAACACTTCCGGAAATTCCGGATGTCGACGGTGAGGGGCTACCGATGGAAATCTGCTACTACGAGCCCTGACGGGTCACTAACGGACCGGCTATGTCCCAGGTCTTCACCAAGACCACCCCCGCGAGCAGCCCCATAAATCCCCCAATCAGGGTCGGCAGCATCCACCCAACCATCCGCACCCCTGAAGCCCAAGCCTCGACCAACTCGGTCATCGTATGACTCGCGTGGAGCAAAATACCCCCGCCTACCAAAAACATGGCCAGAGTTCCCACGACTGTTAAGGTCTTCATTAACCGCGGAGCAAACCAAAGCAATCCCCTCCCCACGGCGCGCAGGGCATCAGCTATAACACCCGCATCGGCGCGCCGGAGAAGCAAAAGACCCGCGTCGTCGATTTTCACAATTGCTCCTACCAGCCCGTACACCCCTACAGTCATCAAACTCGCGATGCCTGAGAGGACCAAGAGCTGAGTGAGCAGTTCTTGAGCTTCCACAACACCCAGAGTGAGCACGATAATTTCTGCGGAGAGAATGAAGTCGGTGCGAATGGCGCCGTTAATTTTCTCTCGCTCGAAGGCCACCAAATCCTCAGAGGAACCAGACAGACGTTCAGCCACGTCCTCTAATTCGGCGTCAGAGTGGGCACTAGCGCTGTGGTGCAGGACTTTCTCGGCCCCCTCAAAGCAGAGATAAAGCCCTCCACAAACCAACAGCGGCGTGATCAACCACGGAACAAATAGCGAAATCAGCATCGCCGCCGGCACGAGAATCAGTTTATTTTTAAATGATCCCTTAGCAACCGCCCAGACCACCGCAAGCTCACGTTCAGGCCTGACACCAAGTACCTTTTCTGCATTAACCGCCAGGTCATCGCCAATCACTCCCGCGGTTTTCTTGACCGCCACCTTGGTCATGACCGACACGTCATCCAGTACTGTGGCGATATCGTCTAACAGCGCGAGCAAGCTCCCCAGGGCCATAAAGCCTACCCTTTCCTTCTGCGCTTGGACGATTGATTCATTGTTGACTTCGGATAGCGGGGTAACTTGCCGGTAGCCAAATATCGATGGATGGTTTCCTGAGATCGAATCGTCGGCGCGCGCTTCTCTTGCTTCCGCAGTCGATTACGCTGGTCGGCATCAAGAATACGAGCCTTCACGTTGTCGTACCACTGCTGGTCGAGCACATCCTGAATGATTTTCTGCGAATCGGCGTCGAGAACAGGACAAAGCACTTCCACGCGAAAATCGATATTGCGGGTCATCAGATCGGCCGAACCAATATAATATTTCGGCTTACCGCGGTTATGGAATACATAGGCCCGCGGATGCTCAAGATAGCGATCAACAATACTGATAGCGTTGATATTTTCTGAAAGTCCTTTGACGCCGGGCTTAATCTGGCACATACCCCGAACAATCAACCTGATCTCTACACCTGCCTGACTCGCCTCATACAGCTTGTGAGTGAGCTCCTGATCAACAAGGTTATTACACTTTAAGAAAATGAAACCCCGGTAGCCGTCTCTCGCATGTTTGATTTCCCGCTCAATCATCGACAGCAATCCGGGGCGAGAGCTGTGCGGCGACACCAGCAATTTTTTATATTCGGGGCGACGGTAGTTATATTTCAGGAATTCAAATACCTGCGCTACATCGCGACCTATCTCTTGATCGAAGGTGAGGAGCGAAAAATCCGTATAAAGTTGCGCGGTTTTTTCATTGAAGTTGCCGGTGCCGACGTGACTGTAATACTTAATCTCTTTGTTTTCTTGACGCTCAATCAGAAAGATTTTGCTGTGTACTTTTAATCCTGGAATTCCAAAGATGACCTCGATACCGGCATCCGTAAGGCGCTGCGCCCAGGTGATGTTCGCCTGCTCATCGAAGCGCGCTGCCAGCTCCACCACGACCTGAACGGTTTTCCCATTGTTCTTCGCATTAATCAGGGCATCCACGATCTGCGAGTTTTTAGCTACGCGATACAGGCAGATTCGTATCGCCAGGACATCGGGATCCAAGGCCGCTGTTTTCAGTACGTCAACGATGTATTCGAAAGGGTGGTACGGATAATAAAGAAACACATCTTTTTCACGGATATTTGCGAACAAACTTGCGTCGTCTTCCAGACGCTCTATCTTGATCTGCCGCAAGGGCTTGAATTCAAGGTACTTTGGCCCCGCATTGGGGAAATTAATAAAGTCTTTTGAGTTGTGATAGCGTCCGCCTGCAATGAGGCTGTCGTACTTCCCAAAACCAAAGCGCTTGCGCAGATAATCCAGCAGCTGCAGGGGCATTTTTTCATCGTAGACAAAACGTACCGCATCGGCGCGCTTTCTTTGTTTAAGACCAGACGCCATTTTTTCAATCAAACTTTCATTGATGCTCGCATCCAATTCCAGCTCAGCATCTCGCGAAAACTTAAAGCAGTAGGCGGAGCTCGCATTTATCTCAAATACACCCCGAAACACCTGAGGCAAACAGGCCCTAATGATGTTGTCGAGCGCAATAAAAACACGACTCGGCTTCTCCCCACGCTTGGGTACCTCGATAAAGCGTCCAAGCGCTGCCGTCGGCACCTCAAGAAGAGCATACTGCGTGCCCTGACTGGTCTCCAGATCGACGGCGAGGTACAGCGACTCATCCGCCAGCAATGGGATCGGCTGGTCATCCCGGAGGAGAATGGGCTCCAGCTCTGGCAGCACCTTGTCATGGAAAAAACTTTCTACAAAAGTCAGCTGATGAGGCTCTAGCTGCCGCTCATTGATAAGAAAAATACCCTTGGTATACAGCTCGCGAAGAATCTTTGAATACGCTGCATCAAACTCTTCTTGCAGGGTAATCACCTGAAATTGGATTGCCGCCAAGAGTTTCTTCGCTTGCTGCCTCTGCTGGCCAGAGGACAACGAAATCCAGCGACGGACCTCGGCAACCCTGACTCGAAAAAACTCGTCGAGATTATTGGAGAAAATGCCGAGATAGCGTACCCGCTGAATAAGCGGTACCCCCGGATCCTGTGCCTCCTGTAGCACGCGCGCATTGAAGTTCAACCAACTAAGTTCACGGGGATACATCGTTGGCTCATCCAGCTCTTTGACCAGCCGTGTAATGGGTGATGCCTTCATTGCGTCTTATTCAACTCTTAAAATTTCCAAGGTGGTGAGGGCCGCGCGCGGTCAGATCGCTCAAGGCTTTATGGTCAGTGTATCCATGCGAAGCAGGGCAAGAACATCCTCTGCCGTATTTCCCATCAGTTTTGCTTTGACACCGCGGCGTCCCACGGTGCCCATCACCACCAGCCTGGCCCGCTTGGCGTTGGCTTCCGACACAATGGTCTTTGCAACCGGTCCACGCTTTAGCTTGAACACACTCACCGGCAACCCCGAGTCCCTTGCCAGCTTCTCTACCACTGGCTGAAGCTCCCATTGCCTATTTTTTGCATAAGTTCTTGGATCAACCAGATCAAGATCCGAGAGAATGGTGGGCACATCGATCACACATAACACGCTCAACTCAGCCTCCAGCATTTCTGCGTAGTGGCGCGCCGTGAGGAGCACTTCTACATTGAGGTTTTGTTTTTCGCGACTCGATGCATCCAGATCCACGGTTGCCATGATGACTGCATTTTTTTTGAACCTCTTTTCGCTAACCAATAATAGCGGCACCGGCGCTTCACGGAGTAATTGCCAATCAGTCGACAAATGCCCTATCGATTCAGACTGATGACGAGTCTTCACAATAGCTGCATAGTCATCACTCGCCCGCTTGCATATCCACTGCGCGACATCCTCTGACCAGACGACGTTAATTTTTACGCCTTGAGCAGACCCTGCGTATTTTTCCACACGCTTTGTAAGGGTGTCCCGGCGCTCAGCAATAATTTGTTTCTTGATACTAGCCTTCGCCTTTGCATCGAGCTTCAACCGCTTTAAGTCGGTGTACACAAAGGCAACAACTTCAGGCTTTAAATCCATCGCCTCAGCGAGTTGCAGACCTCTCGGCGTGGCCAGACATTTATCTTCAATGTCCGCAATGATTAGCAGGTTGCTCATGTTGACTCCTTGTCTCTTGCCGTTTTCCTGCGCCATTCTACCTGATACCCGACCACGCGATGAGGCAGCAAGAAAAAAGCCCGCCTGTATCCAGTCAGAATTATTGCTCTTGCAGCAAAAACTGCCTTATCAGTGCTGAGCAGGCATCTGGCTTTTCGAGGGGTATTAAGTGGCCACCCTCGAGCGTGTGAAGTTCAAGGTGAGGCATTGCCCGCTGCCATCGCTTTTTGAACAGTGGCCGCACAACGTTACTAGCATCCCCCACGATGCCGCAGATTGGCTTGCGAATTTTCCGAAGAGACCTCATGAAACTTGGCGCAGAGCGATAAACGCAGGCTTCCCAGCGGCCAGACCAGCGCAGGACAATCGATCCATCATCGCACGAGGTATGCCCTGCCCTCACATAATCCCAGAGTACTTCGTCGCTAATCCCGCTAAAGGGCCGCTTTGATCGATAAAAATCAAAAGCCTCCTGATAGCCAGGGAATTTGTGGGGCCTGTTTTGGGCTTTTGCGACCATGGGGAGATCTCGACCGAGGCCTCTCATAAGCACCTGATTAACGAACCACCAGCCCCGAGGCACCAGTACAGGATCAATAACCACGAGCTTGTTGCACAGGTCGGGGCGCGCCAAGGCGGTTTGCATGCTAATCACGGCCCCCATGGAGTGCCCCGCCAACACCACCGGACCTACCGCTGCAGCGTCCAGGGTACTCATTAAGTCGGCAGAGTACTGATTCCACGGCAGGTATGTTGGGGGTTGCTGATCAGACCAAAAGGGCCGATGTTCAATTGTATAGATGTCAAACGAATCTACCAAAGGTTCTAGAAGAGCCCTGTAAGTTTCTGGTGGATACCCATTGGCATGAGAAAAAACTAAGGTCGGCTTGATCTCTGTCAAAGAAGATGAAGCCAACGGCTTGAGCGTTTGCATGACGGTAACTCTTAATTAGCTGGACAGCGTATCGGCTGGCACCATAACCTCGACCACTTAGAATCAGAGCGCGACGCAAGGCCGTCACCAAA
>CAXPOA010000029.1:0-7649 GCA_964218505.1 Luminiphilus sp.
GGCAAGTCGTCGCTCGCCTTCGATACGCTGTATGCCGAGGGGCAACGCCGCTACGTGGAGTCGCTGTCGACCTATGCGAGGCAGTTCCTGTCGATGATGGAAAAGCCGGACATCGACCATATTGAAGGGCTATCACCCGCCATCTCGATCGAGCAGAAATCGACCTCCCATAACCCCCGGTCCACGGTGGGCACCATCACCGAGATCTATGACTACCTGCGGCTGTTGTTTGCCCGGGTCGGGGATCCGCGCTGCCCCACCCACGGGGTAACGCTGAAAGCACAGACCGTGACCCAGATGGTGGATGCGGTGCTGGCGTTGCCCGAAGGCAGCAAGCTCATGCTGCTCGCCCCGGTGGTACGCGACCGAAAAGGCGAACACCTGCACGTGTTCGAGCAAATGCGGGCGGCCGGTTTTATCCGCGTGCGGGTCGACGGCATTGTGGTGGACCTCGATGATGTCCCCACACTCGACAAGAAGAAAAAGCACCGCATCGATGTGGTGGTGGACCGTTTCAAAGTCCGCGACGACCTCAAGCTGCGGCTGGCGGAATCTTTCGAAACGGCATTGGAGCTGACCGATGGCGTAGCGGCCATCGCCCCCATGGAGGGCGACGGAGAGGAGACCTTGTTCTCGGCCCGTTACGCCTGTCCCAGCTGTGGTCATTCCATTGATGAGTTGGAGCCGCGGCTGTTCTCCTTTAACAATCCTGCGGGCGCCTGCAGTAGCTGTGACGGTCTGGGCGTCACCCAGTTTTTCGATGAGAGCCGCGTGGTCTTGCATCCTGAAGCCAGCTTGGCCGAAGGCGCAATTCGCGGCTGGGATCGCCGCAACGTCTACTACTTCCACTTACTGCGATCGCTGTCAAAACACTATGACTTTGACATGGATAAGCCCTTCGACAAACTGTCACAAAAGCACCGCGACATTATTTTGTATGGCAGCGATGGCGAAGAGATCGAGTTCTCCTATGTGAATGACCGCGGCACCGTCTTCAAGCGTCGTCACGTGTTTGAGGGCGTCATTCCCAATATGGATCGCCGCTACCGGGAGACCGAATCCTCCTCGGTGCGGGAAGAGCTCGCCAAATATGTCTCAACGGCGGCGTGCAAGACCTGTGAAGGCACTCGGCTCTGTGAGGACGCCCGCAGCGTCTACGTCGATGGCCGCACGCTACCCAGCATCACTTCGATGCCTGTCGGTGACGCTGAAGCTTACTTCAATGCACTGGAACTCAGCGGTCGTCAGGGCGAAATCGCTGACAAGATTCTGAAAGAACTCCGCGCGCGGTACCGTTTTTTGGTCGACGTGGGCCTGAATTATCTCACCCTCAACCGCAGTGCCGAGACCCTGTCGGGCGGCGAGGCGCAGCGCATCCGTTTGGCCAGCCAGATCGGCGCCGGACTGGTTGGCGTGATGTATATCCTGGATGAGCCATCAATTGGGCTACACCAGCGCGACAATGAGCGCCTGCTGAGAACGCTGATTCACCTGCGAGATCTGGGTAACACTGTGTTGGTGGTGGAGCACGACGAGGAGGCGATCCGTAACGCGGATCACATTATTGATATTGGACCTGGCGCCGGTGTGCACGGTGGAGAAGTCGTAGTCTCCGGCACGATGCAGGACGTGATTGACAGTTCGCAGTCACTGACAGGGGCCTACCTGTCCGGTGAGCGCTCGATTGCGATCCCATCAAAGCGGCACGCCGCCAGACCCAAGCACAGCATTCGCATCAGCGGTGCGCGAGGCAACAACCTGCAAAACGTCACGCTGGAGCTGCCAATGGGGCTGCTCACTTGTGTGACCGGCGTCTCGGGCTCAGGTAAATCAACTTTGATTAATGGGACGCTCTACCCGCTGGCCGCCACCGCAATGAACGGCGCGACCACATTGAAGGCCGCCCCACATGACAGCATCGAAGGATTGGAGAAGCTCGATAAATGTATCGACATCGACCAGAGCCCGATCGGTCGCACACCGCGCTCCAATCCCGCGACCTACACCGGCATCTTCACGCCGATTCGCGAGCTGTTTGCGGGCACTCAGGAAGCGCGCTCAAGAGGTTACAAGCCCGGGCGTTTCAGTTTTAACGTCCGCGGCGGACGCTGCGAGGCCTGCCAGGGCGACGGGGTAACCAAAGTCGAAATGCATTTTCTTCCCGATATCTATGTGCCCTGCGACGTCTGTAAGGGCAAGCGCTACAACCGTGAGACGCTGGAAATCAAATTCAAGGATCTCAACATCTCGGAGGTACTGAACCTGACGGTGGAAGATGCGCTGTCTTTCTTTGAAGCCGTGCCGGCCATCCACCGCAAACTGCAAACATTGATGGACGTCGGGCTCTCCTATATTCGCCTCGGTCAGGCCGCAACCACGCTCTCGGGGGGCGAGGCGCAGCGGGTCAAGCTGTCGCGTGAACTCTCCAAGCGCGACACCGGTAACACGCTTTATATTCTTGATGAGCCCACGACCGGCCTGCACTTTGAGGACATCCGCCAGCTACTGGAAGTGCTCCACAGGCTGAGAGACGGCGGCAATACGGTGGTCATCATTGAGCACAATCTGGATGTCATCAAAACGGCTGACTGGCTCATTGATCTGGGGCCCGAGGGCGGCTCCGGCGGCGGGCAAATCATTGCCACCGGCACGCCTGAAGAGGTCGCAGCGACCGAGGCCTCTCATACCGGGCGTTTTCTGGCGCCTTTGCTCCCTGCGCCGAAGAAGTCTGTAACCAAGAAGGCCTCTTCCACCAAGACGCGATCCAAGGCGGCCTGAGGGAAGACCTGAACGTCATTTTTCACCAAGGTTGATGCTTGGCGTTCAACAGACCGCACTTCAAAAGGCTGTGTTTAGCCAAGTGTTAACTGTTAAAGCCAGGTACCGAAAACAACCGCGCGAAATAGCGACCCAAAAAAAGCCCGGCTGCTGCCGGGCTTTGCTGTGGTTGCCTCGATTGCCTCAGAACCGCCAGCCCAGGCTCAAGCCGTAGGTCTGGGGATCCAGAATGAACTGGTTGGTGAACAAACTGGAGACCGTCGAAGTCAGATAACTACCCGTCACGTTATCATTGTCCTCGATATTCTTGATCCAGAGCTCCGCGAACCATTTCTCACCTGCAAGACGGGCGCTGGCATTCCACATCGACCAATCGTCAACCAAGCTGTTCACAGTGTTGAAGTTGCTGGTGTAGTACTCGTCCTGCCAGTAATAGTTGGTAGCAAGCGTAAGGGTCATATCCATAACCGGCATAGTGTAGGACAAACCTATGTTGTAGTTCAGTTCGGGAGAGCCCGCAATCTGGTTACCGGACAAGTCCTGTAGGAATCCGTAACAGGGGTTCGGTGCGAGAGTCTCGCATTGGCCGCGCTGTCCCGTTGCATCGGCTCCCGGGATAAAGTTGACCCCATTCACGCTCACAACACCCTCTGTCGCCGCAAGCGGATTACTCGCCAAGACGGACTCCGGGCTCGCATTGGGGTTGGCCGTATCCACTGACAGAAAAGAGCTGATCTCTGTATCGAGATAGCCGCCCGAGAGGCTGAAGATCAGATTTGGCGTGATCGCCCACAACATATCCAGCTCCACCCCCGTGATCTCAGCGTCGCTGTTCTGATTAAGCGAGGTCACGTTAACAATCTTGGACTGTTGCAGATCCTGATAGTCGTAGTAAAACGCCGCACCATTAATCTGCATCCTGCCATCAAGAATCATGGTTTTCAGTCCAACTTCGAAAGCATCAACAAACTCGGGCTCAAAGTATGCGTTCTCCGCCCGTCCGCCGAAGCTGGGGTCCAGCAAGGGGGACCTGTCACTGATGGGATTGAAGCCACCGGACTTGAAGCTACTGGAGACCGTCGCATACATCATCGTCGCGTCACTCAGGTCGTAAGTGGCATTCACCTTCCAAGTGAACTCCTGCTGGTCGTAGACTGGCTCAAAGTACGCATTGTTGGGTTGCAAGGGTGGCAGATCGGAGAACGTGACATAAATGGTGCGCTGCTTGGAGGATTTTTCCTCGTCTGAGTAGCGGCCGCCAAAGGTCAATCTCAAGCTGTCCGTTACGTCCCAATAAACCTCCCCGAAGACCGCTGAGGCCTCCATGTTGTACTCTCGCGTATCATTGTGATAACCCCACATGTGCGGATTACTCTCTGACCGCGGGTCGCTGAGATCACCCTGAGGGGCAGGAAACAGAAAGGGATTGATCGGCAGAATAAGCGCCGGCAATGCTAGGCCCGGCGAGCGTACGATGTACAACTGCTCGGCCTCGTAATCCAGATAAAACCCGCCTATCAGGAAGTTCCAAGGGCCATCAAACGACGTTTGGATCCTCAACTCGTGCGCCCACTGTTCGCTCATACTGGTGGATTCATCAACCCCTGAGTTTCGGAAGGCGCGAGCATAGGTTTTATCGTCTGGCAGTAGCCATGGCACCCCATTTTCAAGATCGATCAGCGCCGGATTTCCCGCCCACAACCCGACTCCCGGTATCCCCGTAGCGGCATCAGTGATGAACGGAATGAGTGAGGAAGCCCCAGCATCTGCCAATATCGGTGCCCACGTCGCAGCATCAAGAGCCGGCGTCCGACCCAGATCGGCCAGTGACTGCAAAGCTGGCGTCCAATCGGCGGTTGAAACGCCCTTCTCATAGTCCTCAGTCGATCTCACCTCCGCCTCGGTATAACCCACCGAGTAGTAGGCCTGCCATGATCCAAAATCATGGTTCAACTGAAATTGATAGTTGGTCTCTTCGGTGTAGTATTCCGGAGTCCAGTCAACATTGACTTGGCGTACGTCATTGGGATTGTTGTCGTAAAGAAAATCTGTGATCGGAAATGCGGTTGCCCCAGACACCACATTACCTGCGAGGGCGGGATTGCCAAGCGCGCCTCCCGTTAACCCAGGTACCGTGATACCCAAAAGAGCTTGGGAGCCCGTGTTGATAGCGGAAATGGTATTGATCAATGCCCCCGCAATCCCCGCTGCTGTGTTGGCCACGCCATAGGTCGGAGCACCGGGCAGGCAACCGAGTATGCCGGTTGGATCGGTGTTGCAGGCTTGCTTCTGCGACCGCATCCGGCTGTCATCCTCCTCAAAGTAGCTGGTCATGAGGTCGATTGTGGTGTTCTCTCCCGGCGTCCAGCGAAGGGACACGCGACCGGCCCACATGTCTCGATCGTCAACATCCTCGCCGTTGTATACATTGTCTACAAAGCCGTCTCGCTGCATCGACATACCAGCGACCCTGATGGCGAAGTCTTGACCAACCGGCATATTCAACATACCGCGGACTTGGGTCGCGCCATAGTTTCCCACCGTGCCATCCAGTTGACCTGAGAAGGCCTCTGGATCGGGCTTCGCTGTCAGAATATTGACTACGCCGCCCGTGGTATTGCGGCCGTATAGAGTCCCCTGGGGCCCGCGTAGCACCTCGACACGCTCCGTATCATAAAACTGCGCCTCGAAAATTCGGCTTCCAGTCTGGTATATACCGTTGATGTGAACACCCACGCCGGGGTCACCCGCTGAACCAATCGCGCCCGAGCCAATACCTCGAATACGAATATCACTCGCTGTGAAGTTGGTCTTAGTCATGGTCATGTTAGGGACCGAGAACTGTAAGTTCATCGTGTCATTGATCAACTGAGAGTCCAGCTGGTCCTGAGTGAACGCGGTGACCGCAATAGGCGTATCCTGTATCGATGTTTCGATTTTGGTAGCGGTAACGATCACCTCTTCAAGCTGAGCCGAAGAGGACAGTGGGTAAACGAGAGCAAGTACTGGGATGGGAATGGCGAGAAAATGTCGCGATGTTTTCATAGCTTCAACCTCTTCTTGAAATGGGTCGATACAGCTGAACCAGACAGTTACAGTCGGTGTTGCATTAAAGTATCACTCTGTAACGAATAAGCAACGATTTTCTGGTTCCAGCCGCACGCTTTAGCAAGGGAGCGTGCTTTTCGCCACATCCACGACGGGCTTTGCTATGCCTTAGGTCTGGAGCCAGAAGACAAAGCTATTTTTACGGCGCACTCCGCGAGTTTGAGGCAAAAAGAAGCCCGGCGTTTGCCGGGCTTTTTCAGTTTTGCGTTGTAGCGCGCGCGAAGCGATATCAGAACTTGAAGGTTCCTCGTACGCCAAACACCGCACCTTCGTCCATGTAAAAGGTGTGGCTACCCGCCAGTACGGGGGTGTCGAAGCTCTGCTGCAACGCCGCCTCGTCAGTGATGTTACGGCCGTAAGCCATGATCTCCCATCTGTCGGCGCTCACACCGATACGCGCATTGACCTTGGTGTAGGAATCAATCACGTCATAGGGGTCTGCATCACCGGCTGAGTCGAACTCGCTACGGTAGTTCACGTCGACACCGCCGAACCACTCAAGATTACCCATGGGGAATCGGACATCGATGAACGCGTTACCACTCCACTCAGAGGCATACAGCGTGCGGTTGCCCGTCAGGTCGTTACTGGTCGCACCCGCTGGCGTACCACAAGCTGGGTCAGCATCTAGAGCGATCGCATCACAAGGACCGTCTCTGAAGTCGCCATAGGTCGCATCCAAGTAAGCGGCATTGACGCCCACACGGATCGCGTCAGTCATCTGGAACAACCAGTCGACCTCAACCCCTTCTACTTCAGATGACGCAGCGTTCTTCACCGAGAAGCCGACGCCCTTGAAGATGGTGGTCTGGAGATTGTCGTACTCTGAGTAAAACGCGGCCCAGTTCAGGCGCATACGGCCATCCATGAACTCGTGCTTACCACCGATCTCAATCGACTCCACAGACTCATCGTCAAACTCGAAGTCCTCGTTCGGGACTGTCGAAACAAAGCTGTTGGCCTGGAAGCCGTTGTCAACAACGGGAGGAATCGGTGGCACGCCGACGGGGATATCGCCAGGATTGCCATCGTCTGCAGCACTGTAACCGCCAGACTTAAAGCCCTCTGAGTAGGTAACGTAGAGCATGGTGTTGTCGCTGACGTCCCACTGCAGATTCACCGACGGTGAAAAGTCATCGGTTTTACGGCTACCCGTCCAGTACTTGTTATAGGTGTTAAAGCTGGAAGCCTGCACCACCGCGAGCCAGTTGTTATAGGCCGCACACTGACCCATGACACCGCCTTCGAGGTTACCTGTCATGCCACAGAGGCTGTCGCCCAGCTTCTGATCACTGATGGCGTCCTTCTCTTCCTCGGTGTAGCGCACGCCGACTGTCAGACGCAATGCATTGGTGAGGTCATAGGTGCCTTGCGCAAACAATGCCCAGGAGTCGGTTTCCTGATCAAACGCGTGGTTACGTGTTACCTGGTTGGGTGTGTAGACGCCATAACCCGGAATGCCATTGAGCGGGCTGTCTGCGGTCAGTGCCGTGATCAGGTTCTGGGGCATCGCCGCGGCGGCCTCCGGAGGCAGGCCATTCGCAAGCGCAAGGAACTCCGGGAACAGGACGTCAAAGTACGTATCTATCACGACCTGGCCCTGCATGTCGAGTTCGTTCTGATCGATATACCCGCCCACCGTATAAGTGAAGCGGTCACCGATATCGGCAGCCCAGCGGATTTCCTGACTGAACTGCTCGAAGTCGTGCACGTCTGAGCGGTCAATGAACTGAAGTGGCAACCAATCCACGTCGACGTCATCG
>CAXPOA010000030.1:0-6481 GCA_964218505.1 Luminiphilus sp.
AGTAAACATTGGCACCGTCTTGCCCGATGAATTTCGCGGCAGCATCCTCGGCACTCTCAAAGACAAAACTGGAGGTAGTAAAGATGGGTTCGCTATGCTCACCCTCCGGCGTACGCTTCACGCCCGATCTAATGGCCCTGGTTTCAGGATGCGCGGTGTCCAGCCAAATGCCCCGTTCTTTAGTCACTACTCGTTACGCCCCAACCCTAAGAGGATGTCATCAACTGTCGTTATGAAGCCCGACGACGGCCCCTTCCTGACTCGCTGCGATCCTCAGTGCAGAGCCCTCTGCACGAGCTGCCTCAACGCTACTCAGATAGGCCTCATCCACCGTACCCGCAAGGTAACGACCGTCGAACACCGATGACTCAAAATCCTCTATCGCCTCATTCCCTTCAAAAGAGCTCGCAAACAAATCCTCTAAATCCTGATAAACGAGCCAGTCTGCGCCGATCAAATCACATATCTCTTCGACGGTCCGCCCATGAGCAATGAGTTCACTAGCTGCGGGCATATCGATGCCATACACGTTGGGATAGCGAACCGGAGGCGCTGCCGAAGCAAAATAAACCTTGTTAGCACCAGCGTCTCGGGCCATCTGAATAATTTGGCCACAGGTGGTACCCCGGACAATCGAGTCATCCACAAGCAAGACATTCTTGCCTCCAAACTCTAGGGGTATGGGATTCAATTTTTGACGCACCGACTTCTGGCGCTGGCTCTGACCAGGCATAATGAAGGTTCGACCGATGTATCGATTCTTCATAAAGCCTTCTCGAAACTTGACACCCAATTCATAGGCGAGTGACTGCCCTGCAACGCGGCTCGTATCAGGAATCGGAATGACGACGTCTATATCGTGGTCCGGCCGAATCGACAAAATCTTTTTCGCCAGCCGTTCACCCTGTCGCATGCGAGTTTTATACACCGAAACTCCGTCAATCAGAGAGTCCGGTCGCGCAAAATAGACATGCTCGAAAATGCAGGGCGTAAGGCGTGGATTGTCAGCACAGGCAGCGCGATGTAGCTCCCCCGAAGAATCGATAAAAATAGCCTCCCCGGGGCCCACATCTCCCAACAGTTCAAACCCGAGAACATCGAGTGCAACGCTTTCCGAAGCTACCATGTATTCTGGTTTTGCCCCTTTCTGCTGTCGTTTTCCAATAACCAAGGGTCGGATTCCGTTTGGATCCCTGAACGCCACCAACCCTAATTTAGCGATCATGGCTACCGCAGCATATCCACCCTCGCACCGGAGATGGAGGGCCCGAATCGCAGCGAAAATATCGTCGGCACCAGGGACAAGCTTACCCAGTCGCTGAAGCTCATGGGCAAAAACATTCAGTAATACCTCTGAATCAGAGTCGGTATTCAGATGGCGTAAATCACTCTGAAACAAGCCGGCGCTCAGCGCCTCCGAATTGGTCAAGTTTCCGTTATGAGCCAATGCAATACCGTACGGGGAATTGACATAGAACGGCTGCGCTAGCGCTGTGCCAGAGCTTCCTTGCGTGGGATATCTGACGTGTCCCACCCCAAAGGAGCCCATGAGTTGAGTCATGTGATGGGGACGAAATACATCTCTGACCAGCCCCTCACCCTTACGCTGTAAGAATTTGCCTCCCTTGCAGGTCATGATGCCCGCAGCATCCTGCCCCCGATGTTGCAGCATTGTTAGCGCGTCGTAGATGTCAGCGGCAACATCCTCATTGCCAACAATGCCGACTAAACCACACATGAGGCTGCCTCTGTCCTAAAGCATTTCAACCGACTCTAACTCCTGTTCCAGCTGTTCGGCAGGCGCGGTCTCTAGGACCGTTTCCATATTATCCCCCAGCCACTCTGCGAGCGTCTCAAGAAAGGGTGTGATTTCTGCATCATCAAGCAGGTCGTCTTTTGAGCTTGGCACAACTGATCGCAGTAACACGGTTACGGCCAACATAATGACCAGCCCCCTGGCCAAGCCGAAGACACCGCCCAAAAGACGGTTGCCAACATTGAGTCCCGGCTGGCGCATTTGTTGGGCAAAAAGACTGGCCAGAATCTTGAAAATTGCCAACACCCCGATGAAAACCAGAATCCAGCCCGTTAGGTATCTTACGGTCTCGCTATCGCTCAGGGCACCAAGCGCACTTTCCAGCGGTTCAGCCAAAACGTTCGCGAGAACAAATGCCGCAACCCAGCCAATAAGTGCGAGTGCCTCTCTGCCAAATCCACGGTAAAGCCCTATCAGCACCGATACCAACACAACCGCAAGCGCCAACCAGTCAAATTCGTTAAAGCCACCAGTCGCTGCAATTACTTGTTGCTCAATATCTTCCATGGTTACTGCCTGTACCTAACCACTACCGAATCCACCCCGAGCGCTTTATCCACTTCGAGCTTGATCGCGCCAAACCTTGCCTGATCAGCCTTTGGACCTATCTGAACTCGCCAAAGCATCTTATCTTCGGACGAGAAGCTAGTGATAAATGCTTCGTAGCCCTTACCGACCAATTGATTTACCAAACTGTCCGCTCTTTCCTGCGTACTGACAGTCGCCACTTGCAAAACCCAGGTGATTGGAAAGCCAGACGCATCAGGCTCGATTGGTGGAGGCGGTTCCTGAGACAAATCGATAGTTTCCAGACTATCGGCGGGCGCCAGATTCACCGCGCTCTGCGCAACATCCTGCTCCGCATTTAAACGCGTCTTTTGATCCGCAAACGCCTGCGCGTCCTCATCGTAATTCGGCGCGGGGATAGCGCTGGTGATTTTTGCCTTTGGAGATGACGGCACTGGGAGTGGAGCTGTATCAATAACTGGTGGAGGCGGCGGCTCGTCCATGACAATAGACGTTCTCACCTCGGGATTCACGAAAATAATCGGCCAAAAGACAACAGCCATCGCCAAGAGAACGAGCGTCCCGACCAATCGTTGTCTAATTACGGGGTTCACGGTCTATTCAGACTCCCGATGATCCGTGTTTCTGCATCAACTTCATTTGCTCGCCTATCGTCACAAAGGAACCGAAGACGACGATACGATCTCCTTGCTCGGTCAATCCGAGAACTCCCTCATAAGCCCCCTCCGGTGACTCATAAATCCGCGTTGTCGCTAGCGGATCCACCACGTTGATCAGCTCCGCTAAGGACGCGGGCGACGCCGCCCTCTCTCCCGCCTTGTTATCGGGCAAATGCCATATAGAGCCCACAGCCGACGCGCTGGCAATCATATCACGGAGCGGCTTGTCGGCCATGGCGCCAAAGAGCAAATGGGTAGCCCCACTGCAGGGATTGACCGCGAGGGCCTCAATCAAAGCGGAAACTGACTCGCGGTTGTGGGACACATCCAACCACCACTCACGATCTTTGTGGCTTGACCGAAACTGACGGCCTGCCACTGAGAACTCCCGGAGGGCCAAATAAATCTCTTCTTGGCTCGATCCCAAACCCAAAAGATCAAGGGCAACGACCGCTGCCGCCATGTTGGAGCCCTGCAGAGAGTGCGAGGGCGGAAGATCGATAACGCGCCCCCCCGGCAGGGTCAGTCGCCATCCTGCCAGCTGCCAATCCCGGCCGAGTGTATAAGACTCAGCACCAATCGCATCAAGAGCGGGCTGCAGGGTTGGGGGTGGTTGCAACTCAGCAACGATGGCCGGCTTGTCCCGTCGGGCGATACCTGCTTTTTCTGGCGCGATCTCCTCACGGGTGTCACCGAGCCACTCTGTGTGATCGAGACCGATACTGGTAACAATAGCTAAATCTGTGTCAACGCAGTTGACTGCATCCAGTCGTCCCCCGAGTCCGACCTCCAGAATCTGCCAGTCAACGGCTTCCTGTTTAAAGATCAACAGAGCCGCCAACGTGGCAAACTCAAAATAGCTGAGGGTGATATCTCCCCTCGCCGCTTCAATCTCGGCAAAGGCCGCTAGGATTCGGGCATCGGAGGCGGGCACACCCCCAATTGCAATTCGTTCATTAAAAGCAATGAGATGGGGGGATGTGTAGGTCCCAACCGACACACCCTGCTGTTTCAGAAGATGCTGCAGGGTCGCAACCGTCGTGCCCTTGCCATTGGTTCCCGCCACTGTGATCGTCATCGGCTTATCCTGCCGAACACCAAGTCGGTCAGCGACACTCGTTATTCGGGTGAGCCCCAGATCAATGGTTTTTGGGTGCAGGGTTTCTAAATGGGACAGCCAGGTTGATAAGTCCTCAAACGGCTTCACGGTTATCACCAGCCTTCATGGATAGGGAACCCTAGCCGGGGGCGCATTTAGCTACGCCTCTGCCTCCGCAGCCACTATTACGCCTGTCATTTTCTCCAAAAGACGTGCGAGGGTGTCTCGCATCTCGGAGCGGTGAACGATCATATCAATCGCTCCATGCTCGAGAAGAAATTCACTACGCTGAAAGCCCTTTGGCAATTTCTGACGAATAGTTTGCTCAATAATGTTGGGGCCGGCGAAGCCTGCTCTGGCCTCAGGCTCTGCAACATTGATATCGCCCAGCAGGGCCAGGGATGCTGAAACCCCTCCGTAGATAGGATCAGTGAGCACCGAAATAAACGGCACCCCCGCGCCTTTCATTCGTTCGAGAACAGCAGAGGTCTTGGCCATCTGCATGAGGGAGATCAACGCCTCCTGCATCCGGGCACCGCCAGATGCAGCAAAGCAAACCAGAGGAAGCTTATTCTCAAGCGCGTGAGTGGCGGCTCGCGTAAATTTCTCACCCACTGCATAGCCCATTGACCCGCCGTGAAAGTTGAACTCGAAAGCGACGGCCACCACCTGAAGTCCCTTAAGCTTGCCTGACATGGCAATCAGCGCATCTTTCTCTCCGGTACTTTTCTGCGCGGCGGTCAAGCGCTCCCTGTATCGTCTCTTATCCTTGAACTTCAAGCGGTCAATAGGCTCTAGGTCTGCAAAAAGCTCTTGCCGGCCGTTGGCGTCTAGGAAAATGTCGAGTCGCTGCCGCGCTCCGATGCGCATGTGATGGTCACACTTGGGGCAGACCTCCTGATTTCGCTCAAGATCGGGACGGTATAGCGCCGCATCGCATTTGACGCACTTCTTCCAGAGACCCTCTGGAACGCTCGCGCGGCGGGAGGGCGCCTCGTCCTTGCGGACTCCAGAGGGTAGTATCTTGTCGATCCAGCTCATAGCAAACTCCGGTCGGCGTGGCCGCGTATTATACCCCCGGGTATCAGACCCCGGTAGTTACGTCGTCAACGCCATTCCGGATGCTTCTGAGCAAGCCGATGGCGTTTTCTGTGGCCAACTCCTCGTTGCCCCCATCGGCTATCGTGCGGGCCATGATGTCAATTAGCGCGCTGCCGACAACCGCGCCGTCTGCCACACTGGCAATGGCGGCGGCAGACTCGGCATCCTTGATTCCAAAGCCCACGCATATAGGCAGAGTGGTCTCAGCTTTAATCTTGACCATGTAGGACGCGACGTCTGCTGTATCCAGATGGCCAGCGCCGGTGACGCCCTTAACCGCTACGTAGTAAATAAAACCGGAGGCATTCTGCACGATAGTTTTGATACGTTCATCAGGAGTGGTGGGCGAAATGAGGAAAATATTGTCGATTGAGACACGTTCCAATTCGACCTTGAGAGAATCAACTTCTTCCGGTGGCAGGTCCACCGTAATCAGCCCATCTACGCCAGCGTTTTCACAAGCGTCAGCGAAGTCCGCATAGCCCACCCGCTCGACTGGGTTGGCATAGCCCATTACGACTACGGGAGTTGACGTATTCTGTTTTCGGAAGTCCGCCACCATGCCCAGAACGTCACGCAGGCTTATGCCATTATCAAGAGCTCTCTCGTGGCCTTTCTGGATAACGGGCCCTTCTGACATGGGGTCCGAAAAAGGTACGCCGAGCTCAACGACATCAGCTCCTGCCTCCACCAGCCGGTGCATTAAGGGCACCGTTCCATTTCTTGACGGGTCACCCGCCACAACATAGGGAATAACGGCTTTGCGGCCTTCATTTTTAAGCCGCTCGAAACATGAGGTAAGTCTGGTCACAAGTTGTCCTGCGTAAAGCTTAGAGTTCTATCCCGTCGATGGCGGCAACCGTGAGGATGTCCTTATCACCTCGCCCGGAGAGATTTACGACGATATGCTGTTCTGGCGACATATCAGCCGCCAGTTTCTCGGCGTATGCAAGAGCATGGGCAGTTTCGAGGGCGGGCATAATGCCCTCCATCCGGGTCCACCGGTGAAATGCTGTGAGCGCCTCGTCGTCATTGGCGGACACATACTGAACTCGTCCGATGTCCTTGAGCCACGCATGTTCAGGACCAACCCCCGGGTAGTCCAACCCCGCGGAGACCGAGTGAGTGTGGAGTATCTGGCCGTTTTCATCCTGCATAAGGTAGGTTCGGTTGCCGTGCAAAACGCCTGGGGTGCCTGCAGATAGCGGCGCAGCGTGCTGCCCGGTTTCCACCCCATGACCGCCTGCTTCCACGCCGTACATGGCGACGCCCTCGTCG
>CAXPOA010000031.1:0-3346 GCA_964218505.1 Luminiphilus sp.
AGTTGGCGGAGGTAAAAGGTATTGGTGAGAAAATCATTGATCAAAACCGGAGTCAAATTACCCTCGATTAGGTCACCGCTGCAGTTCCCGAGGTGCCGGTGATTGGTGTTACCGGCGCCTCTGGTTACATAGGGCGGGCACTCACAGAGGCTCTCGACGCGCGGGGTCATGAGGTGGTAACGCTCGGTCGTGCTGATGCGACGAGACACCTCGACCTCATGACTACATCAGGCTATCGAACTGCGTTAGAAGGCCTTTCCACGGTGATTCACTGCGGGGGGTTGGCCCACAATGAAGCCGCGCCCGAGGATTACGACAAAATCAACTACAAGGCGACAATGGCTTTGGCGGACGCAGCCCTAACCGTGGGCGTCAAGCGTTTCATTTTTTTGAGTTCGCTGAATATAGTACCCCCAGCAGGTTACGAAGAAGATGCGGCTGCAAGCTTGCTGCCGCGACCGGACACACCTTACGTACTTTCCAAGTGGATGGCTGAGCAAAGTCTCGAGCAGTTACTGAGGCACAGTGCCTGTGAATTGGCGATTTGTCGCCCTGGACTGGTCTATGATCAGGAGCTCACCGGCAACTTGGTCATGTTGGCCAGCATAGCGAGTCGGCTACCTGTGGCATTGCCCTCAGTCGGTGCGAGATCGATGATATCCCGCCCTGATCTGGTATCTCTTCTTGTCGTTCTTGCGACACAGGAAGGAAAACTCGATGGAAAGACGGAACGCTTCGCAGTAACCGATGGAGAATGCTATTCATCTAGACGAATAGCATCGGCATTGGGTTGTCGCGCATCGGTTGCTGCTCCCGCCAGCTTGTGGCGGCTCGTCAGCCTCTGTCGCGATGTTATGGGTAGAAAATCCGCCGGTGCTACGTGGCGGTCTCTAAGTATGGGGGGGTGGACCGGACATAAACCAACGCTCTCGGGTTGGCGCTCGGAGTGGACTTTAGAAACATTGCTCGCCGAAAAAACGGGGTCTCCCTGATGATCGTCAACGCACTCGTAGCCGCTTTTTTTATTAGTCTGATTGGCCTCTGGCTCTTCAAGCGAGTGGCGCCAACAGTAGGGCTGATCGATAAACCTGAATCGCGTAGCCAGCATGTAATACCCACGCCGGTCGGTGCGGGGGTGACCATTATCATCGCACTCGTCGTGTGCTTTTTATGTTTCCCGGCGCTTGTGGAAGGTTGCTTTGCTAATACTTAGTTAACGACAGTCCTTGTAGCGGGTTTGGCAGTGGTAGGGCTTCTTGACGATCGCTTTAACCTGAATAGTGGGCTGCGCCTGTTGCTGTATTTTATGTCGGCGGGCCTGTTTCTTTTTGCAGAGATTGGAGTCGGTTCTCTCTGGCTTTATGGTCTTCTGCTTTTCACTTTTGTGTGGACTATTAATCTCTTCAATTTTATGGATGGCATCGACGGCTTCGCGATTACTCAAGCGTTGCTTGTTTTTGTTGGCCTCACGGCAATACTGTCAGTCACTGACGCGCCCCAAGCACAGGGTCTAATCAATCTTCTCTTAGTGCTAATTTTTTCCTGTTTTCCAGTGGTATTTTTTAACTGGCCCCCCGCCTCGGTATTTATGGGGGATGCCGGGGCTATTTGTCTGGGCTTTCTGCTTGCTGCACTAGGGGTCAGAGTCACCTTGATGGACTTTTCTCTTGGCTGGGTCTGGTTGATTCTAATGATGCCTTTTGTCGTGGACGCCACGGTGACATTGGGTATCAGAGTGACTGGAGGGCAGGCCCCCCATTTGGCCCATCGTGATCATGCTTATCAGCGTCTGACACGAATCACCGGGAGTGCCCTTGTTGTCAATCTGGGATTACTCCTACTACACCTTTGCTGGCTTTTTCCACTGGCAATGTTGTCCTTGAGCGGCGTTTATTCCCGAATGATCGCGGTAATATTGGCCACAATTCCGCCGCTTGCACTGTTGGTATACGCGAGGCGGAGAGCGTAGACTACAGGGCGTCTGAACGTATAGCACGTCCACCAAGAGCGTTACTGTCCAGGAAGGCATCATGGTTAAAAAGATCGTAGCTCGCCTCGAGCGATCTAGGGGGTTCTTTAGTCTCCCGACGTTGCTGGCCGGGAAATCAACCGGCGGAAATGTAAGGTTTGCGTCGCTTCTGGCGCTTGATCTGTCCGTCGCCCTTGTTGCTGTGTACGGCGCACTCTCAATTACAGGTGGCAGGGGCAGCAGTCCCGTTGAGCTAATCGAGTTTGTGGTGTTGGGTGCCTTGTTGTTCACCACCGCCATTTCGTTCATTTTTCTGGGCCTATATCGGTCGCTCATTCGTCATATGGGGCAGCAGGCGGTTTGGGATCTTGCTCGGGCAGTTACCCTTGCCACCCTCAGCCTTGTGGCGTTGGTGTACTTCGCCGATCTGGACTTTTCAGTATCCGCTCCGATTCTGTTCTGGTTGATCCTATTTGTTGGCTCAGGTGCGACCCGCATGATGATGCGAACCTGGCATCAGGCTTCTCTGGGGCGCGACGCCAGACGAGTCATTATTTATGGCGCCGGGGAATCTGGCCGTCAGCTGCTGCATGCACTTAACCATGGGGCCTCCTATCAGGTAGTCGCATTTGTAGATGATGATCCGTCTGTCGTTAACAGCGTTATTGCTGGACGGCCCGTGTTGTCCGCCGATCAGCTCGAGTCTTTGATCGTGGAATTTGATGTAGCTCAGGTTCTGCTCGCCGTCCCTTCGGCCACACACGAGCGACGTCGTGAAATTATTAATTCTTTGGTCGGTATGCCCGTGCATGTAAGAACCGTACCCAAGATTTCTGAATTGGTCGCGGGGCGAGCCAGCGTTAATCAGATTCAAGATGTGGATCTGGATGACCTGCTCGGACGAGATCCTGTTCCCCCGCATCCGGAGTTGATAGACCGTTGCATTACCGGAAAAGTGGTAATGGTAACGGGGGCGGGGGGCTCGATTGGTTCCGAGTTGTGCCGCCAGATTATTGAATCAGAGCCGCGAGAATTGGTGCTCCTGGATATTTCGGAATTTTCTCTTTACCGGGTAGAGCGCGAGCTGCGCGCCATACAGAGCAAGCTTGGCCTGCGAACCACGCTGGTAACGCTCCTTGGTACGGTGCGCGATGAAGACCGTTTAATCTCACTATTTACTACTTTTAAGGTTGATACGGTTTATCACGCTGCCGCCTACAAGCATGTCCCCATGGTGGAACACAACATCGCTGAAGGGGTTGTTAATAACGTTCAGGGAACTCTCAACGCAGCGCGCGCGGCGCAGCGAGCAGGGGTCGACACCTTTGTTCTAATCTCGACAGATAAGGCGGTCAGACCGGCCAATGTGATGGGCGC
>CAXPOA010000032.1:0-5342 GCA_964218505.1 Luminiphilus sp.
TGCCGGACTGACTCCATACTCTGTCGCATTTCCGCGGCATTTGGCAGGGTCAGGTCATCATTGAGTACTGCGGACAACCACAGCATGCCTATTTCAACCGCCGGCACGTGCATGAAACCATGGTTAAAGCCAGCAAAGGCTAGCCGAGGGATGTCCGGGTGCAACAAGTGCCGATATAACTGTGCCCCATCCGGTTCGCTCTCGAGAAGGCTACGATATTTTGCAGGCAGAAAGGGAAAGGTTGGCGAGCCCGAGCCGAGACTCAGCACGACAACATCACAGTCAATGTTGTCGCCGTCCTCAAGCACAACGCCACGCTCCGTAAACGAATGGAGCTCCCCTTGTTGAGGCAGAAGTCGCTCTGTGGCGATGTGTTTTAAGTAAAGCTGAGGTTGCATAGCTGATGCCGAGCGAAAGTCGCTCACAATATCGTGCTTCGGAGTCAGCGACGATAGCCGGTCTTTTACGGCTCTGCTCTTCCCAACCCCCAGTAAGTACTTCTGGAGTCTGATGATGCTCTGCACCAGGCGCCAATTACCACGAACAAGGAAGCCCAAGTTGCGGTGAATGAACGCCTCAGTGGCATTGGGCTGTACCCAGCTGGGCATTAAAAAGGTGCCCATGCGACAAAATAGTAGGCGTGAGTAGTGGACCCCCAGTATGCGAAAGGGGACCATCCATCGCGGCGTCCTGAAAAGATGGTGCACCTCGCTGGCGTGGTCTACCGCGAAGGTCGCCATATCTAGCGCGCTTTTGCCAAAGCCAGCAACGAGCACTTTTTTTCCGGAAAAGACGCTGAGGTCGGTAATCTCCCGCTCGGTGACAATCTTCCCTTGAAATTTGTCTTGGCCGGGAAACTCTGGCGATCGCTTGCCGCTTGAATACTGGCCAATGGAGAGAACGACGAAATCAAAATCTCCTTGTCCGGTGTTGTCGCCGTTCCGATAGTGCAGCCGCCAACCTCGGTCTGTCTCCTCAAGCTTTGTGACCTCGTGGCCTAGTTTGATCGGAAGATCGAGCTTATCGACAGCTTCCTGAAGATGCTGTTGGACCTGGGCGCTGGTGGGATGCAGGTCGGGCTTGGTGCTCCACGGCACATCCATAAGGCGGTACTGATCTCGGGTGTTCTGCAGGCGCACACCAGGGTATCCCAGGGCCCAGACACCACCGAGTCGATCGGACTTTTCATAAACCTGAACATCATGACCTGTTTTGCGAAGGGAGTGTGCCGCTGCGATACCAGAAATTCCGCTCCCAATGATGCCGATCCGCAATGTGTGTGCCTCCGGGTGATGCTTAGTGAAAATCAACGCTCAAGGTGCGCAAACCAAACAGTGCGGGTGGCGACATTTCAAAGCCGCCTTTCCATACGCAACCGTATGGAAAATAAAATGTATGGGTATAGATGTCAACTTGGCTTGGAAGGAGCCGGTAAAAACTTTAGTGGTAGTGACAAAAGAGGCGTCAGACTGTCCCCCTGAGTGATGACTGGATTCTTCATTGGAGATAAGTAACACGGCTTCGGGTTGGCTAGCATGATTCGCGGCTAGACGATACGGTGTCTATTGAGATGGCTAACACCGAGATTGGTTTTCGCGGATCCTTGCCCGCATTTTGACCAGCAGGACCTGACTCTCGCACTCAGAGTAAAGTGCCTCCCGCAGCGACAAATTCTGAGGCGTTGACATAGCGGGCTTCGTCGCTGGCAAGAAACGCTACCACTTCGCCGATGTCTTCAACTGTGCCAATGTCAGTGAAAGGATTGTTCTTTTGCCAATCCGCCAACAGTTGCTCTGCACCTTCTGCGGCAGTCAGTCGCTTAAAGTTTGGTGTTTCGATTGGGCCCGGGTGGACCGTGTTGCACCTGACATTCGCATTGGTCTCCAGGAAATGTTGAGCGACACACTTGCTAAACATCGTCATTCCGGCTTTGGCGGAACAGTAGCCTGAGAACATCGCCCACGCGCGATTGGCGTTGGTGGACGAAATGTTGATTATTGAACCACCGCCGTCGGATCTCAGCAGAGGCGCAGCGGTCTTGCAACCCAGGAATACGGAATCTAAATTAAGCGCCATAATGTTTCGCCATTCTTCGAGGGTAAGTTGGTCCAGATTGCCGAAACCGCCGCCACCTGCGTTATTAACTAAAATATCAAGGCGCCCCGCGGTGTTTTTAAGCTCGGTGATGAGATCGTTCCAGCTGCCCGGATCGGTAACATCGAGCGGAACAAAGCCCACATTCTCACCCAGCTCAGTCGCTAGCCCGGCTCCTTTTTCTTCTTGTATATCGGCAATAAGCACTTGTGCGCCGCAGCCCCAAAGGGTTCGGGTGATGCCTTCGCCGATACCATCCGCTCCGCCGGTTACAACGGCGACCTTTTTAGAGAGATCATTGTTTGCCATAGTTGGTGTGCGCTGTTGCGCTCCTCGTTCAATTTAACTTCGACTCCAGAATGTCAGAAATTCGGTCATGCCCTCTGATACAATGAACACACAACATGCACATGTATGCGCAGGCGATTTTTGGTCGGGTGGCGTCACCGTTTTGCTGCCCATCCATACGTATGCGTATGGAAGCTAGGAGGTCTGACAGTCGATGTCAAGTAAAGGTGCCAAGAGGCCCGTGAAATCAGGGATTGATAGGCAGTCTAAAAAATCGTGGCTGGATGCTGCGCTACAAGCGCTGGCTAGTGGCGGGGTTGACAAAGTGAGGGTTGAGTCACTTGCTAAAAACCTAGGGGTGACGAAAGGAAGTTTCTACTGGCACTTCAAAGATCGAGAGCAGTTTTTGGACGAGTTGCTCAGTTTTTGGGCAGAGCAGAGTACCCAGACAGTCATTACCAACCCCAACTATCCGACGGATTCGAAAGAGAGGGTGAGGGCGGTTGCTGAGGATATTGTGCGTCGGGATCTTGGGAAGATGGACCCGCACATCCGATCGTGGACACGGTATGACAAGCGAAGAGGAAAGGTCGTAGCGAAGATAGACAAAATGCGCTTTGAATTTTTGCGAGCCCTTTTTTTGGCGGCCGGATTTTCAATAACCGGCGCCAGCCTGAGAGCGCAGTCACTTTACCGCTACGTTTTGGGAGAGCAATTCATCTCGGTAAGAGAGTCGATGGGGCAAAGAGTCCAGAGGATGCAGGCGCACGTCAATTTATTGTTGCAAGAGTAGCCACTGCTGTTGCCGACGCGCCAGGCCTGCAATGTTCATCTGCGTTTTAATGAGTGACCATCGCTGGCCGTGATCGTCTCATGATTGACGAGGGGGGGGATGTTTTCGTGAAGAAAATCCAGCAGGGCGCGTTCTTTCTGGGTGATGACTCGATGAGGATACTGAGCCCATATAGTGGCATTACATCGGTAGTCGGTAAGGACCTCAACTAAATCACCCCGAGCGATATGCTCGCGCACCAGGAACTCCGGGGCGAACAGCAGCCCGAGTCCGGCGCTTGCAGCATGGACCAAAACTGGCCCATGGTTAGCTTCGATATCGCCGGTGACTGGCAGCGCGAGTTGTTTTCCTTTATCCATGAATCGCCAGATTTCATGTCCTTCCCGGAGTGGGCTGTACATCAAACAATTGTGTGAGCTGAGGTCGCGGGGATGTCGCAACGTGTTTCTGCTGGCAAGGTAATCTGTGCTGCCACAAGTGACGATAGGCATATCGCAAATGGTTTGCGCGATATAGGTCGAGTCAGGCAAGTTGTGGCCCCAGCGGACGACTATGTCGTACCCAGAGCCCACGAGATCTTTCGGTTCGTCACTCAGGTCCAAGCGCAGTTGGATGCCTGGATAACGACTCCGAAATAGCGGCAGTAGAGGCCCGAAAAGGTCTTGTCCGAGCGGTATTGGCATAGCGACTCGTAACAGGCCAGCCGGGGTGCTCTTAATGGCTTGTATTGCTTCCTCGGCCTCAAGTGCGGTACTCAGAACATCCCGGCAATACTGGAAATAAGTTGCGCCTCCCTCGGTAAGGTGCAGTCTCCGGGTGGTTCGATTGAGCAGACGCACACCCAGTCGTTGCTCCAGAGCGTTGAGCCGCCTACTCAAAAGCGCGCGCGACACGCCCAAGTCTTGCGCGGCCTCCGTAAAACTCTTCAGTTCCACGATTTTTGCAAACAGCAGCATGTCGTCCAACAATTTCATGTGCCTGGTTATATGCGCCAATTGGTAAACAGTGTTTTTTATTATGCCATAAAGACTGCTAATCCAACGTCTGAAATACTGGTGCCTGATAGAGGCTCTCTTGCTCCGAGATCCTCGGAGTTGACATTGATTCGGCGAATCTCTAATTTCCATACTATAGCGTATGGATACGCAAGCGTATGGAAGGGCGCGCTTTGGTGTCGTGGGGTGTTGCCGATCAAAATTCACTGCAGGATCAGGTTAAGGAATAATAAAAATGGAATTGACTCAATTTTGGGCTAACCGATTGATCAAGGTGTGCGGCCACTGGTTAGCAAATAGGGATGCCTTGTGGATGGTGGTGGCGGTCCTGGTGGGTACCTCTCTGGCACCGACTGTAGTGTTGGCGCAAACGGAACCTGGTCTGGGTACGCTGGAGGAGATTGTGGTTACGGCGCGGAAGCGTGAGGAATCCATTCAAGATACACCGATCTCCATCACTGCGTTTTCGGGTGATGACTTGGTATCAAGGCAGCTCGACAATATTGGTCAGATCAGCGAGTCGACGCCAAATCTTATATTCAATGAGCGGGCCGGGCTGAGTGGGAACAGCGGGAGCACAACGGTATTCATTCGAGGTGTAGGGCAGCTGGATTTCACATTGAATGTCGAGGCGGGTGTGGGTATCTACGTGGACGACGTGTATGTGTCGCGCTCCACAGGCGCATTGATTGACCTCTTGGACATCGAGCGTGTGGAAGTTCTGAGGGGGCCACAGGGGACCCTTTTTGGTCGCAATACCACCGGCGGTGCGGTCAGCGTCACTTCCAAGTTGCCTAGCGAAGAGTTTGAGGCCAAGCTCGGGCTCACTGCTGGAAATTACGATCGATTGGACGTGTACGGCACCGTCAATCTTCCACTGAGCGATAATCTCTACAATCGAACGTCGATTAAATACAGGGGCCGCGACGGCTACTACGAACGGCTTTTTGACGATGCCGATGTCAGTGACGTGGATTCGCTGGGCTTCAGAACCCGGTTTTTGTGGCGACCATCAGAGACGCTAGATGTCATCTTGTCCTTGGATGGTACGCGAGACAGACAGGGTGTCGGTGGCCTCACCCTGCTGTCCATTGAAGAGGCGCTTTCCACGCCGACGTCCATAGCAAGCCTTCATAACGCTGTCTTCGCCCCACAATTGGACCCTCAGGGTG
>CAXPOA010000033.1:0-20043 GCA_964218505.1 Luminiphilus sp.
CATACGGTCTCCTACGCCAATCGCTTCAGCCTCTATGAGCTCAAACTCAACCCGGAAAACCCGTTGCAATACGAGTACGACGGGGAGATGCGCGACATCGTCCCGATCGAAATTACGGCGCAGGTAAAGCTTGAGGACGGCACGTTAGAAGACCGCAGTTTTACCTTCTACGAATCCCATTTCGGGCCGGTCGTCAACCTTAAGGGCGTGAGTTCTTTGCTCGATGGCTGGCCTATGTTCACCGGCTCGGTTTTGGCATTCAAAGATGCCAATATCCTGACGGGAATCCGCGGCATTGAGCAGTGGATACAAAAAGGTAAAGCGCAAGATCTGAGTGGCTATGTTGATTCGCTGGCGACAATTGGCAATCCGGTGTTTCATGAAGTCGCAGCCGACCGAAATGGTGAGGTGTTTTACGGTGAGCTTTCTGCCATTCCCTACATTACCCAAGAGCAGTTGGACTTGTGCATAAATGGCATCATCGGCCCCGTTTTGGCCTCTGCTACCACCAACGTCATCATTTCTCTGGATGGCTCTACCTCAGCCTGTGAATGGGGCGAGGACCCTGAAGCGCCTGAGGGTAGCGGGCTCTATGGCGCCAGCCAATTGCCCCAGCTTCGAACCCGTGATTACGTGGGTAACAGTAATAATGGGTATTGGTTGAGTAATCCTGATTCGCCTCTTGAGGGGTTCCCTACGATCATGGGTCCTCTTGGGTATGAAGGCACCCAGCAGTTTCTACGCACCCGTATAGGCCATCTCATGGTAGAGGAGCGTAAGCAAGCAACTGACGGGCTCAGTGAAACACCTATGTTTGATCTGGATACCCTGAAAGGCCTGATGTACTCCAATCGCGTCTACGGTATGGAGGTGACGGGTGCCGATATCGCGGCGGTCTGCGCTTTGGAAGAGGCGGGTGGCGTGCAGGACCTGTGTAATGTACTCGCGAGCTGGGATGGACGAGTGGATCTGCCCAGCCAGGGTGCTCAGATATTCACTGAATTCTGGAGATACATTCGTTCCCAGCGGGGTAGCAGTTTCCAGAATGTTGTTTCAGATCCCACTTTCTGGACTATCGATTTTGACCCTGAGAATCCACTGAACACCCCGGCAGGAATCGATCTTGAGAATGCGTCCAACAGGCAGCTTGTAATCGATGCATTGGGATATGCAGGTGAGAGGCTTTCGGGTAACAACGTGCCCATAGATGCCCCATGGGGTGAGATCCAATATCTTGAGAGAAACGGCGAGAATGTTCCCATCCATGGAGGCGCTGGCACGATGGGGGTTTATGGTGCTATTGGCGTTGGTTTGTCTGATGGTGGCTATGTTAATCCCGGCTCAGGAAACAGTTATATCCAAGCGGTCACCTGGGATGAAAGTGAGTGTCCTATTGCTGATGTCATTCTGGTTCCGTCTCAGTCTACGGATCCGGAATCGCCGCACTTTGCTGATCAAACCAAACTTTATTCGGATAAGCGCTGGGTGCGTTTCCCCTTTTGTGAGGAGGATATTGTTGCCAGCCAGATCGGAGAGACGTTGTTATTACAGGAGTAGCCGGTTTTGTGGGGGTGAGCGATGTGCTTTCCCTCGGAGTTGATTTTTATCAGCAATACCGGTTTAGTACATCTATAAAGAAAACAATTGTGGTGAGCGCGATCAAATTTTCGATCGATGCGAAGCGTAAAAGCATTTGGAGAAAACGATGCTAAGTATCGTAGTCGTTGTGCACAACATGCCCGAGCAAGCGCAGAAGACGCTTTACTCGCTGTCCAGCGCCTATCAGCGAAACGTTAGCGCGAATGATTATGAAGTCATCATTGTTGAGAACAGGTCAGACAATAATCTCGATAGCGGCACACTTCAGTCTCTACCCTCGAATTTTAGCTATCACCTGAGAGCAGAGTCAGAGCCCACCCCTGTTCATGCGGTGAACTTTGGCGGGAGTGTTGCGAATGGGTCGCATATTTGTGTAATGGTCGACGGCGCTCGCATGGTCACGCCGGGTTTGGTGGCAGGTATCATCAAAGGACACAAGCTTGAGCCAGATACGGTAGTTAGCGTTCCCGGGTATCATTTGGGACGTCAACTTCAACAAAATTCCGTTGAATTGGGTTACGGGTTTGAAGAAGAGGCGGCACTCTTGAAGCGAATAGCCTGGCCCGAGAATGGTTACCGGCTTTTTGATATCGCCTGCTTCAGCGGCTCGTGTACGGCAGGAATTTTTCGGCCAAACAGCGAGAGCAACTGTATCAGCGTGCCCCGCCATATTTGGGACCGGCTGGGCGGCTTTGATAGACGCTTTACCTTGCCGGGAGGCGGCTTGTTAAATCTCGATTTTTATCGCAGGGCGTGTGAGGCGTCAGGCGTACTGCATGTTGTGTTGATGGGAGAGGGCACGTTTCATCAGTTTCACGGAGGTGTGACAACAGGCGGTATTGATCGCTCAAAGCGAGAAGTTCTCCTTGAACAGTTTGAAGCACAATACGCTGGATTACGCGGAGAGGCCTATCAGTGTCCCCAGACCGAGCCAATTTACTTGGGGCGGTTGTCGCCCGAGGTAGAGCGCTTTATACGACTTTCGGTTAACACGCCATCAATAGATGGTGAGAGTGGTCAGGCTGTCGAAATCACATCACTGAAGGCCGTTGATTCCTGAGCATGTACCTCTTTCGGGCAGGCCGCGGATCGGCGTCGCCTCACTGTGATTTACTTGCTGCTACGCGTTGCCCAACCCTTACTGGTGCTTAACTTATCGTTGCGTTAAGCGGTCAAGGTAGAACTGATGACGAGTAAACGGAAGAGATTTGTCATATTCTGTCAGGCCCGCAGTGGTTCTACTTTGTTACGGCTATCCCTGCATGCTCATCCGCAAATTGTCTGCCACGGTGAGGTCCTATCAAGAGAGTGGATTAATGGACTCGTACCCGTGGATGCACCCATGGAGGAGCGGTCGAGCAGGGAATCTGTTGAAGCGTTACTGCCCGCGAGAGCTAAGGATCCCATCGATTTTCTGGAGCGTTATGTTTGGCGTTTCGATTGTGACGCCATTGGGTTCAAGCTGGTATTCGAGGATCTGTTCAAAAGTGATTATAGCGATCAATATCAGGACTATTTCTCCTCTCAGTCAGTAATCCCCATTATTCTTTACCGGCGCGATCAGTTGGCAAATTACGCCAGCCGACTGCGGATGGTGAAATACAGGATCAAGCACAGGTCAACAAATGAAGACGCTCCCACTGAGACTGCGCATCATAAATTAGATATTTCTTTGGAAACCCTTGAGCGCTTCGTAGCCGAGCAGAGAGCTTACCTTTCTAGACTATTAAATCTGCTCAACGACCCTCTTCTGATCACCTATGAGGCTCTTAAAGAGGATTATTCAGGGTTGCTAGCGAGATTAGGTGTTGCTCATCATGACTTCACCGAAAAACTTGTAAAGACTTCCCAAGACGATCTTTCCGCGCTTGTTCATCATTACGATAGCCTTCGAGCCAGCGGTGATTTTGAAATCAATTTATCCTAGACGCTCTGTATGGCCTCTTTTCTGGTGCTGCACTACAATCATCCGGGTCAATACGTGGCCACTTAGTGGTGAATGAATGAACTCTATAGAGGCGCTTCGCGCCGAAATCCAGCTACTTCGGCAGAGAAATCAGGCACTTGCCCGCGAGCTTCGACTTACCCGAGAGAAAGATCGGCATTTGATGCGATTGACGGACCGTTTCTATCGGCGGTTTGACGAGGTCATTGATTTTTCCAGCGCGTCTGGCGGCTCGTCTTTTGACGGCATCAGTTTTGTAGTGGTGGCCTATAACATCCCGCGCCATCTAAAACGTACGCTTACCAGCTTGACTCCCTCTTTTCAGGGGGTGGCGCCGGAAAATATCGAAGTTATCGTGATTGATAACGGATCTTCTCCTGCGATTAAGAAAGAGGACCTGCAGGACTTTCCGCAGGTTTCCCAAGTCATCCGAGTGGATGGTCATCCGTCACCTGTGTTTGGTCTCAATCAAGGTATCGAGGCCGCCAAATTTAGCACGATCGCGCTCATGATTGATGGGGCGCACATTCTGAGCCCAGGGGTAGCTAAGAACGCTGAGGCCATCGTTCAATCTGTACCTAGGCCCGTGATTAACGTGCCTCAGTACACCCTTGGCCCCGCCTCACAGAATCTCCGGTCCGTTGAAAATGCTTTTGAGGTGGAGGAGGAGGCGCTGCGAGAATTAGGCTGGCCGGCTAACGGTTATGCACTGTTTGATTACGCGGTTATTCCGGGCGAGACCGTTAACAAGCACACGCTCGATGCAATCGAAACTAATTGTTTGATTACCACGCGCGAAGTACTCGCGGATTGTGGTGGTTATGACGAACGATTTGACGAGGCGGGTGGGGGACTTTCCAATATCGAGATCTTTCATCGACTGACCCACGACGAGAGCAATCAGTACATCACTTTTCCGGGAGAGGGTTCTTTCCACCAGGATCATGGCGGGACCACCACAGCGTTGACCTCCGAACAGCGGGACAAACTCGTCGCCGAGTACTATGAAACATATAAGGCAGTTACCGGGGACGAGAAGAATTTCAGTCTCAGACCCACTATGGTGTTTGGCGAGGTAAGCAACTGCAACCGAACGGTACCGACTATTTCTACCGAGTACGGTCAGGCAAGACAGGCAATTTTGCGCCAACTGGCCGACATCTACATCAGCCGGGTGCAGCAAGATGTGCAGGGTCCTATGCCGTCTCTCACGCTCAAGGCTACCCACGCGGATGAGCGAAAAATTCGACCTATTTTGGCTCCAGTCGGATTGCCACGAGACGACGAGAGGCTGGGTTACCGCAAGCTTATGCAAAAGCTTCATCAGGCGATCAAGCCGGCCGCTTATTTTGAGATTGGGGTAGATGACGGAGGGAGCATTTCCCTTGCGGACTGTCCGGCGGTGGGTATTGATCCTGATTTTGAATTGGTCCATCCGCTACGGCGGCCCACGCGGATATTCAGGCAGCCGAGCGATATGTTTTTTGCCAACGATTCGCTGACCCAGCACGTCTTCAGCATGAATTTTGGGCTTGCCTTCATCGACGGCATGCATCTGTCCGAGTTTGTGCTACGGGATTTTATGAATGTAGAAAAGCGCGTTGGTAAAGACTGTGTGGTGGTGGTCGATGATGTGCTACCTGAGCAGTACGTGATGGCGCAACGGGAGCGACAGTTCAATGCCTGGTGCGGTGATGTCTACAAGCTTATTTTTGTTCTACAGGAGCTGCGTCCGGATTTGCATATACACGTGGTGCCTGCCATGGCAGGCCCGTACCGCAAGGGAATTGCCGTTATCAGCAACCTGGATCCCGCTAACGATACCCTGTGGATGCAGTATGATGCCATCGAGCGTCGTCTCAAGGCGGATGACTATGATGTTGAGAGTATCGACGCGCTGGAGAGCCGCATGCCGATTTGCTCCCTTGAGCAATTTGATGAGCTGCTAGGCTCTCTGGAAGAAAGAAGCGTCCCCTAATCATGGTGTTCAATGAGAGCCTGCTCTTCATTCACATTCCCAAGGCGGGAGGGACCTCATGCACCAACTATCTCTGCGAACATCTTGCTCAGCCCTCTTTTTCGTCGTCGCTGAAATCGCAAACCGACGAGTGGCACTTCAATGCAAAACTGCTGCCTGGATACAGTCACGAGACCCTTTCAGAGGCTTATGCGGATCACAAAAATATCTATGATCAAAGCGGTATTGATGTAAGGGCCATTCCGGCACTGCTGGCAGTGATTCGGGACCCGGTGACACTGGAGCTTTCGACCTACAACTTCTATCGAAACGGTGCTAACAACGTGCTTCAAGCCAAGGCGTTCCAGGTGCCTGAGGTCAAGGGGCGAATAGAGCTCGCGCAGGGTGGATTGAAAAACTTTATTAGTCACTGGGGTTATTTTCGGAACGGATTTAGCGGTGATGGTCTGCGCACTGAGGACTACGTGACCCTCGATGGCGAGCTGCCGGAGAACCTGACGTTGCTGAAAATGGAATCTCTCGATCAGCAGTTCACAGCGTTTATGCGACCTTTGCTCAGGGGGGAGGTGTATCCCTTTGAACCAGCTAACGTGACAAAAAATCCGAAAAAGGTCACGGCCGATGACCTTGATAGCGACACCATCGAGTGCATTTATCACAAGCACCGTTGGTTATATGACCAGGGCTTCTATGAGTTACCCCAATGAGTGGTGATCTCGAGCAGGTGACGACGCTACAGCCCTTCACCGATTCAAGTGGGCTGTTAGATCAGCCCGACAGACTCAGGTATAACCTCGATCAGGACGGGTATTTGTTTCTTCCGGGCTTGTTGCCCCCCGATGCAATTACATCGGTCTTTAACGCCTTTGCTAATATCTTGGTGAAGTCGGGTGTCGCGTCCCTAGAGGACAAAAAGCAGCAGCTCAAGCCGGTCTGCCGCCCTTTTCGGGAGGGCGATGCCGATTATTTTTCGGTACACGATGAGTTGTACAAAGTGGAATCATTTCACGCGCTTGCCCATCACCCTGACCTGCTGAAGGTCATGGAGATAATTCAGGGTCCCGGTTGTTTTCCTCATCCTCTGTCTATCATCCGCATGGTGTTTCCTGAGCACACCCCGGCGACTACGCCACCCCATCAGGATTTTCCCAATAATCAGGGTTCCACCAAATTGACTGCGGCCTGGATTCCCCTGATGGACTGCCCTTCAGAACTAGGGCCTCTTCGCGTATTGCAAGGCTCTCATCGATTGGGTGTGTTGCCCTTGCAATATCATTTGGGCCCGGGAAATCGAGCCGCAAAACTCCCGGAATGTGCGTCGACTCTTGAGTGGCATTGCTCGGATTTTGCGGTGGGAGACGTGCTGTTATTTGGGGCGATGACGGTTCATGCCGCCTGCCATAACCTGAAGCCGAGCCGTCTACGGTTATCGGTGGATTTTCGTTATCAACCCGAGGGGGAGCCATTAACGCCGATTTGTCTCCAGCCTCATTTTGAACGCCTTGGCTGGGAAGACGTGTACCGGGATTGGTCTAATGATCATCTCAAGTACTATTGGCGCGAAAAGAGGTACACCACGATTGACTGGGATGATTCTCTGCATGCGCTCTCCCCCGAGGATGCCGCAGAGGGGCTGAGGATGGCACTGGAGTACGCCGCTCATCGGGGTGAGGTGACCATAGACCTTAGCAAGAAGAAAACGAGTTAGCCTATGCCCGCTTGGGCGACGTCACCAAGCAAGGGGAATTTGATTGGCCGGGAAATTTACGCTGTCAAAGAACCAGGTTTCGATGGCGTATCGGGGTCTGGAGAAATCCTCGCGGAACTGGGTTCGATGCAGATAAAAGTGATCAAAGAAGAAGGCATCACCGGCTTGAAATATGGGGCTCACAACTGCGTCTGTACCAAAGCTCTTGTCGATATCTTCACCCCCGACGGACCAGCTGAAGACAGCGGAATCCTCCCCCGGCCGGACGATCTCTGAAAGACGCCTTGGCACAACGTCTAGCCCCGGGGCGCCCGTCTCGCCGCCGCAAGTATCCAGCGGTATCCACATGTTAATACTGTTGATGTCGTTGCCCATAAAGGCCCCGTCCTGATGCCAACCCGCTTCTGCAATAGGCAGTTTGGAACGGCGCAGCACCCACTTTAAGGCAGATAAGCAGGGCGGTTGTCCAAGATACGCTTCGATGAGGATCTTGAGGCCCTTGGTGTCGTAAAAGTCTAATAGCTGCTCCGCGGCGCTTGCTGATTCAATGCACATGGCGGATCCAGATTGACGATGAAAGCCTCTGGAGTTGCGCAATTTTGGATAGGGCAGCAGCTGCTTTATTGCCCGAGGGGGGTTCCGGTAAAAACCGTCGGGGGAGTTTGGATTGCCTTCTTCATCCTCCTGCTCAACACAGCCATCTACGACATGGTCGACTACATCACGGAAGTGCTTCACCTCGTGCTCTTGGAGAAGCCCCCTGACAATGAGCGCGCCGGAGGTGGCAATGGCCGATTTAAGGCTCGTCACGTCAAGATTGCTGACATCGGTCTCAGGCAGTGGTGTATTACTGGGCCACCGCGGCTGAAGATGCTCCTCCTCGATGGGTCTTTTTTGGCGCTCCGGCTCTTTGTCTTGAAAGAAACTGAGTCGCTCGGACAGTCTGGCCGCGTCTTTTTCTGGATTACGTGATTGTAGTTCGCGAACAAGATCCATAATGACTCAGTGACGCCTCTAGTTATTTGATCATCGCCGCTATTTATCGGCTAATCAAGCCTCGGACGGATGGTCACGGGCAGAGCTTGTTTCAAAACGATTGGTGCCGGGGCCAGTCGCATGGAGCAGCGACAAAAGCGTAGGGTTGGTCAAAGAGAAAGCCGATGCCTTAAGAGCCCGATTGGATTAGGCCATAAGGGTCGTGATAGTACCCGACTGCTCCGCGACAAAAGTGCTATATTCTCAGGCCCCGGTCGATTGTTGAGTTCATGGAAACATCTTCATCCATTTCGCCGATTTTTATTATCGGAGCGCCACGCTCGGGGACCTCGATCATGAATTGGGCCATCGGCCAGCACCCCAACATTCAGGTGATGCCCGAGACTGCTTGGCTAGTCGATTACATCACGGGCGCATTCGCGGCCTATGAGAGGGGATCCGCTCGCGGGGAGTTTTCTCATCTTTCCAACGTGGGTTATCCGCTTGAGAGTTTTCTTTCCACCGTGGCTGAGAGTATTCATTCCATTGTGATGGAGGCCTACGACAGGCGGTGCTACTTTCTTTATGGGGACTATGAGGAGTCGGGTATCGAGCTCGACTTTACTGTGCCGGAGGCTCAGTTTCAGGTGAGAAGATCACCGAGGGATCCGAAAACGCGCTGGATCGATAGCACGCCATTGAACACCCACTACGTGTGGGCACTCGCGCAGGTCTTTCCTCGGGCAAAGTTCATTCACAACCTCCGTCACCCTGCGGAAGTTGCGCGGTCGCTGCAAAATTTTGATGCGGCGGGGGCCGCCTCCTCAGAAGTTGACGAAGCGCTATCAATTTGGATTCAGCACACCCAGAACGCCTTGCTGGCGGAGCAGGCGCTTGGTTCCGCTAGGGTATTTAGAGTGCGCTATGAGCGAATAGAAAACGAGGCCGAGGGATTACTACGGGAGATTATGTCTTTCCTCGGTGAATCCTTTAGTGCCGATTGCGTGCTACCACTGCAGACGAAAGTAAATTCTTCCCTGGTGGGTAAAATTGCGGATATACCTTTGGTGATGTACGAGCGCGAGCTATTTCAGCAGGCAGTAAGTATATACACTGATGCAGTAAATAATGGGATCAAGAACGAGTCATCGGAGAGCGCAAGTAAACGACTAGAGACCGTTTTTAATAACCATTGGCGTACCGTTTTTCGTCGTTAGCGCTTTTTTTATCTGAGCTATCAGATGTTAGGAGTGCCTGATATATTTCCTGAGCCGAAGACTTATTCTCGAACAATAACATTGCGCACTATCAAGGGGATCGCAATTGATAACGCCTCAAACTAAGTTTGGAAGGCCTACTAATCCTTACCTGAATGAAGTTGAATGTTTGCGTGGCCTTGCGATCTCTCTGGTTTTTGCTTACCACGCGTGGGGTATCAGCTTTGGCGAAGGCGACTCCAGCACTCCGTTGCCGCTTGTATTTTTTGCTGCGGGTCAGACGGGGGTCACGCTTTTCTTTGTTCTAAGCGGTTTTTTGCTGAGCTTGCCTTGGCTTCGATGGGCAAGAGAAAAGTCCGAAAGAAAGCCCAATATTCGAGCGTATTACGGCGCTCGATCGCTGCGGATTTTACCTCTCTACTTCCTATGGGTCTTGTTGGCTGCTGTACTGACAGGCGAGTGGCCCAATGCGTTAAAGGCGTTAACCTTTCAGTTTATCGGCTTTGATATGTTTCCCTATGGCGTGGTTTGGTGGACATTGACAACCGAAGTACAGTTTTACTTGGTGCTACCATTTGTGTGGTGGGCTTGGATTACCGGTGGGTGGTACAGATTCTTTCTTTATCTGACGCTGTTGTTTTGGCTGTCCGCGTACCTCGCGGTTTTCGAATTTGGCATCGTTGAACAGCCGGCCTTCAGCTATTGGCTAACGAAATCCTTGTTCGGTCGGTTACCGGCATTTCTGATTGGCATGTTATGTGCCGCTGTATTTTTGGGACCCTTTTATGAGTCCAAATCCGATTTTTTTCAAAAAAATAGGCTGGCCAGCACGGTGGGGTTCTTCGCTATTTTGCTTGCATTGAGCCTGATTCTTCAGCGAACCCTCAATGAAAGTGACTGGATCACTGAGTCCAAGTGGCATCTTCATCATACATATGAGGCAATTCTATGGGGGTGTTTGCTACTGCTGTTGCTCGCCAGCAAGCCTGTCTTTTATCAGATCCTAGTGAACCCGGTCATGGCCCTGGTAGGGAAGCTGTCATATTCCATTTACCTGAGTCACGTCGCCATTCTCTATTTCATGATTGACGGTGTGCGGGAGATGATTGGTAAGGAGATCTATCCCGATACACTAACTGCGGTCTATTTGCCTTTGCTGGCCTTGCTGGCGACCCTCGTGCTGTCGATGTTGACCTATCGCTATATTGAACGACCTTTCTTAAATCTTAAAAAGAAGCTTGCTCGCTGACAGAATCAAGCGTTACCACTTCATCGGTATCTGATTTTTGGGAAAGTTTTTCTCTCCAAAAAACCACGTCTCGATGGCATATCGCGGTCTTGTAAATTCCTCGCCAAATTGGGTTCTGTGCAGCAACAAGTGATCAAACAGAAAAATATCCCCGGGGTGAAAGACTGGACTAACTGGCGCCTCCTTGTCCTGAAAGCGATCAATCGAACCCGAGCCAGTTAACCAGTTAAAAACTGCGTCGTTGGCCCCCGGGTCGACAATGTCATGAAACCTGACTGGGATAATATCCATGCCAGGCGCCCCCGAGGCGCCGCCACAGTGATCGAGGGGCATCCACATATTGAGGCTATTGATCTGTTTGCCCATAAATGCCCCATCCTGGTGCCAGCCATTTTCCGCAATGGGAAACGTGGTTCGTCGCAGTACCCATTTCAGCGCCGAAAGGCATGCGGGTTCACCCAAGTACTCTTCCAGAAAATCCCGAAAATTTAGCGAGAGAAACCAGTCAATTAACGCCTCTGCTGTACTAGCTGACTCGACTGTCATGACGGATCCGTTGTCCCGATGAAATCCTCGTGCCCAGGTTAGATCTGGCTCGGGTAGATACACAGGTAGATTGCACGGCGGATTTCGAAAGGCCGAGGGTATGAGTTCTTCGCCTTGTGCCTGAGCAGCGGCGATGTCTTCGGCGATGACTTTATCGATGGCTGCTTTCAGCGGTGTTATTGACTCTGTATTGAGGAAGCCTCGCACAATGAGGCAGCCTTTGTGTGCCATCGCGGATCGCAAGGTCTCGACACTAAGATCGGGGGCTTCAACTTCCGGTAGGACTGATTCACCTTGCCAGGGCTTTGCATTGCCCTCCTGATCTACGGGCAGGGGGCCTCTTACCGGGGTCTTGTTGTGAAAATACGCGAGCCGTTCGGCTACAGTCGCCGCGTCTTTTTTTGGATCCCTCACCGTAAGGTCATCGAACACGAACATGAGTTGCTTCTCTCTACCCGTTGATGGCTCTAGTCAGCGCTGCGGCTGCCGGGTACCGCTTGGCGGGTTTCCGGTGATGCTTGGTTGACATGAATTAATTCGTTTACCTCATCTATCTGATAGTGGATTGTCGCACGCGTGGCACCATAGATCAGGTTCAGCGCTGTTTGGGAAAACCTGGGTTCTAGGAGCGGCTTCTGGCCATACCACTCTTGGTAGATGAACAAAAAGTCATCATCTATCTCTGCGCCAATAGTCTCTATGCTCCCTTCAACGCCCTCTGATTCAAGACTGAAGGTTTCCTCAAGGTGAAGCGCGATCAAAGCCTGTCCTTTGAGTGACTCCAGAGAGGCGCTGGCATCCAGTGCGTCCAAAAGGGTCAGGGCATCGGCTAGATGTAGTTGATGGGTGATCTCAAAATGATCCTGGGTCCAGAGGATTTCCGTCCAAACCCCATGGTCTCGGTGCGCGCCTGCCACAGGGTTTAGAAATACGCCGGTCAGCAAGGTGACGACGCAGGTAAAACGTACCAGGAGCTGGCCTGATAGCATCCTCACTTAATCTACCACCGCCGGTGTTAGCGGAATTTCACGTTCGCTGGACGCATCTTCATCTTTCTTTTTTAGCTCAACCAACAAGTCGGCCATGAGATTTCGTACGTCTCTTTTTGACTTGTAGGCCTCCAAACGAGAAGTTTCGATGGAGGGCGGAAAGCGGTTGTTTCCAGTGTCGGCATCAGCAGTCTGATGTTTGACGTCAGTCTCGATGGCTTCGATTGGGCGTGATTCGACAAGGCGATAAGTCACCTTTTTACTATCCCGCCGCCAGATTTCTGCAGGTAGCACCAGCTCCCGCTGTTCACCGTCTCGATAGAAAATGGTTAGCGGGATGGGGGAGGGAACGCCTCCTTTGTTTTCAAAGTCAGTAAAATAATAGATCGACTGCTCGTTCACAGCGCGGTCCAAGGTTCGCTGCTCCCAGGGGTCAAGCTTGCTATATTTTTTGGCCGCGTCATTGCGATCTTTGTTGGTTACGGTGAAGCGATCGGCATCGCTGTAGAGATCCTTGAGTTCGTCAAAGCGATCTTCACGAGGCACAACCCCCTCGGCTCGATTGCGCTCTATGCTGATTGATTCCGGCTTATCCCGCTGCTCCTCGAGACGATCAGCCGCAAAGTCGATGTCAGGATCATTAGACTTAAGCGTGTAAGCGCGAACGTCGGTTATCGCAATGTCCACGTGATCGGTGCTGTAAAACCACGCGCGCCAAAACCAGTCCAAGTCCACGCCGGACGCATCCTCCATGGTGCGGAAAAAATCTGCGGGGGTAGGGCGTTTGAACTTCCAGCGTTGTGCATACTGGCGGAAGGCAAAGTCAAATAATTCCCTGCCCATTACCGTCTCACGTAATACGGTAAGCGCTGCTGCAGGCTTCACGTAGGCGTTGGGGCCAAACTGAAGAATCGAGTCGGACTGAGTCATTACCGGCACCTGATTCTTCGAGGTCATGTAGCTTGGAATGTAGTCCATCACGTTGGTTTCGTTTCTAAAAGCGGGATAGTCTTCCTCCCATTCGAGTTCTGCGACGTACTCGAGAAAGGTGTTGAGCCCCTCATCCATCCAGGTCCATTGGCGTTCATCGGAATTGACGATCATCGGAAAATAGATGTGGCCAATTTCATGAATAATCACCCCGATAAGCCCATATTTGATGCGGCGCGAGTAGGCGCCCTGCTCGTTAGCTTTGGTTTCAGCGGAATCGGGTTTCTCAGGCTTGGCATCCGGTGGATCCGGGCGATAGCCGTTAAAGGTAATCATGGGGTATTCCATGCCTCCGGACTCCCATGCATTAACCGACTGCGCGACAGGGTAGGGGTAGTCGAAGGAAAATCGGCTGTAGACATCCATGGTATGGACGACCGCCTGCGTAGAATACTTTGACCAAACGGGTTCTGCTTCGTTGGGGTAGAAGGACATGGCCAGGACCGAATCCTGGGACGCTCCCGGTTGGCGATGAATCATCGCATCCCAAATAAACTTACTCGAGCTCGACCAGGCAAAATCTCGAATGTTTTTAGCGACGAAGCGCCAGGTTTTTGTCGTCATCGACTGGGTCTTTTCATTTTCCGCAGCTTCTTCAGGGGTAATGATGAAGCTCGGTGTATCGTCTCCCACTGCTTGCAAGCGCTGCTGTTGAGTTTGAGTGAGCACATCCTCTGGATTCTGGAGCACCCCAGTCGCGCTGAGGACATGGTTATCCGGTACTGTCAGCAAGACGTCATAATCCCCGAACTCCAGGGTAAATTCGCCGCGACCGAGGAAGGCTTTGTTTTGCCAGCCCATATAGTCGGTATAGGCGGCAAGTCTGGGAAACCATTGAGCCAGAAAGAAAATTTGGGTGTCGTTTTCTTCAAAGATCTCGTAACCACTTCGACCACCAATGGCAGCTTCTTCGGTTATGTTGAACCGCCATGAGATGGTGAACGAGAGAGCGCTACCGGGCGCCAGAGGGGAATCCAAATCCAGCCGCCCCATGGTGTCGATAATGGTCAATGGCAGAGCGTCGCCATCTTGCCCGGTAACTAGCAGGTCCTGGTAGCCATAGCTATTATCGGCCATGGACTGTTGATCGCGTAAATCCTGCAAACTTACGCGGTCGACCGACTCTGTTCGCGAACGTCGATCGAGAGAATCGGGCCGGAAACGATTTTGGTCGAGCTGTAGCCACAGATAGCTCAGCGCGTCTGGGGAGTTGTTGGTATAGGTAACATCAGCCGTGGCGATAATCTGCCGCTGTTTTTCATCCAGCGTCGCGTCGATGGTGTAGTCGACTTGTTGCTGCCAATAGCCGTGCCCAGGTGCGCCAGAGGCGGTCCTAATTGTTGAGGGTGAAGGCAAGAGCTGTTCGAGTTGGGCGAAGGCTCGCGCGCCCGAGCCTGCAGGATGGTCTTCGGTGACCTCACCGTGAACCGTTGAGGCGAAGAGGCACGCTGCAAGGGCAAAAAAGATTGGCTTCATGAGGTGGTGGCTCTGCAGTTTTTTGGGGGGGCGCCAAGTATAACTCAGCTGGATTTCCTCGACGGCACTGTGGTCATCCAGAGGACATAGTGGCGCAATACGTCGAGTGTTGTTTTATAGTTACAGCCCTCCTAGTTGGCGGCCACCTGCTTATGACCCTTACTGTTTTTCAGTCAGCGCCGTTGGATAGGCCTGCTTGGATCGACCGGTGCATGGCGAGCGTGAGGAGCTGGGCGGCCCTGCAAGGCTGGTCATACCAGTTCATGGGTGACGAGATTTTTGACTTGGTAGCCCCAGATCTGCGAGCCAAATTGCGGGACAGGACGCCGATTTTGGCTGATCTCGCTCGTCTGGAGCTTATGCAGCAGCATCTCGATCAAGAGGGGGGACGGGCCCTTTGGATCGACGCCGATAGCTTGGTTCTCAACCCCCACTGGTCTCCCGCGTTAGATAGTACAGCCAGTTTTGGCCAGGAATTTTGAGTTCAAGATAATTCTGGTCCTACTGGCTGGCGGCACTATCAAAGTCCTCATAATGCGTTTATGTCCTTTACTGCAGGGAGTCCGATCCTGCCGTTTTTGCGCTATACCGCCACAAATCTGCTGGAGCGTGTCGACATCGAAAAATTGGCTCCTCAGTTCGTTGGTCCAAAGCTCCTAAAGGCGCTTCACAATCTCTGCCCATTCACGCTCCATGAGCAAGCGGGTGCCCTCAGTCCGGCGTTAGCTAGTGAACTTGCTACGGAGCCTGGCACCGCCGTGGAGTACTATCGAGAAAAGGGCGGTCCGGTATTGAGCGTGGTTAACTTGTGTCAATCACTGGTGGGTAGTCAGGTATCTGCCGCGGCGATATCGGATTTAATCGACCAACCTCAGCGGTTGCTCGCCCTTTCATCCCGGTAAGCTAAGTTGGAGTTAGGTGGAGCGGAGTATGATGAGGGAGGAGCGATGAATACCGTAACCAGATCGACACATCTATACCTAAGTCTATATATGGGCCTGCTATGGCCGCTATTAGTCTGCCCTAGTCTGATCGCCGAAGAGTTCGCTGCCGGCACCACCGTAGTAGTTGTCCGTCACGCCGAGAAAGCTAAGGTGCCTGCTGAAGATCCTGGCCTCACTGAGAGGGGCATGAAGCGTGCCGAGATATTTGCAACCATGCTTGATTCTGCAAGAGTAAGTGCAATTTACACGACCCAGTTTGCAAGAAATATGCAGACAGCAATGCCGGTTGCGCGGAGGCAAGGGGTTTCACCTACGGTTTTGCCCATCACGTCAGGTAAGGCTCCAGAATACGCGCAGGCCCTGCAGCGCGACATCGCGTTAAATCATCCGGGCGTTACTGTGGTCGTGGTAGCCCATAGCAATACAATCGATGACATAATTCTCGCTATGGGAGGCCCCGATATCGGCGACTTGCGCGAGGATGACTACAACAGGCTCTTTATTCTATCCGTGGGGAACAGCGGCGAGGCCTCTTTAATAGAGGCGGCTTTTCCTCCGCTTGAATAACTCCTTCACTGGTGACACTCAAATCAACAGGCTTTCGAGAGGAGCATTCGAAAAATTCAGACGATTTGGGAGAGCGATATCAAGCTCGCTTTCCGTCAGTCCAAACCAGCGGCCTAGTTCAGCGGCATACTGATCAACCGAAATGGTGGGGATTAGCCGGCCTCTGCCGGAGTCTTGCGAATGGTTATAGACGGGATCAGGGATCTCGCCATAAATGGCGCCCCCATTAACCGCGCCACCAACAACAAAGTGATGACCTCCCCAGCCGTGATCGGTGCCGTCGCCGTTGACCGACAGGGTGCGGCCAAAGTCGGAAGCCGTTGCCACGACCACGTCATCAAACCTGCCTAGATTTTTCATGGCCTCCGTGAAGGCCAGGATGCTGCCATCGAGCTCGGTGTGAAGCGCTGGTAGCCTGTCTGCCTGGAAGTCGTGGGTATCGTAACTGGGTGCAACAGCCATAAAGATTTGTCGATTGATCGATAATTCATCTCTGACAGCAATGGTGCGGGCGATGCTTTCTAGCTGTCGCCCCACCCGCCCATTCGGAAACTCAATCCCAAGATCTGGGGCATTGGTCGTTGCCGTGGCGTAGGCACGGTTGTTGGCAAATGCATCGATCGTCAGCTGGGAAAAATCGCGCATGAGAATGTGCTCTGCGCTTCGACCTTGATTGGTTAACAGGGTAGCGAGCTGATTCAGGCTGAGACCGGTGGAGTCAGCGACAATGTTCTGAAGCTCAATATTGAGCGATCCGTCACCGCTAAAGGGAAAGGTATCCAAACCGGTCAGCAGCAGAGTCTCACTGCCCGTGGCGATGCTGGTAAAGGGTGATGGGGCGCTCAACCCCGATGCGACGACCGCGTCAGCAAACAAGCCACCCCAACCAAGTTGTGCTCCTTCGGGACTGTTCGCCTGCCAAATGGCCTGCTGATCGTTGTGTGAAAAAAGCCGTGGCGGTAAGTTCGGGTATCCAGCCAGCAGGTCGTCGAGATTGGTGGGTTCTATTAATGGTCCCACATTACCCACAATGGCGGCGGACCCCTCATCAAACAGAGTTTTTAGTCCGCCCATCTCGGGCGGGAGGGCAAAGCCAGTGGCAGTCCCGCCGGTCTCCAATGGCAGCAGCGCATTGCGTTCACGACGTTGTCCATAGAGGTTAAGTAGTGGTGCACGAATCTCCGCGAAGGCGTTGTAGGCACCGGTGTCATAGGGCAGCACCGCGTCGTGACAATCAACACCACCTGTTTGGAAGACGATGACAAGGGCTCGATAATCCGAACTGGTTTGCGCGAGCACCGAGCGTGCAAAAGGGGCCAGCGCAAGTGTCGATCCGCAGGCTGAGAGAAAGTGTCGTCTGTTGATTCCGAATGTCATGGCGCCCCCTCAGCGTTGAATTAGATAGTCGGTGGAGGTCATTACCAGAATGACAGCCAGGGCAGCGCGCACCTCTCGCGACTCGCCGGGGTTATCGGCAAGGGGCACGGCATCAATGTAGTTGATCAGCGTCTCTCGCGTTGTTTGGGACAGCTGCCTTCCGGTCAACAGCAGATCAATCCGGTCGAGAAGGGCGACGGCGTTGTCAGCGATACTTGCGAGATCGCTGTAGTCGGGTACAAAACTGTCCAGGGCAAGACGGGGGTCGAAATCGACGCCCACATAGTCAGCGAGTTCTTCATAGGCGCGAAGATCGGCTTCGCGTGTGCCCCCTCGGGCGAAAAACGTAATGAAATTGATGTACCCGGGAATCGTCGTGCCGTTCACAAGCTGAAATTCGGGCACCGTCATCCCGCTTGCGCCGCTTTGGGTATTGGGGGGCACGTAACCCGGGCGATAGAAGTTGAACACCGAAGCGGCGCGGTAAGGGTGTTGTCCCAGTCTGTCGGGGGAGGAAACATCGTAAAGGGGGAGGGTGTATTCCGGATGATCAGTGCCTTCTGCAAAGGCTCTTGCCCACTGGGTAAAACGGAGTACGGGCTCCCTGGGTTTGCCGTAGCTTTTCGGGTCGGCCGGATTGACGTTCTCGGGATCAAGCAAGATGGCGGCGAGAGTTGCTTTTAAATCTCCACGCTGACCCGCTCCCACGATGATGCCATTGGGCAGGGTAAATCGGCCTTGGTTAAACGCGGTGGTAACCCGTTGCACATAGTCGGCAGAGGGGCTTGAAGTGGTAAAGCGTTGAATGAGCTGTCGCGAAATAAAAGGCCCCATGGCCGATATCCCCATGAGGTGATCCAGCGCAAGTGAAATGCTGGCTCTGGTCGTCGTGCCCGCTGCAATCGATAGCCCGAGAAAGTTTTTCTCCGTCGTGGAGTGTTCTTGCGGATAAACAATCATCGGCTGACGCCAGCTCGCCCGGATCACATCTTCATTCTCCGGCCTGACGGGAACATCCCGGTCAACGCGATCTAGTCCCGTAAACACTTTTGCAAGCCCGGTAATGTCCTGGTTGTCGTAGAGCTCAACAGGTACCGCACTTGCATCTGCCGCATAAGCAGGCGAACCATCATCATTGAGATCGATGAGGCCCACAGTAAAAAGCTGCAGTAACTCTCGGGCATAGTTTTCGTCCGGCTGTTGGCCGGTTTCGGAGTTCTCTTTCTGGTTACCCATGTAGGTCAGGTAAAAACCCATTGCCGGGGAGTACGTCACATCCTCCAGTAGCTTCCGGTAGCTGCCAAAGGCGTGCTGGGTCAGCAGCGACTGGTAATACGCGACGGCACCAGGTAGCTCTAACAGCGTGTTATCGGCGGCATTGGAAATCACCAAAATCTGTGACAGAGCGTATGCCATGCGCTGGCGAAGCTGATCCTGCCCGTTAATGCTCGCCCGCCAGAAGGCGAAGGTGGAGGATTGCTCACTCCAGTGGTTTTGGTAGACATAGGGCAAGCGGGCTTGATATTCGTCGACGACGCCAAGGTAATCAAACGAGGGCTCAGAAAATTGATCAAGAAGCCATTCGGAGACCCCGGTGCCCGTGAGGGCGCTGATGTCTTCAGCAGAGGCACCAAACGTCGCCTGAGAGAGGAAGCGTGCTGTATTTTCTTGGTTGATAAAAGGCGTTTTATCGTCGACTAATGGAGGCTGTACCGCTTCTTGAAGGCCTCTGATAGTTTGTGTTTGATTCAGCAAGCCGCCGAAGGTTTCACCAGGACCCGCCAAGGCAGATCCACTTGCCACCACCAGCAGAACTAGGACTAGTTGCTGGCCCAGCGCCTTGTGGCAGCATAAGGCAAAATCGAGAACCCATCCTGATGATTTCATTCGTCACACTCCTTGTTGACGCGTTGTGTAACCCTACAACGAGTCGCGTTTGATATAAACCTCTACCTGTTGTCGATTGCTCACATTCAAATTTCTCGTCCTAGGGTTGTGGCCTTAACAAGCCAGATCGTCGAATGCTATCTGTTTACGCGAAAAACAGAAAAAATCCGTCGGGGTCTGCGAAATTTTTTATTAAAAAAGTGACCTGGCCCCAGTGGACGCGTAAAGGCACCGAATTGGTGCATGCAGGGGAGGGCGCTACGCTAGCAATAAAAAGGCGCTAGGCCAGAAATAAAAAAACCACGCGATGCGTGGTTTTCTGTATTTGGCTCCTCCGGCCCTCGACTGGTAGGTCTCGGGCCTTCGATTGGCGTCGAGCGGTGCTCGACGAAACCCCAATCTCACCCAACTGTGCTCTTCTCGCCCAGCGCTACGCCAGAAATAAAAAAACCACGCGATGCGTGGTTTCCTGTATTTGGCTCCGCCTGCTGGGCTCGAACCAGCGACCCATTGATTAACAGTCAATTGCTCTACCAACTGAGCTAAGGCGGAATGGGTGTTCCTCTTTCGAAGAGGCGCGAATGATAAATAGGGGG
>CAXPOA010000034.1:0-3395 GCA_964218505.1 Luminiphilus sp.
CCCCCTCGCGCTCTCACCTCCTCTAAATTCGATCGAAGTTTTTCCAACAAACCATTGTTCGGTGCCACAGCGACAACCGGCATATCCTCATCAACCAAGGCGAGAGGGCCGTGCTTTAACTCACCCGCCGGGTAGGCCTCAGCGTGGATATAGGAAATTTCCTTGAGCTTGAGTGCACCCTCCATCGCAATGGGGTAAAACACGCCGCGTCCCAAAAAGAGTGCGTGATGCTTGGTCACAAAGTGATTGGCCAACTGCTTTATCTTGGGCTCTAGGTCGATCACCGCCTCAACTGCTGAAGGCAGGATTGATATCGCCTCCTCAAATTCCCGCAGCCGCCCCTGCCGATTATTTGTCTGCATCAAGGCAGCAGTGAGAACCAAAAACGCCGCAAGCTGGGTGGTGAACGCCTTGGTAGAGGCAACACCGATTTCTGATCCAGCCTGGGTCAAATAAACCAACTCACTGGCCCGGACTATCGCCGAATGATCGACATTACAGATAGCCAAGCGCGCTATGCCAGCGCTACCCAAATGATTAATGGCCGCCAGCGTGTCCGCGGTCTCTCCGCTTTGGGAGATGCTGATAATCAATGTCCCATCCACGATCACGGGTGTGCGATAGCGGATTTCCGAGGCCACCTCCACCGAGCACGGAATTTGCGCGAATTCCTCGATCCAGCATCTGGCGACCAATCCTGCATGATAGCTAGTGCCGCAGGCAATTATCTGAATTGCACGGGTCTTTAAAAAGGTATCAGCTGCTGTGGGCCCAAACTGTTCGGCTGTGAGGTTTTCGGCCCGCGCCGAGTCTCTTAATCGCTGAGGTTGCTCATGGATTTCTTTGAGCATGTAATGGGCATAATCACCCAAAACATCTTCTGTCTTGGGAGGTTCAAGCTGAACCACCTGCCGATTGATCGGCTCACCAGCGCGATCATACAATGCGTATTCGCCAACGCTCAGGCAACCAATATCGCCATCTTCGAGATAAACAAACCTGTCGGTAACTGAGCGAAGGGCCAGGGTATCCGATCCCGCAAACATTTCACCTATACCAACCCCCAAAACCAAGGGGCTGCCCTGCCGGGCAACAACGAGACTCTGGGGCTCTTCGCTGTCTATGACGGCAAGCGCATAGGCCCCATCTAGCTTATTCACGACACTCTGTACTGTTGAAAGGAGATCCGTATGAGAGGTTCGAAGCTGGTCAATAAGATGAACGATGACCTCCGTATCCGTCTGGGATACAAATGAAACACCGCCTCTCTCAAGATCTTCACGCAACGCTGCATGGTTTTCGATGATGCCGTTGTGAACGACTGCATATCGGTCGCTGGCCGTGTGCGGGTGAGCATTCGCGGTGCTGGGCTCACCATGAGTAGCCCAACGAGTATGTGCAATCCCCACACAACCGATTATGGGTTGTCGGGTTTGCGCTGCTTCGAGCTCTGCAACTTTACCAAGCGCCTTGTGCAACTGGAGATTGCGGTCGTTATCAATAAGAGCCATCCCAGCAGAGTCATAACCCCGGTATTCCAGACGCCGTAAGCCTTCCAGCAAAATCTCCGAAACTTCCCGTTTGGCCACCCCAGCGACAATACCGCACATACCTGCTGTTCCTTATTTTTTGGTCGGTCTTTTCCAGCCGCCAATATTGCGCTGGCGGGACCGACCCAAGGCTAATTCACCGCTTGCCACATCCCCTGTAATTACCGAGCCGGCCCCAACAAAGCCGTCATCATCAATTGTTACCGGCGCCACCAGGGTGCTGTTGGAGCCAACAAACACGCGATCTCCCAGGCGGGTGGGATGTTTGTTCACCCCGTCATAATTGCAGGTGATAGTCCCGGCACCAATATTGGCTCCCTCACCAATCTGAGTATCTCCGAGATAGGTCAGGTGGTTGGCCTTGCTGCCTTCGCCCAGTGTGGTGTTTTTCGTTTCTACAAAGTTACCGACCTTGCTGGCTGATCCAAGATGTGTACCTTGGCGGAGACGTGCATAAGGTCCAACCTGACATTGAACGCCAATCCTCGCCGCCTCGATATGGCAAAATGGGTGAACGGTTGAGTCTGCTCCTATTTCTGCATCTTTAATCACACAGTTTGCACCGATGTTAACGCCATCCGACAACACTACCCGGCCTTCGAATACAGTATTTACATCAATGGAGACATTCTCTCCACAGACCAGCTCCCCGCGAATATCAATTCGGCAGCGGTCTGCGATCGCGACACCCTGTCTCATCAACGCCTCAGCCTGACGTCTTTGAAATCTTCGCTCGACCTCCTCCAGCTGAATCCGGTCGTTAACCCCAAGCATTTCACCTGTGTCTTGAAGGGGATAAATTTCGACCGGGTAGCCGGCTGCTCGCGCAAGAGAAAAGACATCGGGCAGGTAATACTCCTGTTGCGCGTTGTTATTCTCAACCTTTGCTAACAGCATCGTAAGCTGTGCCGCGGGTGCCGCCAAAACACCGGTATTCACCTCGCGGACGTGGAGCTGTTGCCCGCTGGCATCTTTGTCTTCAACCACGGAAACAAACTCGTTTCCCTCATCGCGAATCACGCGACCGTATCCTGTTGGGTCGTCAACTATGGCTGACAACATCGCAGGGTTTTCTGCAGCCAACACACTCAGTTTGTGAATTGTCTCGGATGAGATCAGTGGCACGTCGCCAAACAGAACCACAACGATACTGTCATCCTGACAGTGTGGAAGTGCCTGCATCACCGCGTGTCCCGTTCCAAGTTGCTCGGTTTGCTCGTGAAACAACAGGTCTTGATCGGCCAAGCTATCCTTCACCGCGTCGCCCCCATGGCCGACAACAACATGGATTGCTCTCGGTTCGAGGGATTTTGCGGTAGAAATCACATGGTGGACTAGGGGCTGGCCAGCGAGTGGATGAAGGACCTTGGGCAAGGTCGACTTCATACGACTGCCTTTTCCAGCTGCGAGAATAATGACTTCAAGCGTCATCGCGTAGCCGCCCGTGTGCGCTTAAAATTTGCATGTTTCAAGAATACCAGTGCTAACAGGTCCTAGAGCCAATAAAAAACCGCCCTATCGGCGGTTTTTCAAACTATTTACACTATTAACGCTTTTTACACTGTTTACTGGTTTCTCGCTTTTAAAAACGAGTTCTTGCCCGAGACTGCTTAACTTCTACCGGCGCGATTTTTCAGCTTTCGCAAGGTCGCTAGCTGAGCCGACGCTTCTGCGAGTTGAGCAGAGGCGCGACCATAATCTAGCTCAGCACTCTGATTAGCCAACTCGTCTTCGGCAGCTTGTCTGGCCGCCTCTGCTGCAGCCTCATCAACATCGTCGGCGCGAATCGCCGTGTCTGCAAGCACAGTCACCACATCCCCCTGCACCTCCAAAAAGCCCCCTGAG
>CAXPOA010000035.1:0-2813 GCA_964218505.1 Luminiphilus sp.
GGCGGTTTGGCGAAGGTGTTTTCGGCGTGACCGGGCAGTGACAGCGACGTCGCCATCGCAACCGCGGCGATGAGTATTTTGGGTTTGAACATGGAATTTCCTCCGGTTGTTAATCTGGTGGCGACAGCCAACGGCGCTGGTTAATGATGATTTCTCTAGAGCAGTGCCGTGGCCAAGGCCCACCGGACTAAGCTAGTCAACTTCGTACGGTAATGCCATCGGATTTAACCGACAAAACCGATCGAAAATTACGATAATTAACAGACATCCGATTAAAACCTGTTCGAAATTGGGGCGCTAGGCAGAGAAAATCTGTAGAACTGGAGGTCGCTGGAGACAAAGCGATTACGTATCGGAGGTACCATCGACCATTGTGAATAGGCGGGGATTCGCAGTACACTCGCACTTCGCTAACCGATTACCTTCCATCAGTAAAAGGAAACCGCCATGTGGACCAAGCCTGATTACATTGACCTGCGCGTTGGATTTGAAGTCACGATGTACTTCAGCGTTCGCTAACGCAAGGTTCAAGAGTAAAGTCCGCCGCTATGGCGGATTTTTTTTGTCCGGCATTTCAACGTCCGCAATTTAAAAAATGAGAGCAGTGCAATGAAGGTCATGGTGCTAGGCGCAGCCGCGGGAGGGGGGTTTCCGCAGTGGAACTGTAACTGCCATAACTGTTGCGGGGTGAGGTCCGGTTCGATTGAGGCGCAGCCGAGAACCCAATCATCTATTGCCGTGTCGGCAGATGGAGAACGGTGGATACTCTTTAACGCATCTCCCGATATTCGCGCTCAGCTCGAGGCCAATTCTCCCTTACAGCCAAAAAAAGGACGACGGGATACGGGTATCCACGGGATTGTGTTGGCGGATAGCCAGATCGATCACACGACTGGCCTGCTCTTTCTTCTAGAGGGATGCCCGCTCAGCGTGTATTGCACCGATATGGTGGCTCAGGACCTGAGCACGGGTTTTCCGATCTTTGTCATGTTGCAAAGCTGGGATGGGGGAGTGAGCCACACCACAGTTCCTATTGATGGAAGCGCTTTTCACGTGAGCGATATCGAAGAGATTTCGATCACTGCGGTTCCGCTAGAAGGTAAAGCGCCGCCCTATTCGCCGCACCGGCACGATCCTCACGTCGGCGACAATGTGGGCTACCTCATTGAGGATACTCACTCGCAGGCGTCTTTGTTCTACGCACCTGGTTTGGGTCAAATGTCCTCAGTCCTGTTAGACATGATGGGCGGGGCCGATTGTGTCATGGTCGATGGTACTTTTTGGTCTGAGGACGAAATGCAGCGGGCCGGAGTCGGTACCAAGCTCGCCAGTGACATGGGGCACTTACCCCAGAGTGGGGATGAAGGCATGTTGAATTGGCTGTCAAAAATCCAGGGTCCACGCAAGATTCTCATTCACATCAATAATACCAACCCAATCTTGATCGAGAACTCACCGGAGCGGAAGCTGGTGGAGGAGAGCGGCGTGGAAGTGGCCTATGACGGAATGGCTTTTGATCTATAGGCTCTTAATTCACTGTTGAATCGCGCCCAACACACTCATCGGGTCACAAACATACTTGAAAGTAAAGAAAACATACGCTAAGTTCAAATTTGAGAACGCCCCCTGCCAAAAGCGTTCTGTCCCAGCAGTGTCTCTGTCTAAAAGGTAAACCACAATGGATTTAGGTATCTCTGACCGCGTGGCCCCGCTCCTAGAGCAGGTGCGCAACTACATCGCCGAACATGTCATTCCAGTCGAGCATGAATTCTTTGATGAAATTCGCATAGGAAGTCCCTGGGAGTTCACGGCGAGGCAAACGGAGATACTTGAGCAAATCAAGGCGGGAGCTCGGGAGCGTGGCCTGTGGAACTTCTTTCTGACCGGTGAGGGAGAGCATGGATCGGGTTTGAATACGGTTGAGTATGCCTACCTGGCGGAGGAGATGGGTAAATGCCATCTGGGTGCCGAGGTTTTCAACTGTTCAGCACCGGACACCGGCAACATGGAAGTTCTGCACAAATACGGTAGCGAGGCGCAAAAGCAGCAGTGGCTAGAGCCCTTGATGCGAGGCGAAATTCGCTCTTGCTTCGGGATGACTGAGCCCGGGGTGGCTTCATCTGATGCGACCAACATTTCGACTCGGGCGGTGCTCGAGGGCGATGAGTGGGTCATCAATGGAGAGAAGCACTGGATTTCAGGGGCGGGAGATCCTCGCTGCAAAATCATGATCTGTATGGTCAAAACCAGTCCGGATGCGCCCAAGCATCAGCAGCAGTCTCAGATTTTAGTGCCATTGGATTCGCCCGGCCTTGAGATTCTTCGGCATCTCACGGTCTTCAACATGGACGATGCGCCCCATGGGCACATGCACCTAAAGCTAAACAACGTACGCGTGCCGAAAGACAACATTATTTTAGGAGAAGGCAGAGGCTTCGAGATCTCTCAGGGCCGATTGGGCCCCGGCAGAATTCATCACTGTATGCGGTCTATTGGTGCTGCCGAACGGGCACTGCAACTCCTGTGTGAGCGAGCTACAGGCCGTGAAGCCTTTGGAAAACCCCTGGCGAGACTCGGGGGTAACATCGACATTATTGCCGACGCGCGAATGAATATTGAACAGGCGAGGCTGCTGACTCTGAAGACCGCTTGGATGATGGATAACGTGGATGCAAAGGAAGCGCGCATCTGGATTTCCATGATCAAGACTGTGGTGCCCAATATGACCCTGAAGGTGGTTGACGAAGCCATTCAGATGCATGGTGGGATCGGTATTTCCCAAGACACACCGCTCGCTGCCATGTGGTCAGGTC
>CAXPOA010000036.1:0-9232 GCA_964218505.1 Luminiphilus sp.
CATGGTCACGAGCTCGCTTGAGCGATCAAGAAAACCCTGCTCATAGGCTGCTTCCATCAGAGCCAGCTGTCGCTTGTCGTCTTTCTTTTCGCCATAAAGATGCGAGGCCTGAACCCAGTACTGCTTCTTCGGGTAGTAAATGATCAGGGTGTTCAGCACATCCAAGGCCGAGTCAAAATCTTCTTTATCGAAGTACAAGAACCGCGCGAGGTTGTACCACTGCTCTTTCGGCAATTTACCCTCAGACTCATGCATCGAAATAGCGGTCTCTACATTCTCTAGCGCCTGATCGTACTTCTTGATCTGGTAATACCCCTGAGCCAACAACACGTAAGCGGTGGCATTAGGCTTTTCATTCATGTCAAACCAGAGGAGCAGGGCATCAATGCCTTGTTGCCATTTTTCCTGCACAAAATAGAGCTGGGCAATCGTAAAGCGGGTGTTGATCTCCATCGCCAGGGGAATATCTGGCTGGGCAATCACCAGATTGTAGTAACGCAGCGAGCCGGCATAGTCTTCTTTCGAGTAACTCAAAAAGGCATGCAGGTTATACACGTTGGCAAGCTCATAACTGTTCAGCGCCTGCTTGCCGTCCTCTGAAATCATGTCATCCAGTATTTCGGCGGAGCCAGCATAGTCCTTGGCCTCTGCCAATACCTGCGCTTCTGCTAGGCGCTCATAGACCTTGTTGCGCAACGCCGGGGTACGCCGGGTTGCGCGTTCCTTTTTTTGCTTCTCTTCCTGAGCGGCAGCCTGAGACAAGATTAAGCCCGGAGAGAGCTGATCCAACAGCAGGCCACCGCCCGACAATACACACGTCAGAGCGCAGAACCGCGCGAAGGATTTCAGTGTCGAGAACACTTGTGTCATCTCAGTTCTCCAACTCGTAGGTGAACTTATTCTGTACTCCAGCCACTTCGATCGGCTCACCATCGACCACTCTTGGCTTGTATTTAAACTTGAGAGAAGCCTTTACTGATGCAGATTCGAAGATGCCTGAGGGCTGGCAGTCGACCGCAAAGGGATCACGAATGGAGCCTGTCTTGGTTACGGTGTATTCCACAATGCAGTAGCCGGATATACCGCGGGTCTGGGCTCGACGAGGATAGATCGGCGCCACCTTCACGATCGGCAAATACTCCCCATCACCAGAGGACATGCCTGACACGTTAAGATTCAAATTGATCCCCGTAGTGGGAGCGGTGTTGGCTACGTTCATGTCCAACTGTGTATCAAACTGAATGGGCTCGAGATCAGGTGGTGGCTCCTCGGGATCTTCAACTTTCTCGGGTTTCACTTCGTTGAGATTGGTTTCAATGGTCTTATCCGGCACTATGATGTCAGCAATTTTTCTCGCTTTTACATCTTCCTGCTGAAAATCTCTGCTCACCAAGCTGTGCATGATAAAAAAAAGAGCAATAGCAACAGGCAAGGCAAGCGCGGCGCTGACAGCAACTCGAAGTGAGCTACCCATAACAATTAGGCCTCTTCATCGGTTGAAATACAGGGTGGCGCCGTCAGGATAGGACGCACGATATCGATCAGGTCCTCCACCACATAAGCAGGTGTTTCCCGATCCACCTGAACCACGAAATTAGCTTGCGGGGCCTCCTTCTTGGCCGCCTCAGCGGTCCTCATAACGCGATCCAGCGGCACCTTATTCTTGTTGTAAAAAATGTCGCCATTCGCGTCTACCGCAAAAATAATAGTCCCGCGCTCGCAGACTTCCTGAGTCGATGCCTGAGGCTTGAATAACTCAACGCCCGGTTCTTTTACAAAAGAGGAGGTCACGATGAAAAAGATCAGCATGATGAACACAACGTCCAACATGGGGGTCAGATCGATCTGACTATCACTTTCTTGCGCTGATGGCCTTGCCTGGTCCCGCATACTCATAAGACTACCCTTTACCGATCCGAGGCCCAGTTAACAGCACCCACGCCAGACTCTCGAGCAGCGTCGGCCACGTCCACCACGATTCCTGCCTCTGCGCCCTTCTCCACCTTAATGGTGACCGGCGCCGTGGGATCTTCGGCCAGAAGCCGCTGAATGTTGGCGCGCACGGAGCGGATATCAACGCGGCGATTTTCCATCCAGATCTGATTATCCGATGCCACCTCAACCACGATACTGATTGAATCCTCAGGGTTTTCGGGTTGATTATCGTCTGGCCGATTGACCTCTACGCCGGCCTCTTTGATAAAAGAGGCGACCACGATAAAGAAGATCAGCATGATGAACACGACGTCCAACATCGGAGTCAGATCAATCTCGGCGCCCTGTTCCTGTTCTTTGGCTATTCTTCGCATGGCATCCTCAACCAAAAAGCCGGATCACTAATCAGACGTCAGCTGATCAGTTAGGAGCTGCTGCTCCCGAGATGTAATTCGCTGTAAATATGTGTTGGCAAATAATCCTGATAACGCAGCCACCATACCCGCCATAGTGGGGATGGTTGAGCGCTCAACGCCGCCAGCCATCGACTTAGCATCTCCGCCGCCCGTAACAGCCATCACGTTAAACACTTCGATCATGCCGGTGACAGTGCCCAACAGACCGAGCAGGGGGCAGAGGGCCACGCAGGTCGCTATCACCTTCATGTTGTCATTGATCAGTTCAACAGCCTCAGAAAGAAGCCGCTGGCGAATCTTCTTGGCGTTCCAAGACTTGCGCTCACCCCGGCCGCGCCACGCGGCCAAAACGGCGGCGCGGTCCTGCTTCCATACAGAAGAGAAATACCAGACGCGCTCAAAGATCAATGTCCACATAAAGAACACGAGCGCTGCAATCAACCACAGCACGTTCCCGCCCTTTTCCATAAAGGCAAGGATTACCTCGAAGATACCCATCGACAGCTAGCCTCCCGTGAGCAATCAGTTGTGCGCGCGCTCAGAGTGCTCCGCCACGATGCCCATTGCCTGCTCATTAAGCAAGTGGATAATCCGCTGCGCGCGCCCATTCACTACCGTGTGAAGCAATACGGTCGGAATCGCAACCAAGAGGCCCAAAACGGTGGTGACCAGCGCAGACGAAATACCGCCAGCCATGGCTTTAGGATCACCCGCTCCAAAAATGGTGATTGCCTGGAAAGTAATGATCATACCCGTCACGGTCCCCAAGAGACCCATCAGCGGCGCAACCGCGGCAATAATCTTCAGCAACGTCAGTCCCTGCTCAAGCTTGGGCGTCTCGCTCAGTACCGCCTCCGCCATTTTTAGCTCAAGCGTTTCAGGATCCATGTTCGGATAATCCTCATGAACTTTGAGCACGCGTCCCAGCGGATTGTCATCACGAGCTGAACTGGACTTTAACTGGGCAGATACTTTGCCACCCACCATGGTCAGCACCAGCAATCGGTAGATCGCGAGCACAAAGGCAAATGCGCCCACGGCAGTAATGGCATAGCCTACGTAGCCACCCTGATGCCAACGCTCCGAAATGGTTGGGCTATCGATAATTGCCGCCAGGAAAGAACCGCCTGTCGGACCTGTCGGGTCGATACCAAACTGCGTCAGGCCGCCCTGAGCCGATGCGAGGTCCCGCGATTGGGAGTTAAAGGCACCGCCCGGTTGCCGCGGGAGTTCTGCCAACTGATCGATATTGAAAGACAGATAATTACCATCGGTATCGATGATGTTGAAAGCACCCACCCGCACGACTTCTCTTTGGCTCAGCTCGCCAGCTGGTGTCGCCACCTGCGCGGTGTAGCGGCTCACTTCGCCCTGCTCGCGAATTTCTCGCAACAGCTCGAACCAGACTCGCTCGATCTCTTCTATCTTAGGCAACTGATCAGACCCGGACATTTTGGCGATAAGTTCCTTTAGAAAACCTTCTCTGTCAGGGTACTCAGAGCTCACCAGAGACACTTCGATGTTCGAGGCTAGGTCACCTGAGGCAGCGGTGAGATGTCCGAACAGCTCGGACAACGTACCCAGACGCTCCCTCAACTGCTCCTGCTTGGCGGCGATAAGCAGCTCGTTTTCTTCGAATTTCTTCTCGAGTCGCGCAGAGCGCTGCTCTTCACGGGTGCGCTCCTCTTCTGCGCGCTTCAACGCTGCGGCCTGATTGGCTTTGTCACGGCTAAAGCGCGCTTCTCTGGCCTGGTTCTCGGCAGACGCTCTGGCCTGGCCCTGCTTAACCAGCTCAAGCAGCTGATCCAGATTTTCTGCGGCAATTTCCTGCGGCGTGGGGGGCGGCGGTGCCTCGGTTTCAGCTTCCTGACCCAGAGTCAATGGAGCAAATAAAACGCTCGCAAGCGTCAAGGCAGATACTTTCAGAAATTGAGAACGCATTTCAGTTCGCCTCCGGCGCAGATACGGGCATGTTCAGCAGTTCAATCGTCGCCTGCTTCTTGGCAACGCGAACCCCTTTGCGAACCGCAGCAGCATAATCGCCTGCAGACAAGGGCTCCCAGCTTTGGGTTTGACGATTCCACGCCCCGGTCTCGGCGCCATCTGTGCTCTGATAGACCAGCGCAACACGGCCAATACGCAAGATATCCACTTCGCGCTCGGTACCATTGAGCTCGATCGTGTCACTGTAGGACTCTATCCCGCGGCCGTATTGCAGTTCGATGGAGTAGAGCTCCAGCACCTGACGAAACGCCTCTGCAGAAGTCACATCGGAACGATCCATATTGCTGCGAACGGCCTCTATGTTGCCCATACGCGTGTCAAGATCGAAAGGCATATCAAAAATGATGAACTGCTCCAGCCCGTCCAGCATTCGGGCCACCAACGGCGGAATCTGCCGCTGGATCACAGAGGCTTCAGCAATCGACTGGTCGATATCTCTGATTCTGCGCTCCTGATTCGCGATCTGACGTTCTAGACGAGCGTTATACACCTTGAGGCCGTCTACCTGCTTCATCACAGTCTTGTAGTCAGACAGCAGGCTGGCGGTTTCGTCAGCCAGCCGATCGATCTTGGCCTGCGAGGCCTTGGCCGCTGCAGTTCTCTGTTTACCCACTTCGACGATGGGGTCGATGGTTTGCGCACCAGCAATCGATGCACTACCGCCGACGCAGATCGCCAACAGCAAACTTTTTAGTCGAGTCGTAGTCATTGGGTCGAAACTTCCTCTCATGAGCAGATACGGAATGAAAAATTGGTTATACCAACCCCTCACTGAAGCTGAATCAGTGGCGTATTTATCCTTTAATTGATCGCCAACCAACAGTGGGGGTGCGAATTTACCCTTTACGTTTAGGCAACGCAAATGGTTTGCATGGGTTGTAATACGAGAATAGTGGATAGATCAACGCCTCAATGAGGAAGCTCGCGCGTCAGGGGGCTCGAGCTCGCTGATCGTAAAAGCGTGACTATTCCCGCCGTCCGCCTCAAAAAGCGCACTGGATACCGCTCGCCACTCAGAGAGCAGGTCCATGTCAAAATACACATCACCGCTAACGGAGCCGTGCACGCGCGTCAGAATCACTTTATCTGCCCGGGGGAGCGCCAAACGGTAGATCTCGGCACCCCCAACGACCATTGCCGCGTCTGCGCCATCGATCAACGCTTGATCAAACGCACTCTCCAACGCCGCCTCGAGGTTGTGGCAAGTCAGCACGCCCTCGCGCGACCAGTCGGTGTCCCGCGTAATCACAATATTGCGGCGGCCGGGAAGGGGAAATCCGACGCTGTCGAACGTTTTTCGGCCCATGATTACGGGACGTCCCATCGTGGTGCGCTTGAAATGCTGCAAATCGTCAGGCAATTCCCACGGCAGCGCATCACCACGCCCGATGACACCGTTTTCTGCCACGGCGAGCACGAGCACAACCGGCACATCGTTTTGAGGATATTTATGCGTCATCAAATAGCGACCGGAGCCGAGATATGTGGGGCAGGGTCATAACCACTGAGCTCGAAATCTTCGAATCGATAGCCATACAGGGAATCAGGCCGACGCAGGATATTCAGTTGAGGCAAGGATCCTGGTACGCGCTGAAGTTGTTCGCTCACCTGCTCAGTGTGGTTGCTATACAGGTGCGCGTCTCCCAAAGTGACCACTACCTCTCCAAGGTTCAAATCGCACTGTTGCGCCAACATATGGACCAACAGAGCTACTGAGGCGATATTAAACGGCAAACCAAGAAACACATCGCTGGATCGAATGTACAGCTGTGCAGAGAGCGCGCCCGAACCTACGTAAAACTGATATAGCAAATGGCAAGGCGGCAGCGCCATTTTGCCCGCGCGGACGTTGTCCTGCGGGCTCATCGATTCATCCGGGAGATACTCGACATTCCAGGCATGGAACAGAATACGGCGACTCTCGGGGCGATGCCGCAAGCAATCTACTACATAGTCGATCTGATTGATGGCACCACCATCCTTGGTGGGCCAGGCGTGCCACTGCGCCCCGTAAAGCGGGCCCAGTTCACCGGCTTCGGTAGCCCATTCATCCCATATGCTGACGCCATGGTCCCGCAACCACTGTGTATTGGTGTCGCCGCTCAAAAACCAGATCAGTTCATTGACTACGCTTTTAAAGTGAACGCGCTTGGTCGTCAAAATAGGGAAGCCCTGGCGCAAGTCGAAGCGCAGCTGCCGTCCAAAAACAGATCGCGTGCCCGTCCCGGTCCGATCGCCGCGATCAATTCCTTGCTCTCTAATATCGCTCAGTAAGTCGAGGTAGGCTTGCATATCACCCTCATCGCTCAGCCGGGCGGTATGCCCGATATAACAAGATTCCACCCGCCACCAACATTGGCAGGCACAACATCTGCCCTCTGGTCAGCCAGCCCAGTGCGTCAAAACCGATGTGTGCATCAGGCTCCCGAAAGAACTCCGCTGTAAAGCGCAGCACACCATAGCCCAGTAAGAAAACACCCGACACGGCCCATGTCGGCCTTTGCTTGTGGCTGAACCAAAGGAGAATAAGAAACAACAGTAGACCTTCTAAGGCAAACTGATAGAGCTGAGAGGGGTGGCGTGCCAACCCCAGTGGGTCTCTGGGAAAGATCATGGCCCATGGGGCGTCGCTTGTTCTGCCCCAGAGCTCCTGGCCAATGAAGTTGCCCAACCGCCCCAGAGCCAAGCCCACCGGGGTCAATGGCGCCACAAAATCCATTAGACGCCCCCATTGAATGCCCTGCTGCCGCGCAAATACCGCCATAGCGATCAACACTCCGAGCAACCCACCATGGAATGCCATGCCACCCTCCCAAACCCGGAACAACCAAAGCGGGTCCGCCGAAAGACGATCCAAACCATAAAAAAAGGCATACCCGACCCTGCCCCCCAGGATGATGCCGATTGCCGCATAAAAAATCAGATCGTCCACCTGATCAGGCTGCAAGGGCGCGCCTGAGTGCGCTGATCTCCTCCTGGCCAGCCACCATGCGAATGCCAGCCCGCCTATGTATGTCAGTCCGTACCAGTGAATCTTGAGCGGGCCTAGCGCAATAGCGACGGGATCAATATTGGGATAAGGCACCATCTATACGGCACCACCACGCCTGAGAAAACGCTCCAACCCTCGACCGGCCAGCGCGGTATCGATCTTCTGAGCGACGTCCCGAGCAGAACGCAACGGCATCACTGCCGCCATCAGATCATGGAGTTCGGGCCGGGTGAAGGCACTCAACACACGCTTGATCGTAAGCAGGCTGCCCGCGTTCATGGAGAGCTGATCGAAACCCATGGCAACCAATAGCGGCGCGGCGCGAGGGTCTCCAGCGAGTTCGCCGCAAATGCTTACAGGTTTATCCTGTCCATGCGCAGAGTTAACAACATGTGCGAGCGCGGCCAAAACAGCCGGATGCAGCGCTTGATATAGCTCAGCGACTCGCGCATTGCCTCGGTCAACCGCCAGCAAGTACTGCGTCAGGTCGTTGGATCCCACCGACAAAAAGTCTGCCTCCTCGGCCAGCAAGTCCGACAAGTACACAGCAGCGGGCACCTCTATCATCACTCCCAGAGCGGGTGTTGACGGTGAGAAACCCTCAGCGAGGACCTCACTGTGACTCCGCTGAATCAAAGCCCGCGCTGCGCGGAACTCGTCTATGGATGTCACCATTGGCAGTAAGATCCGCAAGTTATTCAGGCCATCATTTGCCTTCAACATGGCACGTACCTGAGTGAGAAATATCTCAGGATGATCCAGTGTCACCCGAATGCCCCGCCAGCCCAAAAACGGATTCGATTCCTCTATCGGAAAATAAGGCAATGCTTTGTCGCCACCGATATCCAGCGTACGCATGGTGACGGGCGCCGGATGGAAAGCCTCCAGCTGTTCGCGATAAAGCTGTCGCTGTTCCTCCTCGCTGGGAAAGCGGTCCCGCAACAGAAAGCTCACTTCAGTACGATAAAGCCCCACACCATCGGCCCCAAACTCCCTCGCCCTCTGCACATCAGCCGCGACGCCTGTATTAGCCCATAGCGAGACCACCTCGCCGTCTGCTGTGGCAGCAATCTCTTTCGCAAGAGGCGCCAACTCTTCCAGTAGCGCCGCGTCATCAGCGAGCAACTGCTCAAAACGAATCAACAGGTCCCTGTGCGGGTTGACGTAAATCAGACCGTTATAACCATCCACGACCAGCTGCTGATCCGGGAGCCGCTTCAATGGCAGATCCTCAACCCCCACAACCGCGGGTATGCCCATGGCCCGCGCCAAAATCGCGGTGTGGCTATTCGCACTACCCCGCATGGAGACAATCCCAGCAAGTCGGTCACGGGGCACCTCTCCCAACGTAGACGCCGTCAGCTCCTGAGCAACCAAAATCGTCCGAGATGGATAATCTATGACTTGACGCGATGCATCCTGGAGATACCCCAAAACGCGAGTGCCCAAATCTCGCACATCGACTGCCCGCTCCCGCAAATAGGAGTGCTCCAGACGCTCAAAATGTCGAATATGGCGAAGCATGACCTGACTCAGCGCACCCTGAGCCCACTCACCTGCTTTGATGAGGGCTGCCACCTCTCCCCCTAAAACCGAGTCATCGAGAATGTTGAGATAAACCCCGAATAGCGCATGATCCTCCGGCCCCAGCTCGCTCTCGAGGTTCTCTGCTACCTGCTGAATGTCTTGCCTTACCGAGGCGAGTGCGGCCCTAAAAGCCTTCAGCTCTGCCACCCGATCAGAGGCCTTGCGAGACGGCACTGTCTGTAAATCAGCATGAGGTGAAATCCAAGCGGCCGTCCCAATACCGATCCCTGCACAGGCCGCCACTCCGGACAGGCGAGCTGCCGTACCTCCCTTTGATTTCGCCGGTGCTGCGCTACTG
>CAXPOA010000037.1:0-5958 GCA_964218505.1 Luminiphilus sp.
GTAAAAAAAACGCCGGCTTTGCCGGCGTCTTCGTGTGTGCTTGCTTTTACTTCTTCAGGCTACGACCGGCGAAACGCTTGTTAAAGCGATCCACTCGTCCACCAGTATCGACAATCTTCTGCTTACCTGTAAAGAAAGGATGGCACTGGCTACAAACGTCCAGAGAAATATCCTCGCAGATCGTAGAACGGGTTTTAATTTCATTGCCACAGCTACAACGGGCTGTGATTTCTTCATACTTGGGATGAATTTCAGCTTTCATGACTGTCCTCGCGCTACCCCATGCAAACTGGGGGCAAAAAAGAGGGCGGAGCTTACCAGAATCGCCCCTTTTTTCAAGCATCGCACTCAGACATCCACGAAAAGTATGGCAAGGGGCTACAATCGAGGCTCCAAGAGGACCAACCATTGCCCGAAAGCCCAGTAAAACCCGACCAGGACAACGCTGAGGAGATTCCAGACAGGAGTCAGAGCCTAATTCTGCGGTGCTCGGTCAATGCGCCCATACGCCAGCTGCTTGATTATTTGGTCCCTAAAAATGCAGTCCTGCCTATTTCTGCAGGCTGCAGGGTATTGGCACCCCTTGGAAATCGACAAGTCGTAGCTCTGATTACGGCTGTTGTGCCCCGTTCAGAGAGCGACGTGGACACGCTGAAGCACGCTGATTGCTTACTCGATGACAACCCGCTCGTGAGTGTTGCCCAGTTGGATTTATTGCGCTGGACAGCGGACTACTACCTGCATCCTCCAGGGGAGACAATGGTACTGGGCTTGTCGCCCAGAGAGCGTCGGGGTGAGCCTCCAGCTCCCTTCGGTAAACCCGGGCTTGCTCTCAACACCCGGGGCCAAGGGCTACCCTTCGGCGCCCTTGATCGAGCCCCCAAGCAAGCTGCCCTCCTAGCCCTGTTACAAACCGCACCGAGAACCTACGAAGAACTCGATACCCTGGGTATTTCAAGAGCAACCGCTCGACAGTTGCTCAACAAGAATGTCGCTGAAAAACGAGACATCCTTGAGAAGCAAACCTGGCGGAGCGATCAAGGACTGGAACCGACGGCCGAACAGGCGAAAGCGATTCAGGGGATCTGTGAGACTCTCGGCTCTTTCCAGTGCCACGTGCTGGAAGGCATCACTGGGAGCGGCAAAACCGAGGTTTACTTACAAGCCATCGCAACAGCGCTGGCAAGTGGACGGCAAGCGTTGGTGCTTCTGCCGGAAATAAGTCTCACCCCGCAAATGTTGCAGCGCTTTCAAAAGCGATTCCAAGCGCCTATTGCCGTACTGCACTCGGGCCTAAGTGACGGTGAGCGGGACCGCAACTGGCACATGGCCAGATCGGGGCATGCTGCTATCGTTTTGGGAACACGGTCTGCAGTTTTCGTGCCGATTGAGTCACTTGGCTTGATTATTGTGGACGAAGAACACGACGTCTCCTACAGCCAACAGGATGGTCTGCGATATTCCGCCAGAGACGTCGCTGTAAAGCGGGCGCAAATCAGCCAGTGCCCCATCGTATTGGGATCAGCAACCCCGAGCCTCGAGTCCGTTGCCAACTTCCGGGCTGGCCGCTATCACCAGCATCCTTTGACGAGCCGCCCGGGAGCCGCCACTTCACCCAGGAAAGTCCTGATTGATATTCGAGGACTACAACTGGATGCGGGGCTTTCAGAGCAACTGTTGGCCGCCATGTCGGCGACGCTGGATAGAGGAGAGCAAGTACTGTTATTCCTCAACCGCCGAGGCTTTGCACCGAGCCTGATTTGCCAAACCTGCGGCTGGGTATCGGGCTGCCACCATTGTGACGCGCGTCTTACATTGCATCGATCCCCCCCCAGATTATGCTGTCATCACTGCGGTGCGAAACAATCCCTGCCCCGCCAATGCCCTGACTGTGGGGGCAATAATCTCGCCGCAGCCGGTTTGGGAACCGAGCAAACAGAGCAGGCTCTGCAACGCCTGTTCTCCAACACGCCAATTTATCGCGTCGACAGCGACACCATGGGGGGGCGTTCAAGCATGCAAGCCCTCATTGAGACGGTCGAAGCCTCGGGGTCCTGTATCTTGTTGGGCACCCAGCTGCTAACAAAGGGCCATCATTTCCCCAAGGTTACCTGTGTGGGCGTCATCGATGCCGACTCCCAACTATTCAACCCCGATTTCCGGGGCGAGGAGCGGCTGGCGCAACTCCTCACACAGGTCGGTGGACGGTCCGGGAGAGCTGCGAGAGCTGGTGAAGTCATTATTCAAACCCGACACCCGGATCACCCTGTTGTGCGCGCAGTGCTGGAATCCCCCTGGTGTGACATTTGCGACGAACTCCTGCTGCAAAGGCGCTCTCAAGGTTTGCCGCCTCATGGTCATCTGGCGGTAATGCGTTGCGACAGTCGCTCGATCGATCAGGGGCTTCGCTTTCTTCAGGCCTGTCTCGACGCCCTGACCCCAAAGCAGGCATCTAGTGGCATCAGGATTGTTGGTCCACTCCCTGCCGCCATGGCGCGCCGCGCGGGTCTGTATCGTTCACAGCTATTACTGGCCGGATCCGGTCGCCGTGAACTACACCAAGCGGCGACACAGTTAGCTGACTGTGCGAGTAATGAAAAACAACCTGCAGGGTTGCGCTGGTTTCTGGATATTGATCCCGTTGAAACCGTGTGACTTCTTGGCCTGTCAAAACAGTGCCTCACAAGGGATAATCCGCGGGCGCTGAGGTTAGCTCGACGCAATCTGCAGTTTTTGGCGCGATCGCCGGTTTTTTTGGAGAGGTACTATGAAGGATGCGCTGACGTCTCTGTTGCAGCAGGCTCTGCAACAACTCGTCAACGAAGGCACTCTCAGCTCCATCGAGGGAGTGAGCCCACAGATTGATCACACCCGGGATCCCAGTCACGGTGATCTGGCGACCAACCTCGCTCTGGTTCTGGCGAAAACCGCCGGGCTACCCCCTCGAGAGCTCGCGACTAAACTGGTTGCCGCGCTACCCGCCAATAGCATCATCGCCAAAACCGATATTGCGGGTCCGGGCTTTATTAACTTTACCCTGTCCCAAGCCAGTCACACTCAAATTATCGGTACCATTCTGGATGCAGGTGCACACTATGGCAGCGTTCCCGTCGACGCGAACAATAAGGTGCAGGTGGAATTCGTCTCCGCCAACCCAACGGGCCCCCTGCACGTTGGGCATGGACGCGGCGCGGCTATCGGTGATTCTCTGTGTCGGTTGCTAACGGCGACTGGCTGGAACGTACATCGAGAGTTTTACTACAACGATGCGGGGCAACAGATCATGAATCTGGCCCTTTCAGTGCAAGCTCGTGCCAGAGGACTTGTGCCAGAGGACGAGGACTGGCCCGCGGATGGTTATCAGGGAGATTACATTAGTGATCTCGCAAACGCCTTTATCGCCGGGGACGCTGTGTCAGCCGCAGACAGGGATATCACCGCAAGTGGCGACATCGAAAATCTTGACGACATCCGCGACTTCGCTGTTGCCTGGCTGCGTCGTGAACAAGATGCTGATCTTCAGGCTTTTGGTGTCTCTTTCGACGAATATTTTCTCGAATCGTCGCTCTACGCGAGTGGCGCAGTGGATACCACGGTGGAGCGTCTCATCGAAGGAGGCCACACCTTTGAGGATGGTGGTGCTCTCTGGCTTACCAGCACAGCGTTCGGTGACGACAAAGACCGCGTCATGCGGAAACGTGAGGGGGGTTACACTTATTTCGTGCCTGATGTCGCCTATCACCATAATAAGTGGCAACGAGGCTACAAACGGGTGATTAACGAGCAGGGAGCGGACCACCACAGCACCATTACCCGCGTCCGCGCCGGGCTACAGGGGCTCGATGAAGGTATTCCTGAAGGCTGGCCCGAATACGTACTGCATCAGATGGTAACGGTAATGCGCGACGGGGCCGAGGTGAAACTTTCGAAGCGAGCTGGTAGCTACGTTACCCTGAGAGACCTGATCGATTGGGTAGGCAAAGATGCCACTCGATTCTTCTTGGCTGCCCGCGCGGCAACCTCTCAGTTAACTTTCGATGTCGACCTGGCGTTGACCCAATCAAACGAAAATCCGGTTTTTTACATTCAATACGCTCATGCGAGAGTATGCAGCGTCAAAAACAAGGCTCTCGAAGTTGATAACTCCTGGTTGCCCGAGTATGGGCTGGCACACCTCGAAACGTTGCAGGAAAGCGAAGAGCTGGCACTGGCACTCGCCCTGACCAAATACCCTGAAGTTGTGACAGGCGCAGCGTCACGGCTCGAGCCTCATGATATTGCCAATTATCTCCGGGATGTCGCCGCGCTGTTCCACAGTTTTTACAACGCCCACAAAATGCTGGATAGCGAAAACGCCTCGCTCTCTACGGCGCGACTCGCCCTAGCTGAGGCCACAAGAATTGTAATTGCCAACGGACTCGGTTTGCTCGGCGTCTCGGCGCCCGAGAGCATGTAGCCATGGCAACCCCCCGCGCTAGAAACAAAACCACACCGCGAAAGACAACGAGCCGCGGCGCTAGTTCGCACTCGAGTAGAGCCTCAGCTGAACCACCATCACTCAATCAGGATCACTTAAAGGGGTTTGCCTTGGGTGCCCTTGGAGGACTGATCATTGGTGTTGCCAGCATGGCATGGCTAACGACCACAAACGAGCAACCCGCGACCGCCCTATCAGACCCAGTGATAACTGCTGATCCGAGCGGAGGACCTAAGCCACGTTATGACTTCTTTACCGTTTTACCAAATCAGGAATTGGATCTGGCATCTGATGTAGAGCCCGCAGGGCTTTCTGACAACGCATCTGATGCTGACCTGTATCTGCTTCAAGCTGGTTCTTTCCGGCTCCAAACAGATGCTGATCGGCGACGGGGCGAGCTTGCGTTGTTAGGCCTGACTGCCACCATTGAGGAAACTCGAGGCGATAATGGCCTCTGGTTCCGGGTGTATGTCGGCCCCTTTGAATCCCGTTCCGCCATGGCGCGGGCCCGGTCAATTACCGCGCAACAGTCAATCGACACCCTGCTCTTGAAGCGGCCTCGAAATCCCTAGGGGTCACATGCGACTTCGCAGACCCTTTAGGTATGGCCGATGAATGAGATAGCAAACATTCACTATTCGCGCTCGCGCAGCGTATTGGCGCTAACGTTCGTCGACGGCACCAAAGGCGAGTTAACTGCAGAGTTACTCCGCGTATGCTCCCCCTCAGCTGAGGTTCGAGGACACGGGCCGGGACAGGAAGTGTTGCAGACCGGCAAGAAAAACGTCGTCATTGTCGATATCAGACAGGCAGGTCACTACGCGGTTCAACTCATTTTTGATGACGGGCACGACAGTGGCATATACACCTGGGAATACCTGAAAGACTTGGTGCAGCACAAAGAACATCACTGGCAACGTTATGTGCGACAACTTGCCGAGGCAGGAAAATCCCGGGACCCGGACACGCAGGTCCTCCATTTCCAACCTTGATATCGGGCTGAAACACAGCGCCATGGGCGCGAGCGGCTGGATAACCAGCCTATGTCCTGGCAGGGCGAATTTGGGCAAAGCAACCAGCCACTCCCTCGGTTACAATGCACGGCTGTCATCAATTCAGGCATTACCATGAGTGACAACCAGCAAGACCCTGTTGAAAACCCCGACACCACCCATTTTGGCTACCGGGAGGTCCCGCGAGAGGACAAGGAAAAATTAGTGCGCGGTGTTTTTGATTCCGTAGCTAGTCGCTACGACCTGATGAACGATCTCATGTCTGCAGGCATCCACCGGCTTTGGAAGCGTTTCACTCTCGAGTTGAGCGCGGTTCGGGAAGGACAAACCGTACTCGACATCGCGGGAGGAACCGGGGATCTCGCCGCAAAATTTTCACGGCTCGTTGGCTCCACGGGTCAGGTTATTCTGGCTGACATCAACGACTCCATGCTAAAGGTTGGCCGCGACCGACTGATAGACAAGGGG
>CAXPOA010000038.1:0-23272 GCA_964218505.1 Luminiphilus sp.
CCCATGGATCTAGAGATGCCTTGGCCTGATCAAAACGAATTTCCATCGCGGGCGTCAGCGCCACCTGCAAACCGCGAAACTTCAGTGCGGGAGTAAAACCGTTCAAATCTCCCGCAATTGCACTCAAAGTAATCTGAGAATCAAATTGCTCATTGAGGGCGCTGAGAATAGCCTCCCGATAAGCTGGGAGTGCCGAAAAGAGTAACCGCGTACCCGAGACATAAACAGCCAGAAGAACAACCAAAACAAGAAGAGTCCGCCAAAGCAGCTTCCCGAGGACGTAATGAATGCGATTAGCGTTCACCAGTTTGGCCAGCTACTTTCATCACGGCGCCACATTTCTGCAAGGCCTCTCTCGCTTCACAGAGCGGGAGCCCTACAACGCTCGAATAACTCCCCTCTATCGCCTCAACAAAGCTACCTGCGATACCCTGTATTCCGTAGGCACCGGCTTTATCATAGGGTTCATCGGTATTCAGGTAGCCTTCGATCACGGCGTCATCCAATCTCGCAAATTGGACTGTGGTCATGACGGTGATGGCATGACTACGCTTGGGAGCGAGTATCGCCAAGCCCGTATAGACCTGATGTTTTCGGCCAGACAGTCGCTGCAACATGACTCGAGCATCGTCCCTATTGACCGGCTTTCCCAAGATTTCATTCTCTATAGATACACACGTATCAGCGGCAATAACAATAGTGTTTTCTTTCATACAGTGCTCGGCCTTTGAAATAGCCAAACGCTCGACATAACACGCCGGCAACTCTCCATCGTTGACACTCTCGTCGATATGGGGGACCACTACCCGAAAGCTCTCAACCAATGTGCACAGCAAGTCTCTCCTTCTTGGACTTGAGGACGCGAGAATAATTTCCATCAGGCGATCTCGTAATACTGTCGGTATGTGCGAAGAAAATTGCGCAAGGGAATCCAAAGTAGCATGGACAGAGGTACCGAGTAGAGAAACTCCAAACCGTTTGAAGTAAAACCCAAGAACCCGCGAAGCCTTTCAGCCACCAGTAACACAATCGCGAGGACCAGCCCTATAACAAAAGTCTGCAGCAAAGAATCAAACTGCCTTAAACGTTGATAATTCAGCAGTAGAATCAGGCTGCCAATACTCGCTCCCGCCGCTGTAGCGCCAATCGCCAAGCCATCAAGCAAATCTATACTCAGACCCACCAGCATGGCGGTAAACACGCCAATTCGCTGTGGCAGTGCCAATATCCAATAAAACAGGACGAGTAAAATCAGATCGGGCCTAAATCCACGCCACTCAAAAGGAAGGGGCGCCACCTGCAAAATAACGCTGATCACAAGTGTAATAATGATCAGCCATGTGCCACGTTGCTCCACTAGGGGGCACCCGGATCATCAATCTTTCTGGCTACTTCCAATGCGAGCATGACATGCCGACCTCTATCGAGATCTACCATTGGTTTGGATAGAACCGTAGAAAAGGCAGAGCCCTGCTCATCTTCGATACTTACAACCTCTGCAACGGGATAGCCTGGAGGGAAAAGCCCTCCAAGGCCAGAAGTCACTAGCACGTCGCCTACTACGATATCGGTAGTCGCGGCGATGTGACGAACCATCAGATTGCCTATTTCACCTGTACCCTCTGCCAAGCCCCTGACGCCGCTTCGGAGTACCTGAACCGGCACCGCGTGGGTTGAATCAGTAATCATTATTGCCCTGCTTGTGGATTCACCGACCAGAATTACCTGACCGATCAACCCCTCAGCACCCAGTAAGGGTTGCCCTTCCACCACGCCGTGCCGGCTGCCCTTGTCCAGCAGCAGGATATGGCGTGAGGCGTCCGCCGTGACCGCAATTATTTCTGCAACCATCACCTCTCGCTCAAGACTTCCTGCTGAATTAAGCATATCGCGGTAACGAGAGTTTTCGGCCAATACAGCGGCAAGTCGCTGCGCCTGGCCGCGAAGCACAAAATTCTCCTGCTGGAGTCTGGAATTTTCATCCCGTAGCGTTCGGTGACTCTTGAAAAAGTCCATCATCGAGCGTCCTGCAGTTACAGGCGAGGCAGCGACAGTGTAAAAGACTGAAACAGCGTCCTGAGTGACCAAGCGAACCCGCTCGAAAAGGGGTTGATCCCGAAAGGTGACGAGCAGGAGTAAACACACACCGAGGACTAACGCTAAACGCCAACCAACATGCTTTTCCTTTAGAAAAAGTGGTTTGATAGGTCGCTCCCTCAGCCAAAAGGTTGGCCGTCAATATTACTCCGTGGAGAGCAAATCGAGTGCGTGACGGTCCATGAGCTCTAATGCACGACCACCGCCTCGAGCAACACAGGTGAGTGGGTCCTCAGCCACGATGACGGGTAACTCGGTCTCCGCGGCGATTCGCTTATCCAGATCACGAAGCAGCGCACCGCCACCCGTCAACACAATACCTGACTCGGCAATATCTGCAGCCAATTCAGGAGGCGACTGCTCCAGCGCCATTTTAATAGCACGCAGGATAGACTCGAGCGGGTCCTCGAGCGCGCCTCTAATTTCATCGCTGTTTAAGGTAAAACTTTTCGGAATTCCTTCAGCGAGATGTCTGCCCCGAACATCGATCTCGCGGAGCTCGCTCGATGAGATGGCGCAGCCTACTTCGTGCTTAATTCGTTCAGCAGTCGAATCACCGATCAGGCTGCCATATCGCCGTCGCACATAAGCCACGATGCTCTCATCAAACCGGTCACCACCGACGCGGATGGAATCACGATAAACAACACCATTAAGTGAGATGATTGCAATCTCAGTGGTGCCGCCGCCAATGTCGACAACCATGCAGCCTGTCGCCTCATCAACTTGCAGACCGGCACCGATAGCAGCAGCCATGGGTTCTTCGATCAAGCGAACTTCGCGCGCTCCTGCACTCAAAGCCGACTCCCGAATAGCCCTTCGCTCGACCTGTGTCGACATACAAGGCACACATATCAGGACCCTTGGGCTCGGTCTTATAAACTGGGTTTCATGAACTTTGGCAATAAAATGCTGAAGCATCTTCTCTGTCACCTGAAAATCCGCGATGACTCCGTCTTTCAAGGGCCGTATTGCGAGGATGTTGCCCGGTGTCCGACCCAACATCCGCTTGGCCTCCCGGCCCACTGCCTCAACAGACTTCTGCCCATTGTGAACCCGAATCGCAACAACAGATGGCTCGTCCAAAATAATGCCTTTATCCTTGACGTAGATCAGCGTATTCGCTGTTCCAAGATCAATTGAGAGGTCATTGGAAAACATGCCTCGAAGGCGTTTAAACATGATTACTTCCTGTTTCTATAGCGGACCGATGGTTCCTGACACTGAGCCCCGGTGCCAACCCTGGGGTCTTGCCACTGGCTCATTCCAATAGGCGAGGTTCCCAGACTTTATTTTTGGTAAAGGGATAAAAAAAACCTAAAAATCAGTCACTTTTGCTCCCCCAATGACGGGGAAATGTATCAACCAAGGGGTTTTTGGGCAAGGTGAATCTGTGGTAGCTTCGCGGTCCCCTTATTTTTGGATTTTTATCATGTCAGTCACCGCTGAAGACGTGGCTCAGGTGGCGCTGTTAGCCCGGCTCTCAATACCTGATGAGACCATGGATGATGTCACCGGCCGTTTTACCCGAATCCTGGAACTGGTGGCGGAGCTACAGCAAGTGGACACCGAAGGTGTGGCACCCATGTCAAACCCCCACGACATGGAGCAACGGCTGCGGGTAGACGAGATCACCGAGGAAAATCGGCGGGAAGAGCTACAAAAGCCCGCTCCAGCAGTAGAAGAAGGTTACTTTTTGGTACCACGGGTAATCGACTGATGACTGCTCTTGATCTTTCCTCCGCAACCGCCGTACAGGTTATCCATGCTCTTGAAACCAGGACTGTATCCTCCCAAGAAATCACGCAGGCCTATCTAGATCGGATAGAAAGTTTAAATCCCAAAATAAATGCGGTCGTAACCACCGATCATGAGGGTGCTCTTGCAGCCGCGGCAGCTGCAGATCAAGCGCGAGTAAAGGGTACGGGGGGACCATTAAACGGGGTGCCCTTATTGCATAAAGATATTTTTTGCACTGCCGGCCTCACAACCACTTGCGCATCGAAAATGCTTGCGAACTTCGAACCTCCTTACAATGCTACCGTCGTTGAGAAGCTAAATGCCGCCGGTGTGGTAACTCTCGGAAAAACCAACATGGATGAGTTCGCAATGGGCTCGTCCAATGAGACCAGTTACTTCGGACCCTGCTTCAACCCGTGGGATCTGGAGCGTGTACCCGGAGGTAGTTCGGGAGGCAGTGCTGCCGCCGTTGCCGCTGGGTTCGCACCCCTGACTACCGGTACCGACACCGGAGGGTCCATACGTCAGCCAGCCTCTCTGTGCGGAATAACAGGTCTCAAACCGACCTACGGACGCATATCTCGCTTTGGCATTATCGCCTTCGCCTCATCGCTGGACCAAGCCGGCCCGATGACGCGAACTGTTGAAGATGCAGCGGTCATGCTAAATGCGATGTGTGGCCTGGATGCCAATGACTCCACAGCGGCCGACGTAGCCGTGCCGGACTTCCGACAAGCACTCAAGGAAGATATCAAGGGCATGCGAATAGGTTTGCCCAAGCAGTATTTCAGCGACATGCTGAACTCGGAGGTCGCCGTGTCTATACGAGCCGCCCTGAAAGAGCTTGAGGCCGAGGGTGCCACACTGGTGGAGGTTGATCTTCCTCATACTCGTGAGGGTATCGCCACTTACTATGTTATTGCACCGGCGGAGGCGTCTGCGAATCTTGCCCGCTATGACGGCGTGCGGTTTGGTCACCGCTGCGACAATCCCGCTGACTTGATGGATCTCTATGCACGATCCCGAAGCGAGGGATTTGGCAGCGAAGTGCAACGACGTATCTTAGTGGGGACGTACGCATTGTCCGCGGGTTTTTATGATGCTTACTTTAAAAAGGCGCAGCAGGTCAGACGAATTATTAGCAACGATTTCAAAAAAGCATTTGAACACTGTGACGTTATTGCCGGCCCTGCTGCACCCGACGTTGCTTTTCCAGTTGGCTCGAAAAATGACGATCCGATCGCCATGTATATGGAGGATGTCTATACACTTTCAGTAAATCTTGCGGGCCTGCCCGGACTATCAGTGCCGGCAGGCTTGGTAAACGGCCTCCCCATCGGCCTGCAATTAATCGGCCGTCCCTTCGACGAAGAGACCGTATTGCGAGCAGGTCATCGTCTACAATTGCGAACCGACCACCACTTGAAGACCCCTCAACTTGGAGCTGATCAATCATGAGCTGGGAAACAGTCATGGGGCTTGAAGTTCACCTGCAGCTAGCGACACAAAGTAAAATTTTTTCGGGCGCTGCAAATAAATTTGGTGCTGAACCTAATAGTCAGGCTTGCGCGGTGGATCTAGGCATGCCCGGGATGCTGCCGGTCCTGAATGAGCAGGCAATCCGCTACGCAGTGATGTTTGGCCTAGGTATAGACGCGCGCATCGGTAAACGATCCATTTTTGATCGCAAGAACTACTTCTACCCTGATCTCCCAAAGGGATATCAGGTCAGTCAATTTTTTGAACCTATTGTGTGCGAGGGCACCTTTGACGTCCCCTTATCTGACGGAAGTCTCTTCCCGATCCGGATAACCCGCGCTCATCTGGAGGAAGATGCCGGGAAATCCGTGCATGACCGCTTTCCCGATCAAACCGGTGTTGACCTGAATAGAGCAGGCACGCCTCTTCTCGAAATCGTCACGGAACCAGACTTCAGAACCGCGGAACAAGCGGTCGCCTATCTCAAGGCACTGCACTCTCTGGTCACTTATCTTGGAATTTCAGACGGCAACATGGCGGAGGGGTCGATGCGGTGTGATATCAACTTATCCTTACGCCCTGCCGGGAGCGACACCTACGGTACGCGTACCGAAATAAAAAATGTGAACTCCTTTCGGTTTGTGGAAAAGGCAATTGCTGCAGAATCACAGCGACAACGAGAGCTGCTGGAGGACGGAGTCAGCATCGTTCAGGAAACGCGACTGTTCGATCCCGACCGCAATGAAACCCGGTCAATGCGATCCAAGGAAGTGGCGAACGATTACCGTTATTTTCCCGAGCCGGACTTACTGCCAATTGTGTTGAGCGATGATTATATTGAAAGCATCAGGACAGCATTGCCCGAGCTGCCTGCAGCCAAGCGAGAGCGTTTCATCGATGAGTACCAGCTCTCCAACTACGATGCATCACTCCTGGTTAGCTCTCCTGATATGGCCGCTTATTTTGAAACAGCGGTCTCCGCATGTAAGGAACCAAAGACAACCGCAAACTGGATGCTTGGCGATTTGAGCGCAGCCCTCAATAAGGAAGCCATTACCATCGCGAATTCCCCGGTCAATCCAGAGGATCTTGCGAGTCTCGTTGTACGAATCACCGACGGAACCCTGTCAAGCAAGCTAGGTAAACAGGTGTTTGAGGCGCTCTGGCAAGGAGAGGGGTCAACAGATCAAATCATTGAATCTCGAGGACTGAAACAAGTCAGTGACTCTGGCGCCTTGGAGGAGCTCGTTTCCGAGGTAATTAGGGCAAATGCCGATCAGGTTGCGCAATATCGCGCTGCCGACAGTGCAAAACAGAAGAAGCTACTTGGCTTTTTCGTCGGCCAGATTATGAAGGCATCGAAGGGTCAGGCAAACCCCCAGCTAATTAATCAAATCCTGACCAAGGCACTCAGTTCGGACTAGCTCAACGTGAGTCGTAGGGGACGCGTCCTTTTAAAAAGCGCTCTCGGTTTTCCCGCTTTTTATCAGCACTTTTCCTAAGCAACACGTAGACGGCACCGGTTCCACCATGAACTGGCTGAGCCGAATGAAAAGCTTGCACCATCTCTAGCTGTTGTAACCAGTGATTCACATAGCCTTTCAGAACAGCTGTGTTTTCTTTCTCGACTTTTCGCTGACCCTTACCATGGAGAATGAGAAGCGTGCGCAGTCCCAGCTTGCTCGCCTCATCAACAAACTGCTTAATTTCATCTCTCGCCTGCTTCACCGTCATGCGGTGGAGATCGAGTCGTGCCTCGATATCGTAACGCCCCATTCTCAGCTTCTTGTAGACTCCATGCTGAATTCCAGGACGCTTGAAATCCAATACGTACCAGGCGTCGAGGGGGTCGACACCTTCATCTAGCAGTGGGTTTATCTTGTCTTTAAGTGGTTGTGTTGCCGCCTCACGGCGCCGCTCCACATCACCCATAACTGACGGCTTAATAAGGCGTTCTCTTGGCTCCCGCTGCAGTGGCTTGACGCCAGACATCTCCTCCAAAAAAAGATCTTTTTCCGACATCTACATTCTCAAATTCATGCGTTTAGACGATATACTTGGTAGTCGATCACGGAGGATCCAAATCATGCAAGGCAATGTCATTAACGGTGCCGGCTATTTATTCCGAGGCTTGGCCATGCTCTCACAGCCCGGCATCTGGCCTTTCGTCATTCTACCGCTTTTGGCAAATATTGGATTTTTTCTTTTCCTTGGGGGCGCAGCGTACAGCTACGTGACCGACTTGGTTGCCACTACAGAGCAGGCGCTTCCGGATTGGCTCAGCTTCATCACCTGGATAATTGCACCTCTGCTGTGGCTAACAGGCGCACTTGCAACGGGCTATCTTTCCACCTTTATTGTGCTGCTCCTGACGTCGCCATTTCATGCGCTACTAGCCGAAAAAGTCGAGGAGCGGGTAAGCGGACAGGCGCTTGACGGCCTCGAAAATATCGGCGCCGCGTTGCTCGAGATCCCCCGCGGCATCTTCAGAGAGCTGCGCAAGATTGCCTACTATGTTCCATTGGCTATTGCCGTCTTCATCATCTCACTAATACCGGGAGCTCAAGCTATCGCGCCTTTGCTTTGGTTCTTACTTGGGGCGTGGATGATGAGCCTACAATTTCTTGATTATCCGATGGACAACCATCGACTCCCTTTTCGCGAGGTGAGATCTGCTTGCGCTTCGCGACGGCTCAGCAGCTTGGGTTTCGGCGGTATGGTGGCTTTTGTCACGGGCGTCCCCGTTATAAATCTGATCGTTATCCCCGCCGCAGTGATTGGAGCTACCTTATTTTGGTGCGAAGAATTCCGCGGGCGGCATTGAGTCTCGTCAGGGAAGATTCAGTTGATCAATTCTTGAGGCGGAGGGACGCATTTTAGTCGCTCACCTAGCAAAGTTTCGATATCAGGCAGCAGGAAAGCATCGTCCTCGCTGGCGAAGCTGATCGAGACACCGGTAGCCCCTGCCCGGCCCGTTCGACCAATTCGATGCACATAATCCTCGGGGTCTTCAGGGAGGTTGTAGTTCACAACATGGCTCACGCCATCAACATGAATCCCTCTCCCAGCAACATCGGTCGCGACGAGCACCGCTATCTTGCCCTCTTTGAAGTTTGCCAGGGTTTTGGTTCGCCGTTGCTGGGTGATTTCGCCCGAGAGAATCCCACAGGAAATACCGGCTTTGCGTAATTTTTCGTATAGGGAGCGAACCTGATCCCGTCGGTTCGCAAAGACAATAGTGGATACCGCATCTGGCGATCGGAGTACGTTTAATAGCACTCTCAGTCGTTCATCACTGGACACAAGGTAAACCCGCTGATCCACAGTAGCGGTAGCTACTCGCTCGGGTTCGATTTCTACGGTGATTGGATTGAAGGTCCATTGCTGCGCCAGATTGATAATATCTTGGGTAAATGTGGCGGAAAACAGCAGTGTTTGCCGATCCTCCTTTCGAGGTGTAGCTCTGACGATACGTTTAACCTGTGGGATAAAGCCCATATCCAGCATACGGTCGGCCTCATCCAGAACCAAGGTTTCAACACGATCAAGAAACAAGTCTCGGCGCTGCATGAAATCAATTAGGCGTCCCGGCGTTGCCACCACCAAATCGACGACCCCGGACTGAATCTTCTGTAACTGCTTTTGATAGTCTTCGCCGCCAATTAGCGTAGCTGTCTCCAGACCTGTATGGCGACCGAGATCATAGGCGTCGGCCGCAATCTGCATCACCAGTTCGCGGGTAGGAGCAATAATGACCGCTCGAGGTTCAGCTAAAAACCGCTCGCCATCAACCGGGTTGCATAATAGGTCATTAAAAATAGTGATCAAAAACGCAGCGGTTTTCCCTGTACCCGTCTGCGCTTTCCCGATAGCATCGAGCCCCTCAAGGGTATAAGGTAAAATCCGCGCCTGAATCGGCGAGCAATACTCAAATCCCAGATCTTCAATTCCACGCATGAGACTGGGCTCAAGGTTGAGCGTGTCAAAAGAAGTCTCACCCGACGGAAGAGTACCCTCTGCGTCTTGGGTGTCGCGCTCAGCGGAAGGCTGGATGGCACTTGGTTTAGTCAAGAATTTTAATCCGATCAACAAAAGCAGGGGCGAGTCTAGCACAAGACTGTGGACGCAATATCAGCCCAACATAACCAAGCAAACATATCGTGAAATCAGGCAAAATCTTGACATGGGATAGTTTTGGAGAGGAGTTAAGACATCTCTCTCGCATAGCCATACCTCTATTGATCGCACAAAGTGCACAAATGGGAACAGGTGTGGTCGATACCGTCATGGCCGCCCGGTACGGAGAACAGGATCTGGCCGCGATTGCCGTTGGCTTTAACATCTGGCTCCCAATTTACCTGCTAATTCTGGGAACCATATTTGCAACCGCGACCATTGTGGCTCAGGACTATGGCGCCGGGCGAATCAAGAAAATTCAAGACTCTCTGCCTCAATCTCTGTGGCTGGCGATTTTTTTGGGACTTATTTTTAGCCCGGCAGCATGGTTCTCTGGTCCGGTAATGGATCTTCTGGGACTCGAAAGAACGACAAAAGTCCTAGCGCTTGAATACACCCAGATGGTTGCGCTTGGCCTGCCAGCAACGGGCATTTTTCAGGCCCTCAGGTATCACACCCAGGGGCTGGGCGTCACACAACCCTTTGCGGTAGCTGCGGCGATAGGATTTTTACTAAATATTCCCCTGAATTACGCCTTTATTTTCGGCCACTGGGGAGCACCTGAGTTAGGGGCTAAAGGCTGCGGAATTGCCACCGCTATTTCCATGTGGATAAGCGTCATCATGATGGTGGGCTATGTCATTGTCAGTAAACGGATTCGGCCTTATCTACCCGAATGGAAGCCTGTTGCGCCAAACTGGACGATCATCAGGGAAATCCTCTCGATCGGTATGCCGATGGGCTTGACCTTCTTTCTGGAGGTCGGGGTGTTCAGTCTTATCGCTCTACTCGTCGCCACGTGGGGTGATACCGCCATAGCCTCACATCAAATAGCCTTCAATATCTGGGATCTTTTCTATATACCGATGCTGGCCATCGGCACTGCAATGTCCACGCGAATGGGTCACGCTATTGGGGCTGGCTGGACTGAAGGCGTGCATCGGGCATTGGTAGTTGGCGCATCGGTAGCAGGCTTGGTTGGGATCGTGACCACCCTGCTTCTTCTCAGCTTCCCAGAAGCAATCATAAGTTTGTATACCGATTCCGAAGAGATACACCCGGTGGCCACCCGATTAATAAAATTGGCCGCCTTTTTTATTCTTATCGATGCCGTACAAATCGTTGGATCTTTTATTCTGCGGGCGTTTAAGGAAACCAAATACCCCTTTATCGTCATGGTGATCTCGTACTGGCTTATTGCGCTTCCTCTGGGATGGCTTTTTGGCCTTGAGCTGGCTTCAACCCCCAGCGACGGTGCTGCTGGCTTCTGGTATGCCACCATCGCGGGAATATCCGTGTGTGCCGCCCTGCTTGCCGTGCGGGTACGACTACTCCTTAAAACCCTTCCTGATAGTCATCAGCCGTCTGCAGCAGCTAACTGATTGAACAAACGGGGCAATCAGACCGCTTGCTGAGTTGCAGTGTACGCCGGTCGTTTGTCCGGTAGTCAATCACATCGAGGCTTCCCCAGCGCACTGGAGTTATCCCTGTGAGAATAGCGATAACCCTCAACGCCTGCTCCATCGCCACCGCACCCACCACCGGGCTTAGAACTCCCAAACGAGCACAAGCCCCAACCGATTCTCGATCAATACCCGGCGCCAAGCAGTGATAACAACCCTCTTCTCGTCCCGGGGAAAAGGCGACGACCTGACCCGCCATCTGTACGGCCGAGCCCATGACCCAGGGCAGACGGGCTTCTCGGCTGGTCAAGTCAATAGCGAGCCTTGCCTCATGATTATCCGTGGCGTCGACCACCAAATCCTTAGCCGTCACTAGATCAATCCCGGAATCTCGATCAAAAAGACGGGCTTCAGCGCCGACCTCCACTTGCGAGTTCATCGCACGCAACCGCTGGGCCAACACGTCGACTTTCTGTAAACCAATGTCTGCCTCTGTGTAGGCCACCTGTCTGGGCAGATTGCTGCTTTCGATATGGTCGGGGTCAACTACTGTGATGTGACCAATTCCCATCCCAACCAAGTAGAGAGCAAGGGGCACCCCCAAGCCACCGCAGCCCACCAACAAAATACGTGATCTCTCGAGGCATTCCTGCGCTTCGAGATCAAAACCGGGCACCAGAAGCTGACGGGAGTAACGCTCTAGTGAAGCATCATCCATCTTCCTTGACCCCCCCTGTCACCCGCTCATGGCCTCCCAGATCTCTCCGGGTAGTAACGCCATTGAAGCCCGCCTGAGCAAATAGCTCCCGAACTTCCTCACCTTGACCCCAACCGTGCTCGACCAGCAGATAGCCTCCCCGAGTCAGAAATTGTGGCCCTACTGTAATCAGATGTCTGAGATCACGGAGGCCGTCTGAACCTGCTACCAACGCCTCCGTTGGCTCGGCAGGCAGATCCCCCCGCTGAAGGTGGGGATCACTCTCAGCGATGTAGGGGGGATTGCTAACCAGCAACGGCCACTGCCTTCCATCTAGGCTGTTAAACCAATCACTTTGAAGCCACTCTACAGACAACTGACAGGTCGCTGAATTGTGGCGAGCCACCTTAAGAGCCGCTGCTGAGCGGTCAACGCCAGTCACCGCACACTGAGGTAACTCACTTTTAATAGCGAGTGCGACGGCCCCACTACCGGTTCCCAAGTCGGCACAGCTCGAAAATTGATTGGCTGCAAGACATTCGATGGCCCATTCGACCAGGAGCTCGGTATCGGGTCTTGGAATCAACACATCAGGTGTCACTTTCAGTTCCAGATTCCAGAATGAACGAGACTCCAGTATGTATGCCAGCGGTTCACCAGCACAGCGACGGTTAATGGCCGCCCGAATCGCTGGCAACTGATCTCCCGCAGTTGCCTCCGCTCCATGAGTAAACAACCAGGCGCGATCCCGATGGAGTAACCCTAGCACGAGCTGCTCGGCTTCATGAGTTGGAATCTGCGCTGAATCAATCAGATCCCGGATGCTGGTCATGCATCACCGCTCATCGCCGCCAGAAGATCCGCCTGATGTTCGGTCCTGAGCGGCTTGATGAGAGCATCGAGATCTCCCTCGATAACTTCATCTAACTTGTACAGGGTTAGGTTTATCCGATGATCTGTAACGCGACCCTGCGGAAAGTTATAAGTACGGATCCGCTCAGATCGATCACCACTTCCCACGAGATTCCGCCGCTCAGCCGCCTGCTCACTCGCCGCTTTATCTTCTGCCGCGGTAAGCAATCGGGCCTGCAAAAGTGACATCGCTCTCGCTCTGTTCTTGTGTTGGGATCGCTCGTCCTGGCACTCGACAACAATCCCAGTTGGTAAATGGGTAATTCGGACAGCAGAGTCCGTTGTATTAACGTGCTGTCCTCCAGCACCTGAGGAGCGGAAGGTATCGATACGCAAGTCCTCTTTGCGAATATCAATTTCCTCCACCTCGTCAGGTTCTGCCATAACGGCAACGGTACAAGCCGAGGTATGTATTCGACCCTGAGATTCTGTCTCAGGCACACGCTGCACCCGATGGGCGCCAGACTCAAATTTAAGATGGCCATAAACATCCTGACCCTCTATGCGCGTGATGATTTCCTTAAACCCCCCGTGCTCACCCTGCCGCTCCGAAATGACTTCAAGGCGCCACCGATTTGTCTCGGCGTAGCGACTGTACATACGAAAAAGATCGCCTGAAAAAATAGCGGCTTCATCACCGCCAGTGCCAGCTCTGATTTCGAGGTAGACGTTGTTCGCATCTCGAGGGTCTCGGGGTAGCAGGAGGACTTGGAGTTCTGATTCAAGCCGAGTAACCCGCTGGTCGGCATCCTCAAGCTCTTCAGAAGCAAGTTCGCGCACATCCGGATCAGAATCCGACAGCATCTCTTGCGCCGTGGTCCTGTCTTCGATAGCCGCAGTCCACTGAGTGTAGGTTTTAACAACCTCATTCAGCTGGGCATACTCTTTCGACAAATCCCGAAACTTATCCTGATCAGAGAGGGTATCCGCATCACCCAGCAAGGCGGCGACCTCCTCGTGTCGGTCTTTGAGGCTATCTAGTTTGGTCTTGAGGGAATCTTTCACTGCAGTGTTGGCTTGTCGTCGTCGCCTGTTTGCGAATCCGTGTGTATATCCAGGCCAAGTAGCGCCTTCGCCTGATCAACCCGTCCATCGTCGCCGGAGCGCGCGAGCTGACGCAATCCCGCAGTGGGTGCATGGATTAACTTATTCGTGAGATCTCTGGCCAATCGACGAAGCACCTCAACACCGGCGTCTCCACGATCAAGAGCTTTTAACGCCCGATCCAGCTCCACCTGCTGGATAGCGAGGGCCGACTCCCGATATTTTCTAACAACATCAGCCGACTGCCTCCCGCGTAAATCCTCCTCGAGTTGGTCAATACCATCAGCAACGATATCGTCTGCTTTGCTTGCTTCCGAGGCACGCAGTCGGAGATTCTCCTCGATGACTTCGCGCAGGTCATCCACGGTATAAAGGTACACATCAGATATCTCGGACACCTCGGGCTCTATGTCACGGGGCACAGCTAAATCGACCATCAGCATGGGTCTGTAGTGTCGCTTGCGAATGGCGCTCTCGACCGCCCCTTTACCCAACACGGGGAGCTGACTGGCCGTCGCGCTAATCACAATATCCGCCTCGGCAAGTTTGTCAGGAACATCCGCGAGCATAATGGCAGCCGCATCAAATTCTTCAGCCATCGCCTGTGCTCGCGCAAGGGTCCTGTTGGCAATCATAAGTTTACCCAGCTTCGCGTCACATAAATGACGAGCAACCAGTTCTATGGTTTCACCTGCCCCCAGGAGTAAAGCAGTTCGCTGAGACAAGTCAGAAAAGATATGGCCTGCAAGGTCGACAGATGCATAGGCCACCGACACCGGGTTCTCACCAATAGCGGTATCAGTGCGAACCTTTTTGGCAATCCGAAACGCACCGGGGAAAATACTCGAGATGCGGCTTCCCACCGCACCCGATTCCTCTGCAACCGCAAAAGCGGATTTGAGCTGCCCAAAGATTTGCGGCTCGCCAAGCACCATGGAGTTGAGCCCTGCCGCCACTCGTACAAGATGGGTCGCCGCTTGAGTCCCGTGGTGACGATAGGTGCAGGTGGACAGCGCCTCTTCCGGGAGACCATGAAAGCTTGCAATCCAGTTGATTAGGGTATCGCTGGCAATCATGGAATCGACGCCGGACGCCATTACCCCGTATATTTCAGTGCGGTTGCAGGTCGACAAGATAACGCCTTCCTCGAGAGGGGTGGCCCCAATCAACGCCTGCAACGCCCCGGGTATGTCCTCTGGGGCAAAGGCAACCTTCTCGCGGGTCTGAATAGACGCCGAATCATGGTTGATTCCAATGGCGATTAAATCTTTTAACAAAAGGTCGGCGCCCGAAAAATTCCGAAGCCCTAATGATACCAAGAAGCGGTCAATTCCGCCTAACCCGCTTTTTTCATAGGTTTCAGGATATCTCTATGTCATCATTCTGCTCATGACTTCGCTACGACATCCTCCAGGACTGACTGCACTTCTACTGAGTCTGGTGCTTGCCGGTGGCTGTACCACCGCCCCCAATTCATCCACCGATCAGGGACGTGAATCTGCTGCCTCGCCAAAAGACGCGGAAAACGAACCTTCGCGGTCGATAGCTGGCACTGGAACGGGGGACATTCCTGCGATTGAGTCACCCATTCCACAGGAAAGCCTTCTGCCTCTGCTGACAGCTGAATTCCTGCTGCGTGAACGGGAGTTTGATGCGGCTCTTTCCATCCTGGCGGAACAAGCCATACTCCTTGAGGATCCCGAACTGACGCGCCGAGCGCTTCGACTAGCTGAATTCCGCCAGACGGAGGCAGTTACCCTGCCATTAGCACTGAAGCTTGCGGAGCAAGACCCGGCAGATGCTGCAGCATCCGCAACGTCTATGGCTCTTTTGATCAGGGCAGGCAGGATTGAAGAAGCGGTCGTGTACGCAAGACAGGCTCTTGAGCGTGGCGCCCAGATAAACGCTCCCGCCTTGCTGGTCTCCTATCGAGATATGCCACCTGCAAAACAACAACGACTCGCCAGTGCAATCGAATCTCTGGCTGCTGACTGGCCGAACAATCCGGAAGTGGGGATCGCCCTCGCGTTTTTACACAGAGAGCAAGGTAGATTTTCTCTGTGCTTGAGTGACCTGGAACGAGTGCTGCTGCTTGCTCCTGCAGATGACCGCGCACTGGTGCTATGGACTCAGGTCAAGCTTGATACTGGCGCGAAAGACCCTTTTGACCGACTTGAGCGGGCGGTTAATGATTATCCGGCCAATGAACCACTGAGGCTCCAATACGCCAGATTGCTCGCCAGCGAAAAATTGCTGCCGCGGGCTCAAGAGGAATTCGAAGCATTAATAAACTTATCGCCAAGGAACGGCGACTACCTTTTCTCGCTTGCGCTAATCCACCTAGAGCTCAAGCAATTTGCAGACGCGGAGCAAAACCTCTTGGCCTTACTGGCGCTAGAGCAGCGCACTGATGAGGCACACTACTACCTGGGTCGAGTGGCAGAACAGCGAGGCGACCAGTCATCGGCGATCGCCGCATACAAAAAAGTTGGACCCAGTCGGGAATTCATTGATGCAGTGGGTCGAGCAGGACGAATAGCTCTCGAGCTTGGAGATGAGACCGGTGTTACTGAGAGCTTTAATAAAGCCCGGCAGATGAGTCCGTCACAAGCTGAAAGGCTTTTCCTGTTACAAGCAGAATTGCTGCAGGATGCCAGTCTCATCGACAGCGCCACTGCGGTGCTGACAGATGCCCTGGAGAATTTTCCAACGTCGCTGTCACTGTTTTATGCCCGCGCCATGGCGGAGGAGCAGCGAGGCAACTTCGACGCGATGGAAAGCGATCTCCGGGCTGTTCTTGAAATCGATGAAAATAACGCGACGACTCTCAATGCATTGGGCTACACGCTGACAATTCACACAACAAGGTACGCGGAGGCGGCAGCGCTGATTGAAAAAGCGCTTTCAATCTCCCCCGGAGAGCCTGCGATTCTGGATAGTTTGGGATGGGTGTACTTCAAACTCGGGAGAGAGAATCAAGCCATTGATCTGCTGCAGCAAGCGTATGACAAGTTCCCGGATCCCGAAGTTGCAGCACATCTCGGGGAAGCGCTGTGGGCCTCGGGAAAGGAAGATGCTGCGCTGATGATTTGGCGAAACTCTCTCGCCGAGCACCCTGGTAACGCCCACGTGACTGACACGATCGAACGTCTGGGGGCCTCCGTAGGCAATCCAGCCGATGATTAAATTTGGTGCGGGTTTCCTACTGGGTGTAAGTACGATCAGCATCCTCATAAGCTGCGCAACACCGCCCACACAACATTCAGCTCCCGATTTACTGGGTGAACCGCTAGTATCGATTGAAGTGGCACCCTGGGTTATCCAGGGGAAAATTAAAGCCGCGCTTGAAGACGAGTCTCAAAACCTCAGCTTCAACTGGTATCACCAACGCGACAAAGAGGACACCTTACGCTTATCGGGGCCTGCGGGACTTGGCGGCATCACGATTCATCGCACAGGAGAGACCGTCGTTTGGATAGACGGTGATAGCGAGCAACCTCTTAGCGCGCTTCCGGTGGACACTGCCTTCAGAAATTTTCTTCTCACTGTGCCGATCACGGACCTCGCAGCAACCCTCTTAGGCCACAGCGTTGACTCCACCCAGTGGACAAGCAAGGTGGTTGAGTGGCAACTGCTGTCGGGTTATCGCCTGCCCCGGGTGATGACCTGGTCGCTGGAGGGTGCGAGTGCACGGGTCGTACTCACCCAACTCTCCTTCCCGGAACCGGGTAGCAGATGAGGGCAAGACGGACGCTGCTCTCCCCGGCAAAACTCAACCTTTTCCTGCACGTTACCGGGCGCCGATCCGATGGTTACCACGAGTTGCAAACACTGTTTCAATTACTCGACTGGGGTGATCAGCTAACCATCACAACCACCTCCGAGGGGGGCATGGTCCTCGACACTCCACTACCCGGAGTGGCTAATGACGACAATCTAGTGATAAAAGCTGCCCACTTGCTCACGCGGGATCTGCCAGAGGAACCAAACCTAAGGATTGCGATTGAAAAGCACATACCCATGGGAGGCGGACTGGGAGGAGGCTCCTCCAACGCGGCAACGACTCTGCTGGCGCTCAATCGCCTGCTGAATCTGAACAGAACGATCGAAGACTTGGCGGCGCTGGGTTCGACGCTAGGTGCCGATGTGCCGGTATTTGTACTCGGGAAAAACGCATGGGCGGAGGGCATCGGCGACAAATTGACCCCTGTTGAGCTGCCCCCGCGCTGGTACACAATTGTGTGCCCAAACTGCCATGTCAGTACAAAGGCAGTATTCACGGCCCCAGAATTGACAAGGGACACGCCGCCAATCACAATACCGGCCTTTTTTAAGGGGGGGGTGCGAAACGACCTACAGGAGGTCGTCCTGGCACGCCACCCTGAAGTACTTAACGCATTGAAATCATTGCAGAAATTTGCTCCCGCAATGATGACTGGCAGCGGCGCATGCGTCTTCAGCAGGTTTGAGAACGAAGCGTCCGCACGCGAGGTTGCGGCCCATTTGCAACAGGACTTTCAGGTTGTTGTAGCACGGGGGCTTTCCTAGCGACCGCCAGCCCTGCGTTTGAAACGAATTGGGGTGTCGCCAAGTGGCAAGGCAGCGGGTTTTGATCCCGCCATTCGCAGGTTCGAATCCTGCCACCCCAGCCATTCATGTAACGCTGTTAGGAAGAGGGATCCAGCATGTCATCCAAGATGATGGTCTTTGCCGGAAACGCAAACCCAGATCTTGCTCGCAAGGTCGCGGATCGGTTGTACCTAACACTCGGTGACGCCAACGTCAGCAAGTTCTCGGACGGCGAGATTACGGTCGAGCTTAATGAGAACGTGCGGGGGAAAGACGTCTTTGTTCTCCAAAGTACCTGTGCCCCTACCAACGACAACCTGATGGAGCTGTTGCTTATTATTGACGCGCTCCGTCGCGCCTCCGCCGGCCGTATCACCGCAGTAGTCCCCTATTTTGGCTATGCGCGACAAGATCGCCGTGTCCGATCGGCACGGGTTCCTATTTCCTCGAAAGTGGTTGCGGACATGATGGCATCGGTCGGGGTCGATCGGGTGCTCACCGTTGATCTTCACGCTGAACAAATCCAGGGATTCTTCACCTGCGCGGTGGACAACGTCTACGCCTCATCAGTACTCAACAGTGACATCGTCCAGCGCAATTACGAGAACCTTATCGTGGTATCGCCGGATATTGGCGGCGTGGTTCGGGCGCGAGCTATTGCCAAACAGCTCGATGAGGCTGAACTCGCCATCATCGATAAGCGCCGACCCAAAGCCAATGAGGCGCAGGTCATGAATCTGATCGGCGATGTGGACGGTAGAACCTGTCTGCTCGTGGATGACATGGTTGATACGGCGGGCACCTTGTGTAGTGCCGCCACCGCATTGAAAGAACGTGGCGCCATTAAGGTGGTCGCCTACTGCACTCACGCGGTGTTGTCAGGCAAAGCCCTCGAGAATATTAGGGGGTCATCCCTTGATGAGCTGGTGGTGACCGACACTATTCCTTTGTCTGCAGAGGCGAAATCGATCAGCAATATCCGCCAACTGACGATCTCGGATCTGTTGGCAGAATCCATTCGTCGAGTAAGTAACGAAGAATCAATCAGTGCACTCTTTGATGACTGACATCATCGGGTGTAAAACCAACCCACCATTGCGCCGGTCGCAGGCAATATGGTGTTTATGTAAGGAGCCAGACCATGTCTGAATCTTTTGTGATCGAAGCCGAGGTTCGGGTCGATGAAGGGAAAGGTGCGAGCCGCCGCCTTCGTCGTCTCGAGGGTAAGGTGCCCGGAATCATTTACGGCGGCAAAGACGCTGCCAGCAGCATCAGCCTTATCCGTAAGGATCTTGAGAAAATGCTGGAGAGTGAGGCGTTCTACGCGTCTGTCCTCAGCATAAAGGTAGACGGCAAGGAGGAGTCCGCAATCCTAAAGGATATGCAACGACACCCCGCCAAGGGATTTCCGATGCATGTGGACTTCATGCGGGTGGAAGCCAATAAGGTACTCAAGGTCAACGTTCCACTCCACTTCGTCAATGAAGACAAGTGTACGGGCGTTAAACTGGGCGGCGGCATGATTCAACATCAGGCCACTGATATTGAAATCCAGTGCCTTCCCAAAGATATTCCCGAGTACATCGAAGTCGACATGCTTGAGGTGGAAGTGGGACAAATCGTCCACCTTTCAGATCTCACCCTGCCAGAGGGCGTTACCTCCACAGCGCTGGCTCTTGGCGAAGATCATGACCTTGCCATCGCCTCTGTCAATGCACCCAAGGGCGGCAAGTCGGATGATGAAGAAGACGCCGATACGGGTGACGGCGATGCCGAGGCTGGTTCAGATTCAGCCGAGGAAGAGTCCAAAGCCGAAGGCGAAGACTAAGATCGATCATGACTGGGATCCGACTCATTGTCGGGCTTGGTAACCCTGGTCAGGCATATGAAGGCACCCGCCACAATGCGGGTGCTTTTTTTATTGCCGAATTGACCCGACGAGCTGGCGTAACCCTGTCAACCGAGGCCAAGTTTTTCGGACAGATGGCGCGTATCACCGTGGCAGACAAAGATCTGCGGCTACTGGTGCCAAGTACATTCATGAACGAAAGCGGAAAATCGGTTGCCGCCGCGGCTAACTTTTTCCGAATACCTCCTGCTGAGATTCTCATTGCCCATGACGAGCTTGATATCCCCCCAGGGCAAGCACGATTTAAACAAGGCGGTGGTCATGGGGGGCACAACGGTCTCCGAGATATCATTCCGGCTTTGGGAGGCAACCAGGATTTTCATCGACTACGAATAGGCATAGGGCACCCTGGCCATGCCAGCAAGGTATCGGGTTATGTGCTCGCCAAGCCAAGTGCTGGCGATAGACAGGCTATTGACCAGATCATTGATGAAGCGGTCGATGCCCTACCACTGCTGCTGAACGGAGACGCGGTAAAAGCGATGACACGGCTGCATAGTGTTGACACAACTCAACCGGGCTAACGATCCGGCTTTTCTGGGAAGGACACATCATGGGAATTAAATGCGGCATCGTTGGATTGCCGAATGTTGGCAAGTCGACTTTGTTTAATGCGCTTACCCGCGCCGGTATCGATGCGGAAAACTTTCCTTTCTGTACCATCGAGCCCAATGCCGGTGTTGTCACCATTCCCGATCCGCGCCAAGACGAGATCTCGGCCATCGTAAAACCGGAGCGAGAGATCGCCGCTACGATGGAGTTTGTCGACATCGCTGGATTGGTGGCCGGCGCGTCAAAAGGTGAAGGTCTGGGCAATCAGTTTCTTGCAAACATCAGGGAGACCGATGCGATAGCCCATGTCGTACGGTGTTTTGAAGACCCCAACGTCATTCATGTCGCCAATCAGATTAATCCGCTGGCCGACATCGAAACGATCAATACCGAATTAGCACTCGCGGATTTGGAGTCCTGTGAAAAGCAGCTCACTAAAGTCGTTAGGACCGCAAAGAGTGGTGACAAGGAAGCGGTCACCATGAAGGCACTACTGGAAGACAAGCTTCTGCCTCACCTAAACGAAGCGAAACCTGTTCGAGCTCTCGAACTCGATGAGAATGAAATCGCTCTGGTTAGGACCCTGCATCTACTCACCACCAAACCCACGATGTACATCGCCAACGTCGCCGAGGATGGCTTTGAAGGAAACTCGCATCTCGACAGTGTGACGGCTCTGGCCGAGAGTGAAGGCGCTGAGGTCGTTGCCATCTGCAACAAACTCGAATCAGAAATCGTGGAACTCGAGGATGATGAAAAGCTCGAGTTTCTTGCTGAAATGGGAATGACCGAGCCCGGCTTGAATCGGGTTATCCGAGCAGGCTATGCCCTGCTAAACCTGCAAACCTACTTTACCGCCGGGCCCAAGGAGGTCAGGGCGTGGACCGTGAAGGTAGGTGCGTCGGCGCCCGAGGCTGCCGGTGTCATCCACACCGATTTTCAAAAAGGCTTTATTCGGGCAGAAGTGATCAGCTACGCAGATTACATCGAATATCGAGGAGAAGCTGGTGCCAAGGATGCAGGTCGGTGGCGCCTCGAAGGAAAGGACTATGTGGTTGCCGATGGTGACGTCATCCACTTCCGCTTTAACGTTTAACCGATTCCATTAGGTTCTTTCTTGGAAGCGCTGCCATTTGGAAAATAGCGGATATCCGATCATCAGCAAGGTAATGACGCAAATCGCCTGAAGGGGAAATCGGGCGGCAGAGTAAATGACCGTCCAGCCGGTGATCAGTAGAAAGACCAATGCGGGCAGCGGGTACAGCGGCATAGTGAAAGACTCGGACAACCCCCTTCTCCCCACCTTTTTCCTACTGATAAACACCGCCAGTACCGTGACGAAAGTATTCAGGGCCATCAGTAAGCCTGCTGCAATCAGAATTTGTTCGAAGGTGGAAGTCCACAGAAAAACCAGCGCAATACCTGAGAGAAGAACAATCGCGTTGGCGGGAATACCCCCATGGTTGAGTCTTCCTAGAAAGGCCAATTGCCGATAATCACCGCCTAATCTATGGAGTGCTCGAGGACCAGCAAGGACCATCGCGCTCACGGTAGAAATCAGAATGCCCGCAAGAACGATGGAAACTATCAGGGCACCTCGCTCGCCAATCAGATAGCGCGCTACTACGTATCCTATTTCAACCTCTCCTCGCAGCGCAGACACAGGAGCTGAAATTAAAAACACTGCGTTCAAAGCGAGATACAGCAAGGCAACGATGCTACACCCAAGGAGCAAGACCCGCGGCAGATCGCGCCTGGGGTTCTCCATCTCCCCAAGTATGTAGGTAGCAGCATTCCAGCCTGAAAACGCATAGGTGACATAAATCAATGCTATCGCCACCTCACCACTGAAAAGCTCATCGAGAGACTTAGCTGAACCGTCTAGCTGATCAACGTAGCCGGGTCGTTGATACAGCGCCATAGCAATAAAAAAGCCGATCAATATGATTTTCAGCGCGGTGAAGTAGTACTGCCCTGCCGAACTCTCTGTGTGAGTTCTCGTGTGTATGGTGACCAATAGCGTAATTAACACGGTAGCCGACCATTGGGGATTTAACGGTATTCCCGCTGCCTCAAGGTAATTACCAAACGTGAGTGCCGCTAGGGCGATGGGAGCGGCAAAGCCGACCGTAGCGGAGACCACACCAGAGACAAAGCCAGCGTAAGGATGAATTAGCTCGGTAAGGAAGTGATATTCCCCTCCGGAGGCGGGATGTCTTGAACCAAGCTCGGCGTAGCAAAGAGCGCCACACAGCGCGCAGATACCCCCTAGCAACCACAGAAAAAGAATGGTGGTAGTCGACGAGATCGCTAACAACTGAAAGCCAAGAGAGGTAAAAACCCCCGTGCCGATCATGTTGGCGATCACGACCGCGAGGGCCACTTTGGGCGGGTAGTAACGCATGTTGAACTTGACCCTCTAAAAGTACCGGCGTGATGCGGGTTACGCTGACCGCCGCTCCTTTACACAGCGACATCTTTGCCGCCCATCTCTGTCACCCCTTTCTGCTAGACTCGGCGGAACAAATTGTTCGGCACCGCGACATCTTCCATCGACACACTATGCGTCTCACGATTCTATACAACAGGGATATCTACAGTAACGAGGCGCTGAACAATCTACTACCAAGTCTCGCAGCACATGATATTACGCTACTTTACTCCTGCCGGGTTGGGGCTAACACCCGACGAGAT
>CAXPOA010000039.1:0-3843 GCA_964218505.1 Luminiphilus sp.
GCGAGAGCAAAGAAGTACGTGCCTTATTACATGTGGCTGGTGGGTTTCATGATCAGCATGGTTACTCTATTAAAAGGTCTGAAGCACATCGGGGTAGAGATCGACTTGGGTATGGGATCCAAGTTCACCAATGCGATGGTCCTCTCCGCCATGATCGGTGTCTTCATTAGTTTGTTAGGAGCCATCCTATTGAGCCGTATTAAGGCTACTGGGGGCGATGAAAATAGTTCGATGAACGTAGAGCGCGTTTTCGGTGTTTTGATGATTTTTACTGCTTGTGCGATGGCCTTCGCGCACGGTTCAAATGATGTTGCCAACGCCGTAGGTCCTCTTGCGGCAGTGGTCAGCACAGTTCAATCAGGTGGTCAGGTTGTGGCAAAGTCGGGTCTTCCCTGGTGGGTCTTGGGCATTGGCGCGATCGGCATCGTCTTTGGTCTTGCCACCTATGGTTGGCGTGTCATGCAAACGATTGGTCGTAAGATCACCGAGCTTACCCCGAGTCGGGGATTTGCTGCGGAGCTGGCTGCCGCGACAACGGTCGTGTTGGCCTCGGGCACGGGTCTTCCCATTTCGACCACCCACACGCTCGTTGGTGCAGTTCTTGGTGTTGGTCTGGCGCGTGGCGTTGAAGCCCTTCACCTGCCTACCGTCGGCGCTATTGTGACTTCTTGGGTAGTGACGTTGCCGGCGGGAGCAGGCCTTTCCGTGATATTCTTTTATGCGCTACAGGCCGCTTTTGGTTGACTGTGACAGACGCAGAAAAGCCAAGAAGCGAAACAACACAAAGGTAGTTTTCGGGGGATAGCACGTGCAAATTAAAACACCAATCTCGGACGTCTTCAGCTCGTCGCCGCTGGCCATGCTTGAGCAGCATGTAAAAGCGTGCGCTGACTGTGTTACCAAGTTGCCCACCTATTTCGAGGCAGCCCAGTCCGGTAAGTGGAGCCGCGCAGCCAAGGCTCAAGAGTCCATAGCAGAGCTAGAGGGCGCCGCTGATGAGCTCAAACGGGAAGTTCGTCGCAACCTGCCCAGAGGGTTATGGATGTCGGTATCTCGAGCAGACCTGTTGGAACTTGTCAGAATGCAGGACAAGATGGCTAACGACACCAAAGACGTAGCGGGCCTCTCCCTTGGCCGAGAGCTCGCATTCCCGCCGGCGCTTGAAAAATCGCTATTCAAATTCATCAATGTAGTAGTCGATACAGTGACCACGACCGTCGAGGTTGTCTCGGCGACTCGTGAGCTGTCAAAGTCTGCTTTTGGCGCGCGCCAAGCCCAAGTCATCATGAATAAAGCGCTGGCGGTCGAAAAGTTAGAACGCAAGTCCGATGAACTGCAGACACGATTGCGTGCCAAGTTGAAGTCCCATGAGGAAAAGCTCTCACCAATCGACGCGATTTTCCTTTACCAGCTACTGTCCCAGATTGGTGAAATCGCGAATAGCGCCGAAAAAGTCGCACACCGCGCCCAGATTATTGCCAGCAGCTAGTTGAGCAGATAGTTGTTCTTAGAAGGCGGCTCCATCCGGTACCGTCTACTTGGTCGCGGTTGTTTCTCCCGATAAATAATGATGTCGGTAAATTCCCTATCCCCCTGTAGCCCGGTCTATGCGCTGAGATCGGCGTACTCCTGGCTCCTCAGGAAAAATTCTTGAGGTATCGCAAACCTCGGTGTTTTTACTCATACGGGCCTCAGGGCCGCTGATGTCATATTAATGCAATATTTTTGCCATACAGTTGCGACATCCAACTTGAGGTGAGTTGCCATGTCTTTTGTCAAATCCCAGCGAATTTTCAAATCAGCGGTCCTTATGACTGCCTTGAGTATGTCCTCATTGGCTTATGCCGCGGATCGAGAGCTGCTGGATATATTGTTGGAAAATGGCGTTATTACTGAAGAACAGCACGCTCGACTCATAAAAAAGGATGAGATTTCGACCGCTGATATTCTCCCTTCGAGTTCAACTGAGGCGCCCATGGTGGTGGCGGTGAATGAGGAAGAAATCGTCACTGAGGTGTCGTTGGATGAGAGCACGCAAATGGCGATAAACGACGCGGTCGATAAAGCCATTTCTGAGGCAGCCCCGATCAAGGCTAGCTACGGCTCCAAGGGGTTTGGTTTTGCGACACGAGACGGCAAGTTCGCAACCAATCTGCAGTGGCGCGCACAGTTCAGATACAGCAATCCTTTTGGTTCTGATCCGCGGCAACTCTCTGATTTCAATGATGACTCAACTTCTAGCTTCGAGCAGCGCCGGCTGCGCATGAAGATTGGCGGCCATGGTTTTCAGCCGTGGATCAAGTATTACTTCGAAGTGGATCTTCAACCTGCTCGGGACGTCGATGCAGACGCCGTGTCCTCGGGGGCGCGGGTTATCGACTGGCGTGTTGACCTTGCCAAGTGGGATTGGGGCGGCATTCGAATGGGGCAGTGGAAAGTGGATTTGAACCGGGAGCGGGTTGATTCCTCGGGTCGTCAGCAGTTTGTCGAGCGATCCATCGTCAACCGCATCTTCACTGTCGATCGGCAGGTTGGAGTGCAGCTAAGAGGCAGATTATTTGATGGCACTCTGGCAGATCTTAACTACTACGCGGGTGTGTTTAATGGCGAGGGACGCAGCGTTCGCAACAGCTCAGAAGATCATTTATACATGGGCCGCTTGCAGTGGAACTTCTTGGGTCGTGAACTGGCATGGAAGCAGACCGACGTTGAATTCACCGAGAAGCCCACGGGATCATTTGCCATCGCGGGCTTTACCAACACGGGACCTTGCACCCGCTGGTCGTCGTCGGGCTGTGGCAATCTGGATGGATTTGCCAAACCGGCAGTCGCTGAATCCGATCAGTTCAAAATTGAACAGGGTGTTCAGGAATTTGCGTTCAAATACCAGGGCTTCTCCTTTCAGCAAGAGTGGCATAGAAAGTTTGTCACTGACCGCGTGGAGGGAACCAAGAGTGACCTGACGGGTGCTTACGTACAGGCTGGCTATTTCTTCAATAACTGGATTGACGCCTTCCCCGCTCCTCTGGAGCTCGCAGCGCGCTATGCATACGTAGAAGAACCCAATAAGTTTGATCGTAATTTTTACAACGAGCGCGAGGAATTCACGCTTGGAGCCAACTGGTTCTTCAAGGGCCACAGTAACAAGGTCACCCTAGATTTCTCGCACCTGACCCTCGACGACGGCCTTCTTCAGGAAAAAGACTCAGAAAACCGCGTCCGCTTGCAGTGGGATGTTTCTTTCTAATATCGAGGGTTGACCGCGTACTCGACCGGGGGCGCTTTTGCGGGCACACTCATCTGAGAGTCACAGACGGGTGGGGTGTCCGAGGTGTTTCAGCGATCGCTTGATTCAGAAGAAGTCGCCGCATTTCGCGACAACGGTGTCGCAAAAATTTCGGGCTGTGTAGATTCTTCGTGGATCAACGAGCTTTTACGAGTGGCTGAGCAACAGGTCGCGAATCCAAGTAAATGGGTGAATGACGTGAACGCAGGCGCTTCCGAAAACCGCCTGTTCACGGATCGCTATCTTTGGCGTCATAACGATGTTATTCACCGATTTGTCCATGACTCGGGCTGTGCTCGGCTGGCCGCACAAGCAATGGGCAGCAACAGCGCGCGCTTCTACTTTGATCACTTGCTCATCAAGAAAGTGAACACGCCCACCATCACGCCCTGGCATCAGGACGCGCCTTACTGGCCCTTTCGAGGAAAACAGATTGCCTCAATCTGGCTGGCGCTGACCCCGGTCACCGTAGAGGGCAGTGGCATGGAGTTCATTCGGGGTTCTCACCTCGACGATGTCTACTACCTGCCTGAAGTCTTTGGGGGTGCCGACAACAA
>CAXPOA010000040.1:0-6382 GCA_964218505.1 Luminiphilus sp.
AACAAACTTCTGCTGATCAGAACCCTTGAAGTTAAAGCGGCCGACATAAGAACGGGAAGGAATTTCATAGGTGCCGATGCGCATGACGTCGAGTCCATCGGAGACCTCTTCCCACACGGTCTTACTACCGTCCAGATCGTCTCTAGATTGATCGACATAGGCAAGCTGAACCGTTTCACCTACATCGATATCACCACTGTCGGGCTGCTCGATACCCATCAATAATTTGAAAAGTGTTGATTTACCCATCCCGTTGGCGCCGATGATGCCAACGATGCTGCCTTTGGGTACGGTGAAACTCACGTCATCGAAAAGCAGCCGGTCACCGAAGGTTTTACGCAGGTTGCGAACTTCAATGACCTTTTCACCCAGCCGTTGGCCCGGGGGGATATAGATTTCATTGGTTTCATTTCGAGTCTGGAATTCCTGAGAATTTAGCTCCTCAAAACGAGCCAGGCGTGCCTTGCTCTTTGCCTGACGTCCCTTGGGATTGGAGCGAACCCATTCGAGTTCCGCTTTTATCGCTTTTTGATGCGCTGCTTCGGTGCGCTGCTCTTGCTCGAGGCGTTTTTCTTTGGCTTCCAACCAGGTGGAATAATTACCCTCATAAGGAATACCTCGGCCGCGGTCGAGTTCCAAAATCCAGCCAGCCGCATTGTCGAGAAAATAGCGATCGTGAGTGATGGCAACCACGGTACCGCTAAAGCCCTCTAAAAAACGCTCCAGCCAGGCAACAGATTCTGCATCGAGGTGGTTGGTTGGTTCGTCGAGCAGTAGCATGTCTGGCTCAGAAAGAAGCAGGCGACACAGTGCCACGCGACGGCGTTCTCCACCCGAAAGAGTGGTTACGTCCGCATCCCACGGGGGCAAACGCAGCGCATCGGCGGCGATCTCGAGACGTGTATCCAGGTTATGAGCATCCATCGCCTGAATGACATCTTCGAATCGGGCCTGCTGTTTCGCGAGTTCATCAAAGTCTGCATCGGGTTCCGCATAAGCGGCGTAGACCGCCTCCAGACCCTGCAATGCATCGATAGCATCCTGCACCCCTTCCTCTACGTTGCCGCGCACATCCTTATCCGGGTTGAGCTGCGGCTCTTGGGGAAGATAGCCAATATTAATATCGGGCTGGGGTCTGGCTTCCCCAAGAATGTCTGTGTCGATACCCGCCATGATTTTCAGCAGAGTCGATTTGCCCGCACCGTTGAGACCGAGAACGCCGATTTTCGCGCCGGGAAAAAATGACAGGGAAATATCCTTAAGAATTTCGCGTTTGGGAGGAACAATCTTCCCAACTCGATTCATTGTGTAGACGTACTGCGCCATCTGAAAAATACCTGTAAAGAGTGTTTATCCGGGTAAGCACACTTTTAACGCGTCGGGTCAATTGCCATCCTGCGAGGGCGACGCTATGCAGACCGGTTCCGGGCCGGCTAGTGTACTGAAACGTCCGGTCCTCGGTCGATAGTTTTTCTGCTGCGGCGCGTGAGGCCTCACTTGGGCCACGCATGTCTTGTCGAGTGTTCGATAGGGTGTGATCAGGAGGAGCTTCAGAAACATTAGGCATGCTACTGGGACAGTGCTCCTACCCGCCTTAGGAGAATTTCGGGGTGTGACATGAGGCGGCTTAAAAAGACAAAAAAAGTGCCCCGAAGGGCACTGTAAGGAGAGTTGGGGTTTGGCTTAGCAGGAGGGTGCGTCGCCGATACGGATCCAGGGACCTATCAGTGGATCATTCCCACGGGTCCACCACTTTGCTTCATACAAGCCACCAGCAAAGGTGGCCTGATCGCCGCCGTTGTAGACAGTTGTATTCGAGTATGGAAGTACAACATCAGATACCAGCTCAAAGGCATCAGTGGCGTCGGGTGCAGCGCCCTGAGTCCACCACGTTGCCCGATAGACCAGACCATTGTATGAAACCAGCTCGCCACCTTTGTACGTTGCGGATGCGTCAAAGGCTGGATAAGCCTGAGCCAGGGAATCTACGGCCTCGCAGACCTCAACCTCAACCTCGGGCTCAACGCTGGCGTCAACCAGGGTGATCGCCTCGCTCATTTGAACCACGCCATTGCCATCGATTTCAGTGGCAATCACTACCAGAGTGTAGGTCTCTTCCCGTGGCATATGGACGTGCAATTTAAGATCGGCAGAGCCGCCTAGGGACCAGTCGTCACCGATGACGACGTTTTGGTTGGCGTCATACAGGGTGGCAGAGACTGTGGCGTTGGCAGTTACCGAGACAGTAAAGGGGATATCAAGCATACCTTCGAATTCGATCAACGAGGGCACGCCGCTGACATCGGCAGCGAATTCAGCATCGGGCTCCGGCGCAAATTCGACCCGAGTCTCGACATTGATGATAGGTGCTTTTGCGTAAATTGTGTTTGCACCCGTTACGGCAGATATAACGTCGCCGTTGCGCTGACCCGCATAGTAGACTCCCGTTTCATTGATCAGCTTGGCCAGCTCAAACGAAGCAACCGAGCCAGATACCGAACTGGTTGCCTCATAACTTACTGAGAGCTCCGGCAGTTCACCGTACTGGTCGTATACGATGGTCGAGATCGTGTCACCTGTGTTGAGCGCAATCGCGCCCGGTATCAGGCCGACCTCTGTGATGGGATCGACTTCGGGCTCCAGGCTCACCGGGTTCTCGCCGGCGAAGTTCAGATCGATCATGTTGTAGAAAGAAGCAGCGGTATCACCGACATCCCATACGGCGAGGACCACGTGGTAACCCTTACGCTCTGGCACGTAGCAGTTATGCTGGATCACCATGGGCGGACGCACCATAGCCCCGTCGTATTCGCAAAAGGGCTCCAGATCAAATTGATCTCGAGTCAGCATCTCGGCAGGGTTCCAATCCGCTTTGGTAATGAAATATCTCCAGTCTCGTGAGACGTGGTTGGCTGTAAACGTCCACTCGAAGGTTTGATAACCAGAAGCAAAGTCATGTTTGTACCAGCGCGAGGGTGATTGCGCGTTAAGCTCTGCCCAAGCGGGGGATCCGGCTGCAGCGATGGTGCCATCAGCGGGACCACCGACCGGGAATCTTGGATTCCCGTCGGGGCCTTCCACAGATTGAGGCTCCCACTGTACTGCGCCGCACTCGACGTTCAGGCCGGTTTTACAGGCATACGAACGACCCTCAGGCATTGAAACATAGCCATGTGCTGAGACTTCGGCAGCGATTATGGTTGCAGCGACTGCTGCGGTGAGTAGTTTGATTTTCATGATGTAGTTTTCTCCAATTAACCTGTTATGGTTTCGGCGAAGAGTAGAGATTCTGTTGCTACGATTCTGTGCGGCCAGCGCCAACTGATGTGCAGATGGCGTCACATTTGCGGCGTGCGTTAGCCGAGCTATCGGATGAAGTGAAGGAGTTGAATGAAGACTGCTAGCACAACGGATACTGGCGAGAGAAAGCTGAGGCGAATCGCTTTTTGCACGATTGTGCTTGCCATCTTTCACCTTGGTGCGGAGACGTTTTATACCCTCCGCTATGGCCAGACAGCGCTGGGCTATTTACCTGACGTAGTGGCGGTGGGCTTGCTGCTGGTGGGCAGTGTTGTGGCACTCAGAGACTGGGAAGCTCGTGGCATACTCTGTGGAGCGTAGGGATTCACCTGCTGTCTTCATTATCGCGCCTGGGCCTGGAGAGTTGAGGCGTCGTTAAGTGAGACGATCAGTCCTGCTGAAGACTTCCTTGTGCCGGTGTTAGGCACCACGCTGGTAATCTCGGTAGGTTTCTTTATCGCCATGCTGCGTCTTTGCTTTATGAAACGAAAGACGACCGGCCTAGGTTAAGTTTTTACTGTTGGGTTTTATTAATAGTCGCGCGAGGCCTGATAGGGCCTAATCCTATTAGCCAGCGATAGGTGCAGTTCCTGGATCGTCGTCCTTATGGGAGTAATCGGAGGGCAGAAGCTCTTCATGAAATTCCTCATACTCAAATTCGGTTTGAGCTGAGACTTTGGCGATGTGGAACAGGGCGTCCCCCTCATAAACGGTCGGTAGATTGGACCGCCCGATGACAATTCCTGGAATAGGTGATCTCACTTCCGTCTCAGCATCTCCGAGAGGATCGGCAACGATACCAAGCACCTGATCTTTCTCGACCTGAGCCCCCAGCGCAACCAGAACCCGGTGCACTCCGCTGGTGGGAGATCTAACCCACTGGGTGGATTTGCTTGCTATTGGCTTTTTGATTTTTTTGGACCGTGACTTTCGCAGCATGCCTATGTGGCGCATGGTGTTGATGACACCTTTGACCCCAGCCCGGATATATACCTCGTCGAACCGAAGTGCTTCGCAGCTCTCGTACAGGATGACGGGGACGCCCATGTCAGTGGCGCACTCACGCAACGAGCCGTCGCGGATACTTGAGTCGATGATAATGGGTGCACCAAACGCCTCCGCCATTTCCCGGACCGCGGGATCTCGTAGGACCGCCCTGATTTGTGGGAAGTTGGAGCGATGTCGCCCGCCCGTATGCAAGTCTATGCCGTGGGTTGACTTGGCCACTACTTCGGTAAGAAACGTATCTGCAAGACGGCCAGTCAAGGACCCTCCGGCGGAACCGGGAAAGGATCGGTTCAGATCCCGGCCGTCGGGTAAATAACGTGAGTGAGTATTGAACCCGTACACATTGACGATAGGGATAGCTAATAAAGTACCAGCCATCCGTTTCTGATCGACGGTCTTAAGAACTCGCCGAATGATCTCCACACCGTTAATTTCATCTCCGTGAATCGCCGCGCAGACGAACAACACGGGCCCGGGCTTCGTACCGCGTACCACCTGTATTTCAATGGAAAGGTCGTCGTTGCTAAAGGTTGGGGCGACATGGATATCGACCGTGCGACGTTCACCTGGATAGACGTCAATGCCGCCAATAGCCAAGGGTTCGTTGTAGCGTTTGCTCACAATATGGACTCTGTATGAAGGGCGAGGCTAGCCCTTTACTTGTTTTTTGGATCGGCCGGTGTGTGCCTTTTCTTCGATGAACTTGATTATCTTTGCTGCCACATTGACCCCGGTTGACTCTTCGATTCCCCTTAGTCCCGGCGATGAGTTTACCTCCATTACTAGGGGACCTCTGGAGGATCGCAGAATATCGACGCCTGCAACGTTAAGACCCATCGTCTGGGCAGCCTTTACTGCAGTGCGACGCTCAAGTGGGGTCAATTTGGTCAAGACAGCGGTACCGCCGCGGTGAAGGTTCGAGCGAAACTCGCCCGGCGCCGATTTGCGTTCCATGGCGGCCACGACGCGTTTTCCGATCACGAAGCAGCGAACATCGCTACCCCCCGCTTCTTTAATGAACTCCTGCACCAGAAAATCTGCTTTTAGTTCGATAAATGCATCAATCACCGATTCGGCGGCCTTAACGGTTTCAGCCAAAACAACGCCGCGGCCCTGAGTGCCCTCCAGTAATTTAACGACCACCGGTGCGCCGCCCACGAGCTGGATGAGCTGGCGCGTGTTGTGCACATCGTGAGCAAACCCTGTAACAGGCAAACCAAGACCCTTTCGGGACAAAAGCTGCAGTGCCCGTAGCTTCGATCGCGATCGATTTAGCGGAATAGACCCGACCAGGGAGTAGGTATCCATCATTTCGAATTGTCGAATGACAGCGGTGCCATAGTTGGTAATGGATGCGCCAATGCGTGGAATGACCGCGTCTTGTTGCTCGAGTCTTTCCCCACGGTACCAGACAGCTGGCTTGGCTGAGGTGATGTCCATGTAGCACTTCAGGGTGTCGATAACGCGGGCTTCATGGCCAGCATTTCTGGCTTCTTCGACAAGTCTGGAGGTGCTGTAAAGCTTTGGGTTGCGCGATAAAACGGCGATTTTCACTGAGTCTCCGGGGGCAGGGATGCAGACCCGCCGAGTTTGAATGATTGAGAGGGATATACAAGTATATTGGGCCGCATTGCCGTCCTGCCGAGGAGCATTTTGAAACGCATGGTGTCCCTATCGGTGAGAGTGAGCTCAATTCGCTTGCTAAAGGATCCCAGCAGCAGCTCGGTCGCAATGACCGGCCGGTTTTCGAGGTGCCCCCCAGAGTCGGTGACGTCGCGACGCTCCAAGACCGGCGACTCACACTGGATGACTGTGTCGTTTTCCCCCTGCAGTGGATGCACCGAGAAGCGAACCCAGTCTTTACCCGCGCGCTGAAACGGCTCGAGCTCAAATGCGTGGAGTGCGCTGGTGCGGGCCCCTGTGTCAACTTTTGCCTTGATCCAGGTTATGCCCAGCTCAGGTAGGGAGACCCACTCGCGCCACCCCAACACTTTTTCAGTCTTCATTGAACCCATCCTCAGGCAGAGCGCTTTTCACCATCAAGGTTTTACCTGTCCCCGAGCGCTGGGGCGAG
>CAXPOA010000041.1:0-22170 GCA_964218505.1 Luminiphilus sp.
TACAACGAGCTGGTAGCGATCAATCAGTACTTCCTGCACAGCAAGATGTACAAGGATTGGGGATTGGTCGAATTGGCCGAGCACGAGTACCACGAATCCATCGACGAAATGAAGCACGCCGATGAGCTGGTAGAGCGTATCCTGTTTCTGGAGGGACTGCCCAACCTTCAGGATCTGGGCAAGCTCATGATTGGCGAAAATCCACGTGAAATGCTTGAGTGTGATCTAAAACTCGAGCACATCGCCCACGAAGATCTCAAAGCCGCCGTGGCCCACTGTGAAGCGGTCAAGGACTTTATCTCCCGGGATCTGGTGCAGCGCATTCTCGACGCCGAGGAAGAGCACATCGATTGGCTGGAAACCCAGCTTTCGCTAATGGATAGGGTTGGGGAGCAGAATTATCTGCAAACGGCGATGAAAACGGTCAAGCCGACCGAGTGATCAGCCGTTACCTTTGATCAACTCGGCGAGCTCACCCGACTCATCCATTTCGGCGATGATGTCACAGCCGCCGACCAATTCTCCATCGACCCAAAGTTGGGGAAAAGTGGGCCAGTTGGCGTATTTGGGCAGATTGGTGCGGATTTCCGGATTAGATAATACGTCGACATAGGCGAAACGCTCACCGACGCCGGCAAGAGCCTGCACTGCCCTTGCAGAAAATCCGCATTGAGGTTGGTTTGGAGAGCCCTTCATGTAAAGGATCACCCGATTGTTGGTGATTTGATCCTTGATGGTATCCATAATATCCATTGTGCTCTCCCGCTGCCGTCGGTTAACGGCACCTTTCCGATTATCAGTGAAGCCAGGCGCCACGAAGGTGGCTATCCGGCGCCTCGACGGGCTTGCCTAGGCTAATCTCCATGTTGAGGGCTTTTTCGCAGATTACAAGCCCTCGTCGTCACTTTGACCTTGACCCTACAACGAGTATGCTAGCCCACTTTTTCGTTAGGTTGCCAAATACCATCCGGTAAGGACCCACATGTCGGCACTCATGCCCACCTACAAACGACTTCCCGTGGCCTTCATTCGAGGTGACGGAGCGCTTCTTTGGGATCGACAAGGGCGTCAATATATCGACGGCCTATCGGGCATTGCCGTGACAAATTTAGGCCACTGTCACCCCGCCATTACCGCCGCGATTAATGAGCAGGCCGGTGCCCTGATACACACGTCCAACCTGTTCCAGATTCCCGCTCAAGAGCGTCTAGCGGCAGAGCTCACCGGCGCGACAGGGATGGACGCGTCCTTTTTCTGCAATTCAGGTGCCGAAGCGAACGAGGCTGCTATTAAGCTGGCTCGCCGCTACGGTCATCAGTGCGGCAAGAAGCTGCCAACGATCGTCGTGCTTGAGGACGCGTTTCATGGGCGCACAATGGGAGCGCTTTCTGCCACCGCGGGTCACATCATGCGAGCGGATTTTGAACCCATGTTAGATGGCTTTATCAGGGTTCCACGGGACGACATTGGCGCCATAGCCGGTCTTGCGGAAAGCGGTGACATCTGTGCCGTATTGGTTGAGCCCGTTCAGGGGGAAGGCGGCGTCAGGCCCTTGAGCGAGGTATACCTGAAGGATCTGCGGCGCCTCTGTGATGATCAAGACTGGCTGCTTATGTTTGACGAAGTCCAGTCAGGCAACGGTCGATGCGGTGCCCTGTATGCCTTTCAAAGAATAGGCGTTACACCGGACGTAATGACAACCGCAAAAGGTCTTGGTAACGGCTTTCCCATTGGCGTGTGTCTGGCGAAGGGTGCCGCCGCTGATGTTCTCGGGGCTGGGCATCACGGCACAACTTTTGGTGGCAACCCCCTCGCCTGCGCGGTCGCTAGCGCTGTGATCAATACCCTCTCAAGCGACATGCTGTGGGCCCGAGCGGATTCAATTCGGGAAGCGGTGATTGCTGGATTGAAGGCCGATCTCGAGGATCCCAGCACGGTGACCGACATTCGGGGTCTGGGCCTGATGATCGGTATCGAAACACGCTTGCCATGCGATGGTCTGGTTCAACGGGCGCTTGATGCCGGCGTGATTATAAACGTGACTGCGGGCAATACCCTGCGACTGTTGCCGCCGCTGGTGATGTCGCTGGAACAGGCGGACGAATTGGGTCGGGTGGTTGCTCAAACCCTCAATCAAATACAGAGAATCAACCCATGACCGTACGACACCTGTTAACCCTCAAGGATTTGTCGGGCAGTGAGTGCCGGGATTTGATCCAACGGGCAACCGAATTGAAAAGGCTTCAACGAGATGGCATCCCCCACGCAACTTTTCCAGGGAAAGTGCTGGCCATGATTTTTTCTAAGGCCTCTACCCGTACACGGGTTTCCTTTGAGGCAGGAATGACTCAACTAGGGGGCAGCGCCATGTTTCTGTCCTCTGCCGACACCCAGCTTGGCCGCGGCGAACCTATCGAAGATTCAGCCCGCGTGATCTCTTCAATGGTCGATCTGGTCATGATCAGAACCTTTGAACACAGCATTGTGGAGCGGTTTGCCGCGCATTCTCAGGTACCGGTCATAAACGGCCTGACCGATGATTATCACCCCTGTCAGCTATTGGCCGACATGCAAACGTGGTTTGAACACCGTGGCGATATTGCGGGTCGTCGGGTTTGCTGGCTGGGAGATGGCAATAACATGTGCCAGTCTTACATCAACGCTGCCAGTCTGCTCGATTTCGAGCTGGTAGTCGCCTGCCCCGAGGGCTATGAGCCAGCCGAGGACTTGTTGGCACAAAACAGCGATCGGGTCCGCATTGTGCACGAACCCATGGAGGCCGTCATAGGCTGTGACCTGCTGGTCACCGATGTATGGGCCTCAATGGGACAAGAAGAGGAGCAAAAGACCCGGGAAAAGGCCATGCTGCCCTTTCAGCTTAACGCGCCGTTACTTGCCAGAGCCAAACCCGACGCCCTCTACATGCACTGCCTCCCCGCTCACCGGGGAGAAGAAATAAGTGCCGAGTTGATGGATGCACCGGGGTCGATCATCTGGGATGAAGCCGAAAACCGGCTGCACGCTCAAAAAGCCTTAATGGAGTTTTTGCTGAAATAGAGCACGGTCCCGGGGTATAACAAATTTATTAAAAAAAACCCGCGCCTATCCACAGCCTATCCCCCGCTCCTATCTCCAGCATAAAAAGCACCTTAAAAGAAAGTAAGCGCTTACAAAGAACCCTACCAACATCCTGTCCACAGGAAATTCAGCAAATTTCGGTATTGCAATACCCGCCATACCCTCCTATCTTGGGGGTTCGGGTGGCTATAACCCCTACATATGGGGTTTTTGCTCTCAAAAGCGCTAGACTCAACCAACAACAACTCAAATCTGGAATTTGCAAGCCAGCGACTGGCTTTTTTGACATTGACGAGGCTCAAATAAGATGCAAACAAGCACAGAAGTAGGAACGTCAACGCCTTCTCCTGCACCAACCTCAGACTCGAATACCGACATAGGACAACAAGCAAGACTCCAGGCTACCGCCCCCGGCCAGCTTCGCGTAATAAAACGCAACGGCACCGTGGTTGCCTTTGAAGACAGCAAGATTTCCGTGGCAATTACCAAAGCATTCCTGGCAGTAGAAGGGGGAACCGCAGCGGCCAGCAGCCGTATTCACGAGACAGTGGCAAAGCTCACCGAGCAGGTCATGACAACATTCAAGCGTCGCATGCCTTCTGGCGGCACCATGCACATTGAAGACATTCAGGACCAGGTGGAACTCGCCCTGATGCGCGCTGGCGAGCATAAAATTGCCCGCGACTACGTAATATATCGGGAAGAAAGAGCAAAGGAGCGCGCCGCCAAGGCAGCGCTATCCCCTGAGTCCGAAGCAGCGGCAAGCACAATTAACGTGGTGCAAGCCGATGGGTCGCGAGCGCCCCTCGATATAGACCGGATCCAAACCATCGTGGCAGAAGCCTGCGCAGGCCTGACCGACGTCAGCGAAAACGCCATTATTGATGAAGCTCTGCGCAACCTTTACGACGGTGTAACCGCCGCCGAGGTAAGCACCGCATTGGTTATCACCGCCCGAACGCTGATTGAACAAGAACCCAATTTCAGCTACGCAGCAGCGAGATTGCTGTTGGATGATCTGCGTGCAGAGGCTCTGGCATTTCTGGGCGTGGCAGAAGCAGCCACCCAGCAGGAAATGACTCAACACTATCCAGCAGCACTCACGGCCTTTATCCAGCGAGGGGTAGAGCTCGAGTTGCTGTCACCTGAACTACTCGAGTTCGATCTCGACAGGCTGGGACAAGCACTGCTGCCAGAGCGCGATCTACAGTTTAGTTACCTTGGCTTGCAGACCCTGTACGACCGTTACTTTATTCACGCCGACGATGTTCGTATAGAACTGCCACAGGTGTTCTTTATGCGGGTTGCGATGGGTCTCTCTATCCGCGAGGACGATCGTAACGCAAGGGCGATAGAGTTTTACCAGCTGCTGTCGTCTTTCGACTACATGAGCTCGACACCAACATTGTTTAACGCGGGCACCTTGCGTTCACAACTCTCGTCCTGCTACCTCACAACAGTGCCAGATGACCTCTTCGGCATCTACGGTGCCATCCAGGACAACGCCATGCTGTCAAAGTTTGCTGGCGGTCTTGGCAACGACTGGACCCCCGTGCGCGCCATGGGGTCCTACATCAAAGGCACCAACGGCAAGAGCCAGGGCCTGGTGCCATTCCTGAAAGTGGTGAACGACACCGCTGTAGCCGTAAATCAGGGCGGCAAGCGCAAGGGCGCCGTGTGCGCCTACCTTGAGACCTGGCACATGGATATCGAGGAGTTTCTGGATCTGCGCAAGAATACGGGGGATGACCGACGTCGTACCCACGACATGAACACGGCGAACTGGATTCCCGATCTGTTCATGAAGCGTGTCTTCGAGGACGGAGATTGGACCCTGTTTTCGCCCAACGATACGCCAGACTTGCATGATCTTTACGGCACGGCATTTGAAACACGCTACGCCGAGTACGAGGAGATGGCTCGCAATGGCCAGCTCAAGCTGCACAAAACCCTCAAAGCACAAAATCTGTGGCGTAAGATGCTCGGCATGATTTTTGAAACCGGTCACCCCTGGATGACCTTCAAAGATCCATGCAACCTGCGCTCCCCACAGCAACATACGGGCGTGGTGCACTCATCGAACCTGTGCACTGAAATCACGCTAAATACAAGCGCAGATGAGATCGCCGTATGTAATCTGGGTTCAGTGAATTTGCCGCAGCATGTCGAGAACGGCGCACTCAATATCGACAAGCTGCGCAAGACAGTGCGTACCGCCATCCGCATGCTTGATAATGTCATCGACATCAACTACTACTCGGTGCCGGCAGCAGAACAATCCAACATGCGTCATCGTCCTATCGGCCTTGGGCTCATGGGCTTTCAGGATGCGCTTTACAAGATCGATGTATCCTACGCATCAGAGGGTGCGGTTGAGTTTGCTGATCGATCGATGGAAGCCATCAGCTACTTTGCCATTGAAGCCTCCAGTGAACTCGCTGAAGAGCGGGGTCGTTACTCAAGCTACGAGGGGTCCCTCTGGAGTCAAGGAATCTTCCCTCTCGACTCCCTCGACATCCTCGTGCAGCAACGGGGTGAGCAATACATCTCGGTCAATAAGGACAAGACCCTTGATTGGGATGCCTTGAAGACCAAGGTGGCCGCCAACGGCATGCGTAACTCGAACGTCATGGCAATCGCGCCAACAGCGACCATCGCCAACATCACCGGCGTGTCACAATCAATCGAACCGACCTATCAAAATCTGTACGTAAAATCGAACCTCTCGGGCGAATTTACTGTGGTTAACCCCTACCTTGTCGCCGACCTAAAAGCCCAGGGACTGTGGGATAAGGTCATGGTTAACGATCTGAAGTACTACGACGGCTCGGTGCAATCTATCGATCGCATTCCCGACAATCTGAAAGCCAAGTACTCAACCGCATTTGAGGTGGAGCCGAGGTGGTTGGTAGACAGCGCGAGCCGACGTCAAAAGTGGATTGACCAGGCGCAGTCACTCAACCTCTACATCAATAACGCCAGCGGTAAAAAGCTTGATGTCACTTATCGCATGGCTTGGTTCAGCGGTCTAAAGACTACCTACTACCTGCGCTCGCTGGCGGCGACGGGTACCGAAAAGTCGACCGTTGAAACCGGAAAACTAAACGCTGTTTCATCAGGTGCCGCTGCGGCACCTCAACCCGCACCGGTACCCAAAGCGTGTTCTTTGGATGATCCGGACTGTGAAGCTTGCCAATAACCAAACAGATTGAATTAACGGAGTATGACAATGCTTACTTGGGATGATTACAACAACGAAGAAGCGCTAAACGCGGCCCCGCCGCCCGTGGTCACCAAGGCCGTGAAAGAGGTGGCAGCGCCTGAGCCCGAACCCGCTCCGGTTGCAGCCAGCAACGAAGGAGTGGCTGCAGATGCTGAAGCCGCCGCTGCGATGGCGAATGTGCATCGTGCAAAGGCAGCGCTAGAAGAGCTCGATGTGGCACCGGGCCTTGAAGAACTGGAGATGGGGGCCGCCAGGGTCAGCGTTGATGAGAAAGCCATGATCAATTGCCGTGCTGACCTAAACCAGCTTGTGCCCTTCAAGTACGACTGGGCATGGCAAAAATATATCGACGGATGTGCCAATCACTGGATGCCGCAAGAAATAAACATGACCGCTGACGTCGCTACCTGGCGCAACAAAGACGGCCTGTCAGAGGATGAGCGACGTATCGTCATGCGCTCTCTTGGCTACTTCTCCACCGCTGATTCACTGGTGGCAAACAACCTAGTCCTGGCCCTGTACCGACTCATCACCAATCCAGAGTGTCGTCAGTATCTGTTGCGGCAGGCCTTCGAAGAGGCCATTCATACCCATGCGTATCAATACTGCATTGAATCTTTGGGCATGGACGAAGGTGAAGTATTCAATATGTATCGCGAGGTGCCCTCGGTAGCGGCGAAAGCGGCATGGAGCCTTAGCCACACCCACAGCCTGTCGGATCCAAACTTCCGAACCGGTACCTCCGAAACCGATCAGGAGTTGCTGCGTAACTTGATTGGCTTCTATTGCGTCACGGAAGGTATTTTCTTCTACTGTGGATTTACTCAAATCCTATCCATGGGTCGTCGAAACAAGATGACCGGTGTGGCGGAGCAATTCCAGTACATCCTGAGAGACGAGTCGATGCATCTCAATTTTGGTATTGATGTCATCAACCAGATAAAGCTGGAAAACCCCAGCCTGTGGACGCCGGAATTTCAGCAGGAAGCGATTCAGATGATCCTCGAAGGTACCGAAATCGAGATTGCCTATGCCCGTGACACCATGCCTCGAGGCGTGCTCGGCATGAACGCGTCGATGATGGAAGAGTACCTGCAATTCATCTGCAACCGTCGTCTGACTCAAATTGGTTTGCCCGAGCAATTCCCCGGTGCCCAAAATCCCTTCCCCTGGATGTCGGAAATCATGGATTTGCGCAAAGAGAAAAACTTCTTCGAGACACGGGTTATCGAATATCAAACCGGCGGAGCGCTCAGCTGGGATTGATCCTGCATAATCTACCCAATCAATACAAAAAACCGCGATTCAATCGCGGTTTTTTTATGCCCACATCACGCTAATTAATAACGATGCTGAAAGAGCACTACAGGTCTGGTAGCTAGCCTGCCTGCCCCGTAGCCAAATCAAAACGATAGCGAGGCAGTGACTCCAGAATAGCCCGTCCATAGCGCCGCGTAAGAAGTCGTCGATCAAGCAAAGTAATTCGTCCGCTGTCCTCTTCGGTTCGCAACAAGCGGCCACTCGCCTGTACCAATTTTAGTGCGGCATCGGGCACGCTGATTTCCATAAAAGCATTGCGCCCCTGTTGTTCAAGCAGTTCTGCATGAGCGGCATCCCGCGGGTTATCCGGCACGGCGAACGGAAGCTTGGCAATAACCACATGCGTGCAATAAGCACCGGGGAGATCAACTCCCTCGGCAAAACTTGCCAAACCCATAATGACGCTGGCTTTGCCCTCATCAATATTCTGCCGGTGAGTCTCCAGCAGCAGACTTTTGCTCAAGCTGTCCTGCACTAGCATGCGGTGTGACAAAACACCCTCAAGACCGATTACCACAGCCTCCATTTGTCGACGGGAACTAAAAAGAACCAGCACACCAAGATCATTGGCAATCAGCGCGGGCAGGCATTCAATAATCTCTGCGGTATGCGCGTCAGCATCGCCCGGCTCCTGCTGCAGCGCTGGAATAGAAAATACCGCCTGCTGGGTGTTAAAAGGACTTTCCACGCGCTTGTATCGAGCACCCTCGGGAAGTCCCGTCATCGCTCGGAGACGATCAAACGATCCCAATGAAGACAGGGTCGCTGAGGTCATCACCACCCCCGCGGCGCGGCGCCAGATATGCTCTCTCAGCAAGTCTCTCGCCAAAATCGGACTCGCCAAAAAGTCGATTCCGTTGCCTGTTCGGGATTGACGCAACCAGCGCACCCAAGGGTCATTGAGGTCCTGACTTGATGCGCCGTCATAGCTACGCCACAGATCAACCTGACCCTGTGCGCGAACAATCATTCCCTGAGCATTGACAAGATACGCATCCAACGCATCTCGCTGGGCAATCTCTATTTCATCCCGCCGATTATCCAGAGCAGCTTCTAGTCTTTGGGCGAGCTCCAACTGGTGGGACCATGCCAGCGCTAATCGCCCCGCTAAAGTTCTTAACTCGTCAGGGGCGATGCCCAGCTCAAATCGGTATTCTTCATGCTGTTCAACTTGCTGAGCGAGGAAATCCTCGGCCCAGAGAGCGGCCTCGTCATTTAACTGGGCCGTGTCGCTCAACGCGATCCCCAGCTGCTCGAGCACATCGTGCTGCTGAGTGATGTCAGCAAGATCATCTGATTGAGATTCTAACCAGGAAGCAGTCTCCATTAGGGCCTGACGGGTGCCGACAGTGCGGGCAACTAAGGTGAACTGACTGAGGCATTTTTCCGCGAGCTGGTGGCCCTCATCAAATATGTAGATGCTGTCCTCGGGCGGCGGCAGAATCGCGCCGCCACCAAACTTGAGATCTGCTAAAACCAGATTGTGATTGGCCACGACCACATCCACGTCTTGCAAGCCATCACGCGCCCGATAAAAAGCACACTGGTTGATAAAACCGCATCGCCTACCTCCGCACTGAGCCTGATCGGTGGTCACCATACGACGCAATCCATCATCGAGTACCGTCGGCCAGCTATCGAGATCTCCATCCCACCGGGAAGCTGAAAGCGACTCCACCATAGATTTCATGATGGGTCCCGCTTCCTCGATAGCCAGGTCAGCGACTTCATCGGGATAGAGAGGAATCAACGCAGGAGCGGAGGCACCGGCGAGGTGATGCTCGAGCTTTTGAAGACAAACATAGCGGCCCCTGCCCTTCGCCAGCTGCACGCTAAACGTCAGTCCACTGTGCTCCAATATGTCCGGGAGATCCCGGTAGATTAGCTGCTCCTGCAGTGCCACCGTCGCCGTGGCTATCACCAGTTTTTTTTCCCTGGCACGCGCAATAGGCAGCGCGGCTACACAATAAGCGATCGTCTTGCCGGTGCCGGTCCCAGCCTCGACGACAGCGAAAGGTTCAGGGGCGTCGGGATCTCCCAAGGCGTTAGCGACCTCCGCTATCATCTGACGCTGCCCCCACCGCGGATTTAGCTTCCGGTGCTCAATGAGCGATTGATAGGCTTCGCGAATCTCGTCCTGTAACGCCGGATCGAGCAATCAGATCTCCCCGAGGGCTCGACGCAAGGGGTTGGCATACATCGCAAGAGCAACCTCGCGATGACCCTCGGGCATGTCATCAATTCGTGCGTCAAACTGCTGCCGAGTGATTGTGCCAGGATAAACCGAAATATCAGGCACCTGATCGGTTCCGTTCAAGCGTTGCCAAGCCCAGAGCGCGTTTTCAAACAACCGGTAATGTGTTCGCATGTGCTCATCGATAGCGCTTACCACTGAATCGACCGTCAGGTCATCCCCACGGATCGGCGAACCAAAGCTCAAGTGGACGTTACCTTTCTCACCCGCTATGCCCATGCCAATAGAAAGAACATCCTCGTTGTCTCCCTTTTGGTAGCCGGGGCCACTGGCAAGTTCCGCAGCCTTACTGGCGTCACAGGGGTCTATCTCGTAGGAAATAGCGACCGGCACGATATTGAGGTTGTTGAGTACCTCCGATAGGGGTTCGGCTTGTTTATCCCTGCTCAGGGACAGCATTTTGATGACCGCAGGCTCTGTTTTATCGATGCCAGTCTTGGCCCGCCCCTCTCGCTGCGCTATCCAGACCGAGCCCGCATTACTGGTGATGGTCGAACGCACAAAAGCCGAGAGCTGTTGCGACGCTCTTAGCAGTTCCCGCGGTCCTGACAGGTTACGTCGAACAATGAAACTCTTATTAATGCGCATCAAATCCGCAACCCAGCCCTCCCGAAGTAAGTTGTCCCCAATGGCGATGGCCATAGTTCGATGGCCTGCGTCATAAATCAGCTGATTGGTGTAACTGGGATCCATAACAATGTCCCGGTGGTTACTCATTAACAGCCAGGACTCATCGGCAGAGAGCTTCTCCAGCCCTTCACTGGTGAAACGGGAGGTCCGACCAATAAGCCCCTGAAGCTGGGGCTTCACCAAAGACTGAAACTGATCGACAGTAGTGACATTGCGAAGCTGCCGGCGCAACCACCAAGCAACCAGCCAGCGAGCCACTGCCGGCACTACCCCGTAAAGCGCAGGGAGCTGCAATTTAGCGAGAGCTGCATGAAAGTCACGACTATTTAAAAGGCGCGCAATAACCGTTGACACTTCTTCATCGCGGTAGGGCCTGATGTCAGCAAAAGGGTCGTCGCTGTTCACTGAATTGATCTCTGTCATGCTTCGTTGTTTACCGATAAGTCCCTGCTCAAGTACTGCACCACCGAACCTGTTTCTGCTAGGCTACGCAGCCCCAATCCGACCACTCACGGAAATCGAGGACGCAACATGGACGCTTCCAATGCCCTGCTCACGACGCTAGGTGCTGCTTCATTGCTCATCAGCTGGATTATTCTGCTGACTGTATCCTGGAAGGAAGACTACGCCTGGGGCTTATTTTCTCTGCTTTTACCCCCTGTCGGCTACTTTTATGGCTTGTTTCAGTGGAATAAGGCCGGACAGGCCCTCTGGGTCGCCATTTTGGGTTGGGTGCTGATTATCCTAGGCTGGTAGCCTCCAAAACCTCAGGTCGTTAGGTCATATAAACATTGACAGCGGGTATCCCATTTCGGACAATCCGCTGCTCTTTTTTACCCAGTCTCGGAGCATAACGTGGCTAACTCACCCCAAGCGCGCAAGCGAGCGCGTCAAAATGACAAGAGGCGCGCCCATAACGCCAGCCTCCGGTCCCTCGTCCGCACCAAAATCAAGCGGGTACTCGCCTCTGTAAATTCCGGCGACGCCAATGCGTCGCAAGACGCGCTGAAGCAGGCAGTCCCGGTCATCGACAAAATGGTCTCCAAGGGAATAATTGCCAAAAACAAGGCAGCAAGACACAAGAGCCGCCTTAACGCCAAAGTAAAGGCCCTCGCCGCCGGCTAAATCTCTATGACTCGACACCCAGCCGGGTGTCGAGATGACGGTTTATTTCTGCCTCCAGCTGCTTGCGAAACGGTTTTGCCAGCATTCCCAGCTTGACCCAACCGGTGACCCTATCCTGCGCAAGGACCACCGTTCCGGTAAACCCCTTACCAGAGAATGACAGCGTGTCTCCTTCACGATCCACACTCGATGCAAATCCCTCAAGAAAATCAGCAAGTTCTTCTGCCGCAGAGGACAGAGCGGTTTCATCTAGGCAGTGGAATCTCGTTATTTCGATATCAGCCATGAAGCAGTGCTCAAACTCTCGCATCGATGATAATACTACGGCAGACACCCTCACCATGAGTGATTCGATGAGATCTGATCAGCAATGGATGAGATGACCGATTTTTCCAAGCGGTTTCTCTTTGAGCAAGCAGATATCCGTGGGGAAACCGTTTCCCTCAGGCAGTCCTTTGAGGAGCTCACCGAGAATCATGGCTACAGCGATACCGTAAAAGCTCTGATCGGCCAATTCGCTGCCGCGGTAGTGCTGATAAGCAACAATCTGAAATATCGAGGCAAAATCATTCTTCAGGCCCAGTCTTCGGGCCCGATTTCCCTCCTGATGGTTGAGTGCACCAGCGATTCGACTATTCGTGGCATCGTACGCGGGGACGTAACCAGCGACAGTGATGCCCCGTGGATGTTGCTAAACGAGGGACAACTTGCAATTACTATCGAGCGAGAAAATGGACCCCGTTATCAGGGAATCATTGCCCTGGATACCGAGTCACTTGCCAGCGCGCTTGATAACTATTTTCTACAGAGCGAGCAGCTCAATACGCGCTTTTGGCTAACTGCCAATAGCCAGTGCGCAGCGGGACTAATGCTGCAGCAGCTACCGGCACAGTTGAACCAAGATGCCTCAGCTCGAGAAGATCAATGGCAACACGCGGTAGTGCTAGCCGAGACCATAGAAGCTTCAGACCTGCTAACCCTTGCGCCAGACACCCTGCTATACCGCTTGTATCATCAAGACCCAATCAGACTTTTTGCACCCACACCTGTAGGATTTCATTGCCCCTGTAGCCGGGAACGGAGTCGTCACGCCCTGCTGCTGTTACCCGCAAGTGAGCTCGAGGAGATACTGAATACAGATGGCCACATCGATATGAACTGTGATATCTGCGGTCAAGCCTATCATTTCCTCCGTTCGGACTTTACCGAACTCGCGGATCCGAGGATCCTGCATTAGAATACCAGCCCAACGAAAACGTCACACCAACCCCCCCCGGACCTGACAATGACGAATCAACCAGAGGCTTCTCAAGCCCAGAAGTACATCGATTTACCTCCCTCAAAATTAATTGAACTTGCATTGGCGCGGGGTGAGGGCGTTTTATCAGACACTGGCGCTCTTCGAGTCGAGACGGGCCAACGCACAGGGCGCTCCCCCGCAGACCGCTTCATTGTGAAGGAACCGTCCTCGGAAGATGCTGTTGACTGGGGATCGGTTAACAAGCCCTTTGAGGCCACCCGATTTGATGCCATGTGGGATCGCGTAAAGGCTCATGCCCTTGATGGGGATCACTTTATACAACACCTGCACGTAGGCGAGCATAGCGAGCACTACCTTCCCGTGGAGGTGACCACCAGTACCGCATGGCAGTCTCTATTCGCACGCAACATGTTTATTCGACCAACCGCCTACAACACGCAACACAAGCCCGAGTGGAAAATTCTCAATGTGCCCGACTTTGTTTGTGACCCGGAGCGCGATGGGACACACTCAGAAGCCACCGTCATCGTTAATTTTGGCCAACGCAAGGTACTGATAGCCGGTATGCGTTATGCGGGGGAAATGAAAAAGTCGATGTTCTCGGTCCAAAATTTCCTTCTGCCCGAGAAAGACGTTATGCCGATGCACTGCAGCGCCAATGTCAGCGAAGATGGCCAAACAACCCTCTTTTTCGGGCTATCCGGCACGGGTAAAACCACACTCTCTGCCGACCCTGAACGCTATCTGATTGGTGACGACGAGCACGGCTGGTCAAAAGGCTCTGTGTTTAATATTGAAGGAGGCTGCTACGCCAAGACCATTAATTTGAGCCAGAAAAACGAGCCAATCATCTGGGACGCTATCCGTTTTGGGGCGATTATCGAGAATGTTGTGCTGGATGATTACCGACATGCAGACTATGACGACACCAGCCTCACTGAGAATGGCCGCTGCTGCTATCCCCTCGACCACGTTGAAAAACGTGTCCTCGAAAACGCCGGTGGGGAACCGAAATGTGTGATTTTCCTCACCTGTGACGTATCCGGTGTCCTACCTCCGATCTCCATTTTGTCGAAAGAAGCCGCCGCTTTTCATTTTCTCTCAGGCTATACCGCACGGGTGGGATCTACCGAAGTGGGTGCTGAAGCCGGGATTCACCCCACGTTTTCAACCTGTTTCGGCGCACCCTTCATGCCGCGACCCGCTGGGGATTACGCTGAGCTCCTGATGAAGCGTATTGAAGATTTTGGCAGTCAGGTCTATCTGATCAACACGGGCTGGACCGGAGGCTCTGGAGCACCCGGTGGCAAGGGATCCCGCTTTCCGATTCCTGTAACCCGGGCAGTGGTTCATGCAGCGCAGAGTGGCGCCCTGTTGAATGCAGAGACCCGACATATCGATACCTTGAATCTGGACTTCCCGGTATCAATCCCGGGAGTGGATCCTTCCTACTGCGACCCGAAAGCAGGCTGGGGAGATGACGCCGCCTACGAGGAGCAGGCGAGCAAGCTCGCCGCCCTGTTCCAGGACAACATCAAAAAATTCGAGGTTAGCGAAGCAATTGTTGCCGCGGGACCATGCGCTGCGTAAACAAGCGCGGGCGGTGCGCCGCTTATGCAAGCGCTTAACTAGCCTCCTTACAATAGTGGTCGATGAAGCGCTGATGCTCGGGTAGCTGACCAACCAAGCGCTCCACTGATCCGTGGATGCCATTGAGAAAAGCGCTAAGCTCGTCGTCATCCATCATATTCACGATGGGATGATACTGCTCTGGATAGAGACCTTGTCCGAGCATCACCTGAATCCAGGAATTCTCCCCAAAGAGCTCCGTCGGTACCTTAAATACCCGTCCAGTCTCCTTGAACAGCTCGATACGATGTTTGAGAGAGTCGGGTATTTCCATGCTGCGGCAATGACGCCAAAAAGGAGTATCAGTGCGATCGGTGACGTGATAGTGCAAGATGATGAAATCCCGAATGTTTTCGATTTCAAACATCATCTGGTTGTTGAACTCATCAATATCCGGCTGGCGCACCCCGTCGTAGGGGAACATCTGCATAAATCGCACCACTGCCCGCTGGATCAGATGAATACTGGTTGATTCAAGAGGCTCCATGAAGCCACTCGAAAGTCCCACAGCAACACAGTTCTTCACCCAATGACGACGGCGAGTCCCGGTTTGAAACTTGATTGGTCTGGGTTCGGTGACGAGATCCCCCTCAAGATTGGCACGAAGCTTGGCCTCAGCCTCATCCCGGGACCAAAATTTGCTGCAGTAAACCAAACCATTACCGGTTCGATGTTGAAGCGGGATACGCCACTGCCACCCTGCCTCATGGGCAATTGAGCGCGTGTAGGGGATGGGCGGCGCGATATTTTCGGTTTGCACCGCCAGTGCACTGTCACAGGGAAGCCAATGCTGCCAATCATCGTAACCAGCATGCAGGGTCTGCTCGATCAGGAGACCCCGGAACCCCGTGCAATCAATGAAAAAATCTCCCGTCAGCTGCTGACCAGACTCGAGCTGGAGTCCGGTAATGAAGCCAGACTGAGGGTCCTGCTCTACCGACTGAATCTTGCCCTCAATCCGCTGTGCACCATGCTCCTCTGCGATTTTACGTAAGAACTTGGCGTAGCGAGCCGAATCAAAATGATAGGCGTAGTTAAGATTCTGATTGGGAAGCACTGCAAACCGGTTGTGTTTCGCCGCCAGCCATTCGTTGCAGTACTCACCAAACTCCTTGCTGATACCCAGCTTTTTGCCTTTGAGCCAAAAATGCTGAAACCCGGCAGCCCAACAGTCTTTGCCAGTGAAGCCAAAGGAGTGAATATAGTTCTTGCCGATGTCGTGCCAGTTTTCGAAGGAGATACCCAGCTTAAAGGTGCCTCCCACCGCGCTGATAAAGTCCTGTTCCTTGATCTTCAGCAGCTCGTGCAGGGTGAGCAAGGTGGGAATAGTGGCTTCACCAACCCCAACCGTACCGATCTCTTCCGACTCCACAAGTGAGACGCGCACCGTCTTTCCCAGAAGCTTGGCAACTGCCGCCGCTGCCATCCAGCCGGCGGTCCCCCCGCCTGCGATCACTACGTGTTCGATTTTTTGCCGTTCCATCTCACTACTCCATCAGGTCGCCAACGCCTGGTTCAGTTCAATCTCTTACGCAACTCGATCCGGAGTCGCTCTGCCTCTGCTTTATCAAGAGGCCCCAGGCACCCTAGTGCCTGCTCCGGGATATGTGCCGTCACCGCTGGATCATCGTTAAAAAGATAATGGTCCATCAGCAGCTTCCATGCCTCTCGCTGAGCTGCCGGCAATTGCCTGATGGCTAGCACCCCGTGCAATAACGCATGAAAAGGAGAGCCCAAATGATCGGCGCTGTCCAGCCACCAGTAATTGATAAGCAAGTTGAAGTCCGACAAGGCTTTGACATGGTGCCACCACATGCTCGGTATAAAAATGGCATCACCAGGCTCCAGTACTGCGGTCTGGGCATGCTCTAACGCCATCTGAAAACGCGGAAATTGCTCAAAGTCAGGGGCGTCAAAGTCCACCAAGCTGATCGGCTGGCCCGACGGAGTCCGGTCAATAGGCCCTATATAAAGATTGTTTATCTGATCGAGTGGGAACAAGGTAAAACGGCGTCGACCGCTGACTACGCAAGCGACATTACTGGGAAAGTCGTAATGAGCAGACACAGTGGTGGTATTGCCCAGCCAGAAATTAACCAGCGGATTACCCGGCACAGTCAACCTATTGTGTTCCTGAAACCCGGGCAACCAACCATCAACCGGCGTAGAACCTACGTAAATCGACATTGGCTCTGTATTTGATGGATCCTGCTGTTCCCTGAGTCGCTGAAAGATATCGCGGAGTGGTGCGCTACCGCTGCGAAAGTTGAAGCCATCAAAGGAGTCGTTGTACCCGAAGCGCCCCCGAGCTTCACTTGTGGCAACATAGGCCGTAACCGGTTGATCTGTTGCAAAACTGCCAAGGTATTGCTCTGCAGAATCAATCGAGCCGTCACCGTCGCTCACCGCAGGCCAATGGGCAACAACGCCGCGCATAAGAACCGGTTCTTTGCTCGCAAAAACCCAATCGGGGATCACACCCCGGTCAATTCCCTCTGCAGTCCGAACCGGCGTCGCGTCGGTGTAGTTCATGGAGTACGGGACTGTCGCTTTTCTTTCATGTCAATGAGGCGGCGCAGATTCGACATGGAGCCAAGCATCATGAATAACGGCATTAGGAAGCCCTCGCCGGCCAGGGTCGCCAGCTGCTCGCCACTGAGCCCTCTGACCGCATCCTCGTTAACGGTGGAGTAGCCGAGCAATTGATTTTTCGATCCGTCCCTCAAGGTAATGTCCATCGTGACTGATTCGATTAACTGCCATTCTGCAAGACATTGGGTAAATCGCCGGGTCTGTTCCGCACCCTCGTGGATTGTCTCGAGAAGATCCGCGATCCGCTCCAAATAGTCAGTTCTTCCGCCAAGCGATTGAAACAATGCATCACCCTCTTCGCTTTTGCTAACCCGAGGGTGTGCTAGATCGATACTCAGCAGACGGACCTGCTCTCCGTCCTCAACCGTGTGTTGTCCAATGAGGAATGGGCCACGCCGCAAAAACGCCGGCTTGATGAGTCCGAGCCACTCGTTCCCCTCGAGAAAAAGGTTTTCCTGAGACTCAAACCCCATGATAACCACGGGAATGAAACCGCCCTCGGACGACTCCTGAAGGAGAATTGGGAAATCCGCCTGGAGGTCTCTGAACTCGAACAGATAAGCGGGACAGCTGTGTAATCCATCGCCATATTCGACGCCCGGAGTGTTGATAACCCGGATATCCTTGTGGTCAACATTATTGAGTATCTGTAAGTCCGTCATGGGCTATCGGTTCCGTGCGCTGTTATCTGATATCTACTATCTGATACCCGCCTAATTTTAACCCCTTGTTAAAGACAAAAAAGCTGCCCGGGGGCAGCTTTTTTATAGCACTACTTGCTGATGTATCAGAAAGTATATCGGACCCCAACGTTATATCGAGCTCCCTGCTGGCCCACAAACAGGGGCTGTGACTTGCTCCGGCCGTATACGTAGGTGGTCTCATCAGTGATGTTAATGGCATCGACAAATATCCGGAGGTTATCCGTGACGCTGAACTGAGCGCCAATGTCCCACTGCTCGTATTCGCCGGTGAATGTCGGTGGGATCGCACCAACGTTGGCTTGGCCGGTTCCCGCGAGGAAGTCATCACGCCAGTTATAGGCAACTCGAATCGAGAGCCAGTCATTTTCATAGAAGCCGATCAGGTTAGCAGAATCACCCACACCAGCGATCACAAATTGCTGAGCGAGATCCGTAACATCATAGCTGGTATCGGATTCTACGAAGGTCGCGTTTGCGATAAAACCAAACCCTGTATCCCAGAAGCTATGCTGCAGGTTGACCTCCCAGCCATCCACCGTGTCGTCATCCTGGTTGATAGGCGCAGTCACGCGGAAGTTGGCGAGGGCATCACCCGATTGTCCGGTGATAGTGCCATTGTCGGCATCGACGCCTGGCGAGCCTGCTTTGTTCTCCAGAATCCAGTCATACAACTCACCACTGGTCGCCGCCGATCCAAGAGCAGCACGCGCTTCGTCAGCGTAGGCGCCATTACCCGGGTGGTTCAGGTCGAAGAGGGTCTCGTTGAACTCTGCAAAGCCGATAAAGTTAGTTACGTCTTTGTAGAAATACCCCACAGAGAAGTAGCTACCTTCCGCGTAATACCACTCGAACGACAGATCGAGGTTATCGGATTCGAAAGGCTTCAGGTTGGGGTTACCCCGCGAGCCAGTGCCACCGTCAATTCGCAGCAGCTGGTCAATGGTCTGCCCGCCCTGAATATCCCGGTAGTTTGGCCGGGTCATGGTTTTGCTCCACGACAGTCGGGCAACCATATCTTCGGTGACCCCCACCTTGATATCGAGGTTAGGCAATACGTTGTCGTAACTGCCGGTCAGCTCGGTAAAGTCGCCGGATCCCGGCACCGCACTAAACTCGTTGCCGCCAACCCAATCGATACGATCATAGTTTGGCGCCAGGGCCTGGGAATCGACGTCGGTTTCTTCGTAGCGAACACCCAGTCGAATATCCACGGGCATGTAGCCGATATCAAAGCCCATATTGACCTGGAAGTATGCAGCCAACTGCTCTTCGGTAGTGCGTCGATCAGAGCTGTAGGTGCTGGACGCGCAAAGACCGGTGCCACAATCACCCATATCGGGCACAAAGAACGTGGACGCTTCTCCGCTAGCCATCAGCTGCTCGGTGCGAGCAATCAAAGCCGGCATATCGTAGGAATAATACGTTGTCACCAGATCAGGATCGTTACCACCGGATATCTCGTCGAAACGTCCTGCAGACGAAACCTCTGTCATCAGATCAGCGATTGCCCCGGGCTGGGTAACACCACCCCATGCATCACGCTGGACCACAGAACCCGCTGAGCGGTTATTCACCTCGGTGAACTCGATACCAAAATCGATGCTCTTCACAAAGCCGTCGGGATCGAAATCGAAGTTCCCCCCCAGTCTTGCCTGCTCGATATCCATCTTGGCGTAGTTGTTGGCAAACACACTACCCGTGACGATCATGTCATCGGGGCTAAGAGGATTAGACAGATCAAGGGCTAGAACCGGCAGTTCACCCCGGTCGAAATAGGTCGTGGTCTTATCCCGAGAGAAAGCCGCGATGGACAGCAACGAAGAGCTGCCATAGGGACTGTCAGGGCGCTGCTCTGCACTGGAATCGTGGTAATCAAACATCAGCGAAAGACGGTCGGTTACATCCCAGGCCAGGTTGAAACCAATCGACTTATTTTCAGCCACGATGGCGTCACTGCCTGCCCCCATTGCAAAGTCGCCGCCACCACCATTGTATTCAGCATAAGTGGTCGGAGAGGCATTGGCATTGTTGCCGTCCCAAATCGTTTCCTGACCGCCGAAGTTATACCAGGCTGAGTAGTTGGTATAGGTGCGCTCAAGTTCAACTTCCGAGTAGGTGTAGTCAACCGTGGCGGTGATGCGATCGGTAGGCGCCCACTGCATGGTCAACTGACCATTGGTTCTGACCCGATCCCACTCCGCAAACTCATAGCCTGTGTTTTGCGGGACTGAATATCGCTCGTCCGGGCTGGTGGTCCGATTCTGCTGGGTCGCCAAATCATAGGGAATGCCACCCCACTCGGAGGGGCGTGCACTACACCAGCAGTTGTCGACGTCACCAGCAAACGATCGCCAGCCACCAACGCTAGCCGTTGCGGCGCCGTTGTTGCGCTCCTGCCGCACCGCAGACAGCGAGATGCCCACCGTGTCATCGAGGAACGTATTTGAAATCAAAAGAGATACTTCGGGCGTGAGGTCGTCGCCCAGCTCTGTCGAGGTATCGTGCATCGCAGACGCTGCGACCGTGGCATTAAAACCGGGAGACTCCAGAGGACGCGTGGTAACAATATTAATGGTTGACCCGATACCACCCGTGGGAACGTCGGCTTTACCGCTCTTGTAGACCTCTACCCGGGAGATGCCCTCAACCGCCAAATTACTGAAGTCGAAGGAGCGACTATCACCGCCCGTTGTAGGCATTTGACGGCCATTCAAGGTGACCAGATTAAAAGCAGGGCCAAAGCCACGTACGGTGACATACTGTCCCTCGCCGCGGGTTCGATCGATGGCCACCCCTGTCACCCGTTGAAGCGCTTCCGCGAGGTTGGTATCAGGAAATGCACCTATATCCTCAGCTGTAATCGCGTCGACCACGCCTGCATCGTTACGCTTGATGTCTGCTGATTTCTCGAGACTCTGTCGGATACCCCGGACAATAACCTCTTCCATTGCTGCATCTGATGTATCAGCTGAAAGCTGATCTGGTGCTTCCTGCGCAAAACCCAGCTGCGATGCCACCGCAAAGGCGACACCCACAGCCAAAGGCGCTCTTCGGAATTCGACAGAATTGCTCACTTGTTTCCCCTTATTCTTGCCTGTAATTAAATTACACAGCGTTTGCTTATATTTATAAAAAATGTTCTAAAAATAGAATAGATCGCGGGCCACCGCGACTGAAGGGGCATTCGATGAAAAGGACTAACAAGGCGTTAAGCGGGTGAGCTGACGATTCAGTGGCGACTGAGCCGCATCCGGAGTTTTGCCTATTTTAGAGGGGTTTCTAGCACCCATTGACCTATCAAAGCGCTGCTCACAACAGGGCGCTGCTGGCAACCCTCGACGAGGGGTCTACTTTGAAAGGCTTAGCGCTCGGGGTTTCCCTGACGCTTTGAGGCGGTCAAACAGCTCAGCCACATCCTCGCCGATTAAATACAGGGAGGGCACCAGCACCAGCGTCACGCCTGTTGCAAACAGCACCCCAAAGGCGAGTGACGTTACCATTGGGATCAGAAACTGAGCCTGTACGCTGGTCTCGGACATGATAGGCAACAACCCAACGAAGGTTGTCAGTGAGGTCAGGATGATTGGCCGGAAACGGTCCTCCCCCGCCTGCAGAACGGCCTCTCTGAGGGTGAGACCCTCGCCGCGCAGGGTGTTAACTCGGTCGATCAAGACCAGATTATCGTTGACCACCACCCCGGCACAGGCAATGACCCCCATCATGGAAAAAATGCTGATCTGCCAATTGAGTAAGGCGTGACCGAAGATCGCCCCCATGATGCCAAAAGGTATGGCAGTCAAAACCAGAAAAGGCTGCCAATAAGAGCGGAAGGCAATGGCCATAAGCCCGAAGATGACCAGCATCGCGAGCACCATATACTTCAACATGGCCCGCTGGAATTCAGCTTCCTCCTGCAGTTCCCCGTCAAGTTTAAGCTGAAGCCCCGGATATCGCTGCTGCCACTGGGGCAGCCAGTCCTCAATGACCGCCGTCACCACCTCAAGGGGCGTGGCGCCATCCCATGAGACATCCGCCTCTACTTCCAGAGTTCGCATGCGATCGAGTCGCTCCAGCTTCTGATAACCGGGCTCTATCCGATAACTCGCGACCGTTTGAAAGGGCACTTCCGCTCCTGCAGCGGTCCGAATATACATGTTATCGAGGTTGCCGATGGAGCGCCGCTCTGATTCCGGATAGCGCACCATCACCTTTACATCCTCCCGGCCCCTAGGGATTCGCTGGGCTTCGGCTCCATAAAAAGCCTGTCTAACCTGTCGCGCAACCTGGGCTAGGGTGATACCCAGGGCCTCCGCCGCGGGCTTCAGCTCAAGCACCACTTCATCTCTGGCTGAAT
>CAXPOA010000042.1:0-2513 GCA_964218505.1 Luminiphilus sp.
TGCCCAAAAAGCATCTTGCGATCGGTGGCGTGATTCTGCATTGTTTGATTTTGCATCCAATCATTCGAAACCCATGAGGCTATCTATGACACTTGCCTGCAACACCACTTTGCGAGACCGAGCTGGCTATCTGTGTGGTGCGCTAGCCCTCTGTTGTTCACTGGTGATGCTGCCAGCACGCCATTCAATTTCGGCAGATTCTGTCGCTGTGCCGAGTTATCAGGAGCTGGCAGCTCAGGCTGAGTTTCGACAGGCTGAAATCTCCCCGGATGGGAAGTACCTCGCCGTGGATGTGGTGCACGAAGAGCGACGGGCATTGGCCGTGCTCACGACCGCGGATCTCGAGGTGGTGTCGGTTTCCGGGTTCTATGACGCCGAAGTGGGTGGGTTTGAGTGGATCAACAACGAGCGTTTGGTCATGACGATTCTGCGCAAGCGCGCGGGGCGGGAAGCACCCGGATCCTACGGGGAGATTTATGCGGTCAATGCAGACGGCAGCGCACCGAAGTATCTGTATGGCATTAATGCAGAGGAGCCTGCGCTCGCCTACGGTGATTTACTGGGCAAAATCGATGATCGACACGTTCTGATACAAAGCTTTCCCTTCGCCTGGCCGCCCGGAAAAGATGGCATTCCGCAGGCACTCAAAGTCAACATTTACAGCGGCAGGACTAGTCGCGAAGCGCGCTCTAGCTTGCGTGGCGCACGGTTTGTACCCGATGAGGATATGGCCCCTCGTTTCGTTCAGGGTGTCGACGATGACAATAATCAGATTTTCTCCTACCGGCCCCGCGGGTCCAGAGAGTGGCAGGAAGTGGAGATGCCGTTCGGCGAGGAAGTCAGGATCCGTGGGTTTGAACCGGGAGCGGACGCATTACTGGTGATTGGTTCGTACGCAGACGAGAAGGGCATCTGGGGCCTCCATCGTTTTGATCTGAAATCTAAAAAGGTAGAGAAAATCTACTCGGCACCCGATACGGATGTGGAATGGGCCTATTTTGACGACGACGACCGCCTGTATGGGGTACAAATTAATCGTCACTATCCAGAGTTTGTGCCGCTACTGCAGGATCATCCCCTCACAGCCATCAAAGGTGCGCTACAGAATAAATTCCCCGCGCACACGGTCTCTCTGGTTTCTAAAACGTCGGACAATCAAAAATTTGTGGTTCGACTGTCGGCACCCAGCGACCCGCCGAGTTTCTATTTGTTTGATCTCGGTAGCGGCTCGCTGAAATTTCTGATGCACATGTTTCCCAGTGTCGAAGGGAAGTTGTTGGCCAGCACTGATGGGATCAGCTTTCAGGCAAGGGACGGCCAGATAATTCATGGCTATATCACGACGCCGCCTGTTGGGGAGGCCCCATTTCCATTGGTTGTGATGCCTCACGGTGGTCCGCATGCGCGCGACTACTGGGGTTACGACACCTATGTACAGTCACTTGCTACCCGCGGGTACGCGGTATTGCAGGTGAACTTCCGTGGCTCCACGGGGTTTGGAGATGCCTTCCGGCAGGCGGGCTATGGCGAATGGGGGCGTATCACACAGTACGACATCATCGATGGCACGCGCTGGGCAATCGCTGACGGCGTCGCGGACGCTAACAGGATTGGCATATTTGGGGGCAGTTTTGGCGGCTACTCCGCCTTTCAGGCGCCGCTGGTCGAGCCCGGGTTATTCAGTGCGGCGATTGGCTATGTTGGCGTGTACGATCTCGATCTGCTCTATAACTCTGGTGACATCGCCACGACCCGCTGGGGTGGCGCCTACCTCGATAAAACGTTGCCGAGCGACCCTGAAGAGCGAGCCGCCCAGAGCCCGGCTCGCCGCGCTGAGGAGTTGGATATTCCGCTGTTTATCGTTCACGGCAAAGACGATTACCGCGCGGCCTTTGAGCATGCGGAAGTGATGAGGGACGCGCTCGATGAGGCGGGTAAATCCTACGACTGGTTGGTAAAAGACAAGGAAGAACATGGGTTCTACACCCCTGAGAATACGGTTGAGCTGTTTGAGCGTGTGGAGCAATTTTTCGATCAGCATCTCGCTGCCAGTAAGTCAGAGTGAGTCAGGACGGGTCTGATGACTGTCGATCAAGCCGTTGAGAAGGGTTTTACTGCGCTGTCCTCTGGGCGACCGGACGAGGCGTTGCAAGCGATCGCACTGATCAAGCATGACGAACATCCCCGTGCCAGCTTGCTGTCGGGGCATGCTCACAAGGCTCTGGGCAATCATGGGGAGGCCGAGGCGGCATACCGCCTCTTGGTCGGTGGAGCAGACAGAAAGCACGTTGCAACTGGCTGGTGGAGTCTGGCCGGGTTGAAGACAGCCCAGTTCTCTGCCGCTGATGGTGCGCGCCTCGACGCGCTGCTTGCTGATTCCGAAGAGGAGGATGGTTACCTCGGGCTCTTACATCTTGCTCGCGCTGAAATCTGGCATCAGGCGGGGCTCCCGGATATGGCCTTTTCACACTTGAAGGCCGGGAATGATCTGGTAAGTGCCTCGAGACCATTCA
>CAXPOA010000043.1:0-4856 GCA_964218505.1 Luminiphilus sp.
GGCTCTTTGCCAGCAGGTTGGTCAGCTCTCGCTCGATGGTATCGGTCGCGTCTTCCAGGGCTTCCATCCAGGGCAGGTATTCCTTGGGATAAAAAGTGCGGTAGGGCAGATGGGGCATATAAAAGACGTGGGGCATTTGAGGGAATCGCCCGGCCTCCTCGTCTCTCGTTTTCGCCCCCATCATGAGATCGAGGGCATCGTTGAATCGCGATGGCGCCGATGCACGCTGGTAACCGGCGGCCGCCAGTTGCTCGAACAAGTGTTGCCGAAAGCGGGCATTAAGTTGCTCTAAGTGATTCTGTATGCGACTCAAATCTTTGGCGATCCCCTGGGGAACCGACGGCAAGAGCGAGGCAACGCGGAGTGCTAGGGTGTAATGCGCCGCGGCATTTTGTTCGTCGTTTCTCCCCGCCAGCAAGTCACCTTTAATAATGAGGGCCCGAAGGTTTCTCCCTTCCCGACTCAATACCGCGTCAACGCCGGTCTCAGCAGCGACCAAATCCCCCTGCATCACACGGGCGAGCGCAAACCCCATCCAAAGCTGCGCAGTATCCATACCTGCATCAATGCTGCCCTGAAATCGCGCCCGGGCGTCAACGGCTCGCCCGGCCTGAAGCGCCTTGATACCTTCGTCAAAGAGCGTCTCACCGCTCATGGTCGAGCAACCCGGACCCGGCTAAAGCACCATCCGGCGACACTGCCCGCCAGCCCCTGCAATAACAGACCCGAAATCGATCGGGCGGAAGCAAAGCCAACCAGACCGAGAGTCGCTTCCATAATGAGATGGAGCGCAACAAAAGCAACGAAACCCGCGGCCAGATACCATGGGAGGGCCTCGCCGCCTAACCAACGACGCAGCCTCGATGCCGCCGGTAGCGCAATCGCGATGGCCAGGGCTATGAGCGGCAAATAGGACCCGATCATACCGAGCCAGTCCATCCAGATGCTTGCCAGGATATCCTGCACACTTGGCGTTAAACCAAAACCACTGAGAGTCAGCATCACCTCCAGCGTCGCCATTGCACTCGCCACCAGATAAGCCACTACTACGGCTAGAAAATAAGCCATCACCACTCGTAACACAGTCTTCCTCTCACATTCTCTTACCAGTGCAAACTCTGGCTAAATAACGACCAGACTAATACGCTTTTCTGCGCATCGCTGCTTTCATAACACGGTATAGTACACGCCCCTAAAGAGCACTGCCCGGGAGCAGCCAAGTCATGTCCATTTTCCTGTCTGTCCGACCCTGGATATCAGGGGCCTGCCTCTACTGCGTCGCGATCGCCGCGACAGCAACCGACTACCACATCAATGTCCTCGCTACCGGACTGGACAAGCCCTGGTCTATTGCGGAACTCCCGGCACAGCAAGGCTTTCTGGTAACGGAGAAATCGGGGCAGCTGTTAAAGCTCAGTCCCGATGGCGAGATGAGGGCGATTTCAGGGTCACCCCAAGTTTACTTCAAAAGCCAAGGTGGCTTGCTCGATGTCATTACGGATCCTGCCTTTGCTGATAATCAACGTATCTATATTTCGTATGCTGCAGGAGACGGAGATAGCAACCGCACGACCGTCGCAAGTGCCCGGCTGGTCGACCAACAGCTCGAGGATTTCTCGATAATCCTCGAGGTAAATCCAAGCAAGGCGAAAGCGGCTCATTACGGCGGCAAGCTGGCCTTCCTGCCTGACGGCTCGCTGTTGGTGAGTGTTGGCGAGGGATTCGAATATCGAGAGCAGGCGCAATCTCTCGATAGCGAGATGGGTAAGTTACTGCGTATCCTGCCCGATGGCACCGCACCGGCTGACAATCCTTTTCCCGAGCAAGCTCCCCGGGTGTATAGCTTTGGCCATCGAAACCCCCAAGGACTTGTGGTGGACCCGGCGACCGGCGCCATCTGGATGACGGAACACGGCCCCAAAGGTGGGGACGAACTCAACCGAATAGTGGCCGGAAACAATTATGGCTGGCCTGCAATCACCTATGGCGTCGATTACTCCGGAGCAATCATCTCTCCCTACACCGAAGCAGAGGGCATGGAACAACCGATCATGCACTGGGTACCAAGCATCGCCCTTTCCGGCCTCGCTATCTATCGCAATGAGGGGTTCCCAAACTGGGATGGAAGCCTGTTGATCGGTGCGCTAAAGGATCAGAAGTTATATCGTCTCGCCCCGACCGACTCAGGCTTTGAACAAACCGAACCTTTCCCCGACGTGAAAGGCCGCATACGCGATGTCAGGGTCTTAAGCGATGGCAGCATCGTTGCCCTATCCGACGAAGGGTCGGTCTATCAAATCCTTCCGGGCAACTAAGACGACAACGAGGATACCCTTAATGATTGAACAATCACTGACCTTGCCTTGTGGCGCAATCTTGCCCAACCGTTTGTGCAAGGCAGCGATGACCGAAGGGCTGGCTGATCCATTAGGGCAGGCAACACCTGCTCTGATCCAGCTTTATGGACTCTGGAGCGACGGGGGTGCCGGACTCCTGCTGTCTGGAAACGTTCAGATCGACGGAGACCATCTTGAGCGCCCCGGCAATGTCATCATTGACAGCGAGCCCTCCGAAGAATCCATGAGCGCGTTGAGGCGTTGGGCCGAGGCAGGCACACGGGGCGGCAACCACTTTTGGGCACAGATCAGTCACGCGGGCCGCCAATGTCAGAAAATGGTAAACCCCCATCCGAAAGCCCCCTCGGCAGTGAAGCTGGGTCTTCCGGGCGGCCAGTTTGGGGAGCCCGTGGCCATGTCCGAAGCCGACATTCAGGCGGTTATTGTGGGCTTCGCACGCTGTGCTCGCGTGCTTAAAGACGCTGGTTTCACCGGGGTTCAACTACATGCGGCCCATGGCTATCTGCTTTCCCAGTTCCTGAGCCCGCGATCTAATCAGCGCGAGGACCAATGGGGAGGCAGCCTTGAGAATCGGGCCCGGGCATTACTCGAATCAGTGCGGGCAGTTCGGGACGCGGTCGGCGCCTCTTTCCCGGTAGGCGTCAAACTCAACAGCGCTGACTTTCAACGCGGTGGTTTCGATTTTGATGAGAGCCTTCAAGTCGCAAAATGGCTCGAGGCAGAAGGCGTTGACCTTCTGGAAATCTCCGGCGGCACCTATGAGCAACCGCGCCTTCTCAACGTCGATGGGATCGAGCCAGTTGAGGATCAGTCAGTGAAAGCCTCTACCAAAGCGCGAGAAGCCTACTTCGTCGATTTCGCTCAGGCCATGCGCAAGGAGCTAAACATGCCCTTGATGGTCACAGGGGGACTGCGACGCTTGGACGCCATGGAAGATGCGCTGGCAAGTGGTAGCGCCGATGTAATCGGCATTGGACGGCCTCTGTGTGCCATGCCTGAAGCGATGAAGGAATTACTTGCCGGCACAGCGGAATTACCCCGCTTTGAAAATGAACTATCGTTACTCCCACCGTGGCTCAAGTTTCTTGAGGCTATCAATTTGTTCAAGACCGTCGGCACCTTTGCAACCCAGTATTGGTATTACGAACAAATCAGCACCCTTGGCCATACGGGGAAAGTTGACCCTCAACTCTCCGTCTTCAAAGCCACACAGCGGCAGATGAAATCGGCAAAGGCATGGGTGGCTGCCAGATCAGTGAGCCGCTGAAAAATTTCCCATGAAAATCTGGGTGGATGCCGACGCTTGTCCTGTGGTGATCAGAGACATTCTCTGTCGTGCGGCGGTAAAGCGACAGATTGAAACCACCTTCGTTGCCAATCAGGCCGTTCGCCTGCCGCCCTCCCCTTGGCTCAAAAGTTTGCAGGTGCCCAAAGGCTTTGATGTCGCCGACGATGAAATCGCCAGTCGGGCGACGGAGGGCGACCTTGTCATTACTGCTGATATCCCGCTGGCTTCAGAGGTCCTTGCAAAGGGAAGCTTTGTCATTACCCCACGGGGTGAGCAATACACGATGAATAACATCAAGCAGCGACTCCAAATGCGTGACTTTATGGAGACCATGCGATCATCGGGCGAGCACACGGGCGGACCACCACCGCTAAACCAGGCTGATCGGAAGCATTTTGCCGATCAACTTGATCGGCTCTTGCAGCGACATGCCAAGGCCTGATCAGGTCTCTACCAATGGACGCGAATGTTCAGCGATCGACCCTATTGCTCTTTATGCGCTCTCTGGTGCTAGCGTAGTGGGGACGAGCTACTCCTGATGACGGTGAGAAGGGAAATTCTTCTTCTGGCGATTTGCTCGGCGGTTGTCACTGCTAACGCCTATTACATTCACCCCATCATTCGGGCTGTAGCCGATTCTTTCGCCATCAGCGAAAGTCAGGTGGGGTGGGTACCCGCGCTGAATCAGGGCGCTCTGGCACTCGGGGTAATCTTACTTTTGCCTCTGGGGGACCGGGTAAATAATCGGTTCCTTATAAAGACCTGCCTACTTGCTCAAGTCATTGCGCTGGCGGTTATGGCGACGTCTCCAAGCTTCTGGCTATTCACCTTCGCGTCAACGTTGCTTGGCTTCACCACGGTGACGCCCTATCTGCTGCCCGCGTATGTATCCCGGCGAATTGAAGTAAGCAAACTCGGTTATGCAACTGCCATGCTCACCGCTGGCGTAATTGCCGGGGTCCAACTGTCCAGGTTGCTCTCGGGATTGATCGGGGAATTTGCAGACTGGCGCTGGGTCTATGCCATGGCCGCAGTGTTGATGGGAGTTGCAAGCCTCGCACTGCCAAAGGTCATGGTGGAAGAGGAGCGCGACGCCAGCCCGGTTCGTTACCGCGCGCTGCTGGTTTCGCTGATTGATGTTGCGCAGAAGCACCCCAGGGTCATCAGATCGGGCCTTATTCAGGGACTGAACTTCGCCATGTTCATCGCTA
>CAXPOA010000044.1:0-4490 GCA_964218505.1 Luminiphilus sp.
GTTCTATCGATTCAAATCCCTCGCTACAGGAGATCTCGATCGCGGCGGCCGTAACATCGTTCTGGAAATCAACAAACTGTTTTGGCGCTCGAGACGTGGGTTTCGTGTGAGGTATGTGAAAGACCGCCATCCCAGGGGACTGCTCACGACTCTCCGTCGTCGGGATGGCGACATCAGCAGGCATTAGTGACAGCTCTTCAGCGATCCTGACCGCCACATCCCTACCCTGCTTTATGGCATCCGCTGTTGAGACGCATCCTGTAACCGCGCCGGCAACCACCATAGGCTCTCTGGTTGGCGCAGGCACAAAACCCAGCGCATCTTGGTCCCACTCGGGGCGTCGGCCGGTATGGCAGGAGAGATGGACCACCGGGCTCCAGCCACCAGAACTGGCAACGGTGTCACAAAGCAGTTGCTGGCTTCCACCTACAACTCTGTGACCCTTAACATCTATTTTCGCTATTTCGACACCCTGCACGCGATGCCGACCCTTAACATCAATAATTCCTGAACCCTGAAATATTGTGATTCCCCGTGCCCGAGCTCCGTTGACAAGATCGCCCTGAACACCCTCGCGGGTATCGACAACCGCAACCACCTCACGCCCTGCCTGATGCCAGTCAATCGCCGCTTGATAACCCGAGTCGTTCGATGTCATCACGACCAAGCGCTGACCTGGCACCACTGCGTAGCGATTGATATAGGTTGAGATCGCAGAGCACAACATGCAGCCAGGCAAATCGTTGTTGCCAAACACCAGAGGACGCTCATGAGCACCAGTCGCCAACACCACCCACTTTGCACGTACGCGGTGTAAGCGCTGGCGGACTGAGCCCGACTGAATATTGAGGTGGTCGGTCAGACGCTCGTGAATAGTGAGAAAGTTATGGTCGTGATAGCCATTCACCGTCGCCCGGGGTAGCAGAGTAACGTCATTCATGGCACCTAGTTGCGCAAGCACGGTCCTTACCCAGTCGGCGCCACTTTTCCCGTCAATGGTTTCGAGGCTTGATAATAGCTGACCGCCCATTTCCTCTTGTTCATCTGCGAGGATGACACGAGCCCCTGAGGACGCTGCCGTGAGCGCCGCCATCAACCCTGCGGGGCCACCGCCCACTACTAACACATCGCAGTGCTGATTTACTTTGTCATACCGATCTGGATCTGGCTTCTTTGGGGCGCGACCGAAACCAGCTGCCCGACGAATAAATTTTTCGTAGGTCATCCAGAATGTTTTCGGGTACATGAAGGTTTTGTAATAAAACCCAGGGGGCATGGCTCTCCCGGCGATCTTGCCGACCAAACCCATAAGATCAAAGCGCAGGCTAGGCCAGCCACTGGTAGGAGCCGCAACCAGCCCATCATACAGGGCCTGCTGCGTGGCTCTTACGTTGGGGATCTGAGTCGCCTGAGTCGCGCCCAACTGCATGATGGCATTAGGCTCTTCCGCTCCGGCTGCCACGACGCCTCGGGGTCTGGAGTATTTGAAACTCCGCGCCACGGTCGAAACGCCATTGGCAAGTAAGGCAGAGGCTAGGGTGTCTCCCTCAAAACCGGTGAGGGTTTTTCCACGCCACTTAAAGGATATCGGGCGGTCTCGATCAATTCTTCCGCCAGACTTTAATCGATTAACTTGACTCATCAGTCTGCAGGCCTCGCCGAGGCACCACCCTTCGGCTCGGTGCCGATAAGGTAAGACTCCCGAATTTCATAGGTGAGCGTATTTCTCACAACATTGAAAAATTTTCGACAACCCGTGGCATGAAACCAAACCTCACGGTGGTCCCCTCTAGGGTTGTCTCGAAAATAAAGATACTCGCCCCACTCCTGATCACTACAAGCCTCAGGGTTGATGGGTCGGGCAATGTGAGCCTGTCCCTTGTAGTGAAACTCTTCTTCTTCCCGATATTCGCCACAATGAGGGCAATGAATATGCAACATAATCAGTCTCTCAATGGGCCACGCCAGCGGCGCCGTGTTCGTCAACCAGCGCCCCTGAGTGAAAACGGAACATCGAAAAAGGCTCGGCAAGCGGGTGCATTTCACCTGTGGCAAGGGAAGCCGCAAAGACATGACCCGAACCGGTTGTCGCTTTGAATCCCCCCGTGCCCCAGCCGCAATTAAAGAACAGGTTGCGAACCGGGGTCTTGCTGATAATGGGGCAGGCGTCGGGGCAGGTATCGACAATACCGCCCCACTGACGATTCATCCGAACACGGCTGAATATCGGAAACAATTCGATGATCGCTTGAAGCGTATGCTCGATGGTGGGGAATGACCCGCGCTGGCCGTAGCCATTATAGGAGTCGATACCGGCGCCGATAACCAAATCGCCCTTGTCTGACTGACTGACGTAACCATGAACATGATTCGACATGACGACGGTATCGAGAACAGGTTTTATGGGCTCGGATACCAACGCCTGAAGGGGGTGCGATTCCAGGGGCAGCTGAAACCCAGCCATCTTTGCCAATACGCCAGAATTTCCAGCGACCACGCATCCAACCCTGTCCGCATGGAGGTCGCCATAGCGCTCGGTTCGGACCCCTTTTACCGCTCCTTCTTCAATAATCATATCGACGACTTCGGTTTGCTGAAGCAGGTCGACGCCCAGGGCGTCTGCGGCTCGTGCATAGCCCCACGCAACTGCATCATGACGGGCAACTCCCGCCCTCGGCTGCCATGATGCGCCGAGTATTGGGTAACGACTATTTGCAGAGCAGTCCATAATGGGCACCAGCTCCTGCACCTGTTTGGTATCCAGCACTTCGCTGTCTATACCGTTCAATCGATTCGCATTGACCCGTCGCTGTATATCGCGCATGTCCTGCAAGGTGTGGCCGAGATTCAAGACCCCGCGCTGGCTGAACATCACGTTGTAATTCAAGTCCTGGGACAAGCCCTCCCATAACTTCATGGCGTGCTCGTACAAATGAGCTGCCTCATCCCATAAATAATTGGATCGAACGATTGTGGTATTGCGACCGGTATTGCCGCCGCCCAGATACCCTTTCTCCACCACAGCAACGTTGGTTACCCCATGAAGTTTGGCGAGGTAATAGGCCGTCGCGAGCCCATGGCCTCCGCCACCCACTACAATGATGTCGTAGTGCTTTTTGGGTGTTGGATTGCGCCATACACGCTGCCAGTTTTCGTTATGCCTGACTGCCTGTGCCACCAAACCCAATGCCGAGTAACGCTGCATTAAAATCCCTTGATTCGGTCGGTTTACCCCGGCTGAAGAACACCGGAAAAACGCTGGTTCTGAAACACGCGAAGGTGACTTTGCAAAGCCTCGATGTCAAGCCCCGATCTGCCCGTTCGCGACCTGTTTATACCGATTTCAACTCGTAATACACTGTCCTTCTTTTGCAAAAGCACTGGACGCGCCATGACAGACATTAACTCTGGGGATCACCCCCAACCCACCACCCGCAGCTCGATGGCGATCGCTCTGCCCATCGCCGGTCTCATAGTACTTGTAGCCATTCTTTGGTGGGGTTTTGGTGAGAGCCTTCCTTACGGTAGCAAAACACCTGACTTACCTGTCATTGTCGCCCCCGCAGAACCCTCGCCCGAGGTTGAAGTCGTTCCAGAGCAAACCTCGCCCGTTGAACCGGAGCCAGAGCAAGAGCAAGAACCCGAGGTTGTACCCGAACTCCCCGCACCACCCACGTTGTCCGAGGCAAACGGGCAACTCTCTTCGGGGCTGTGGACATTCAGTCCTAGCCCACTGGCAGCCACATTTATTAGCGCGCCCAACCTAATAGAGCGACTGGTGGCAATTATAGATAATCTTCGACAGGGATTTGTGCCCTACAAGCTACTGCCCGTTGGTCGTCCGGAGGCCTCCTTTAGTTTTATAGACGATGGCCTGGCGGTCACGATCAACCCCAAAAGCTTTGATCGCTATGACGGCCTGGCGCAACTTATTTCGGACATTGATACCGATGCACTTGTGGGCGCTTATACCGCCTTTGAGGTAGCGGCCAATGAAGCCTGGGACATACTCGGCTACGAAACTCCCAAGCTTGAGCCAGCTGTTCTTGTAGCCCTAGAGGCCATCATGCTAGCGCCAGAAACGGTTCTGGATGCTCGCTTATATAAAGTGGAAGCAAATTGGGTCTATGAGGATCCAGCTCTCGAGGCGTTGTCGCCGCTCGAGAAACAGCTGATGCGGATGGGCCCTACTAATTCAGAGCGAGTCAAGGAAAAGGCGAGAGAGATACGTGGGGCTCTACTGGACCGATAAAATGCTTATCGCGTAATCAGTGGCATAAAATCCGAGGGGTCAAAGCCTCGGTATTGCATGAATCGCGCCCTGCGGGCCCGCTCTTTACGAGCGGATACTGGGTCTTCTGGCAGGGGCTGATCCCCAAATTTTTTTTCATACACACTGTGAGCCTGTTCTTTCCAGTCGATCAGAAGTTCGTCACCGTCCGCGCAATCACGCCAGTCAGCCTCTACTCCCCTGTTTCGCAATTCCTCCG
>CAXPOA010000045.1:0-3447 GCA_964218505.1 Luminiphilus sp.
TATCTTGCCAATACCCCGCAGGCAAAGAACATGATCAATACCTTCTTCTTTCAGATGAACCAGATCAATGGCGGGGCGTCACGGCCAGAGGGAATTGAACCTCAAGTGACCAAGAAGGTTGGTGTTCTTGGAGCGGGCATGATGGGTCAGGGAATTGCCTACGTATCAGCTATGGCTGGTATTGAGGTCGTGCTGAAAGACCTGACTCAGGAAGCAGCTGATAAAGGCAAACAGTATTCGGAGACCCTGTTAAGGAAACGCGTCGAAAAGGGGCGTATGACCGAAGAAAAAGCGCAATCTGTGTTGGGGTTGATTACGCCAACGGCCTCCAACGAAGACTTGGCGGGGTGTGATCTTATTATCGAGGCAGTCTTTGAAAACATCGGTCTCAAGCATGAGATGACCAAGGAGCTCGAGGGCTACCTCGCTGAAGGGGGCGTATGGGGCTCTAATACCTCAACTCTGCCGATTACCCGATTGGCCGAAGCAAGTGACAAGCCTGAAAACTTTATTGGCATCCACTTCTTCTCTCCGGTCGATAAGATGCCGCTGGTTGAAATCATCATGGGTGAAAAAACCAGTGATCTTTCCTTGGCCAAGGCTTTTGACTACACCCAGCAAATACGTAAAACCCCTATCGTGGTGAATGACTCATTGGGATTCTTTACCTCGCGCACCTTTGGCACCTATCTGGATGAGGGCGTGCGTCTTTTGAAGGAGGGCGTCCACCCCGTCAAAATCGATAATATGGGCAAAGCGGTGGGTATGCCTGTAGGTCCACTTGCTGTTTATGACGAAGTGAGTCTCGAGCTTTCGCGTAAGGCGGCGGAAACCTGGAAGGAAATGGGCATTGAAGATCCCTGGGGAGATGGCAGCATTGTCCGTGAGGTCGTCGATACGATGGTGAATGATCACAAACGTGGCGGTCGTCACCATGGGGGCGGTTTTTACTAGTATTCGGAAGACGGCAGTAAGAAGATCTGGCCGACGCTACTCGACCTGTATTACAAATCCGAAACCGTGATTGGTGAGGACGATATCAAAGATCGTCTATTGTTCCGGCAGGTGATTGAGGCGTTGAAGTGCTACGAAACCAATGTGCTTCGCTCAGTGGCTGATGGCAACATCGGATCTATTATGGGTATCGGTGCTCCTGTCTGGACTGGCGGACTCATTCAGCACGTCAACACCTACGGTCTCGAGCGTTTTGTTGCGCGGTGCGACGAGCTGGTGGCCGCCTACGGGGACCGATTCTCGGCCCCCGCCATTGTGGCCCAGAAGATCGCAGCCGGGGAATTGTTGGTTTAAGTCAGCGACTCGCCTTTCTCTCTTAGGGAAGGCGACAGAGCTTCGTGCCTTCTAGCGACGGGAGGATACTGGAATGTGTGGTCGCTATACCTTGCAGGTCAGTAACCGACCAACCCTCAAGACGCTGGGGCTCCCACTGGCGGATCGCTTCAATATAGCGCCACAGTCTCCCGTGCTTGTGATTAATCCTGACGGTGATTATGAGATCAAGCCATGGGACTATTCTCCGGCCTGGGCACGTGAACCCATGCATATCACCAATGCCCGGAGTGAGACACTTCGGGAAAAGCCTGCATTTCGAAAGGCGGATCGGTGTGTCTTTGTCGCTGATGGTTGGTTCGAGTGGCAGCGCCGAGGGGATCACAAGCAGCCTTGGTACCACCACCTCGATGGCGCTTTACTTTTCCTTGCAGGCATTTGTTCCCGCAATGGGGGATGTGCCATTGTCACCCGTCCCGCATTGCACCAACTCGCCGACATTCACCACAGGCAGCCCGTGCTTTTAGAGGAGCGTGCTATCAGTCACTGGTTGGAGGGGCACGATTTATTTGCCAGTGGCGTGACCCACCAGGTGCGCTGCCATCCGGTGAGTAGGCGAGTGAATAAGCCCGATCAGGATGACCCTAAGTTGCTGGAGGCGATAACGATGGAATCAGAGACGGCGGTTGAAAAACCGGACACACCTGATCTTTTTTCCCACTGAAAATAGTTTTAACTTGCGTCGAGTTCTTGTCTTAGCCGATCGCCGGCCAAAGAGCGAGGCTTAGCAAAACCCGCCAGGCCCAGATAGACCAGAGGTGTGAGGTAAAGGGTGAAAATAGTTGCGAGCCCCATCCCTCCAAAAACAACCCAACCTACCGCAGAACGGGCCTCAGCTCCTGGACCCGAAGCCAGTATCAACGGCAATGCGCCAAAGATAGTGGATACCAGGGTCATGGCAATCGGTCGCAAGCGAGTTTTTGCGGCGCCGATAACAGCCTCTTTAACAGTGGCACCCCCATCCCTTAGTTGATCGGCGAATTCGACTAACAGAATGCCATTTTTGGCGATAAGGCCGATCAGCATCACTAACCCAACCTGAGAGTAAATGTTTAGAGATGTTCCCGTCAGAAATAGGGCGAAAATGGCGGCCGCCAGCCCAAAAGGCACGATGGTCATGATCACAATCGCCGACATGAGGCCTTCAAACTGGGCAACCAAAACCAAAAACACAACTAACAGGGCAAAGCCGTAGGTGGTGAGGGTATCTTTGCTTGACTCATCGAGCGCAGCGGCTTCTCCTCTGGTGATCAGCGTAACGTCACTCGGCAGGACTTCTTGTCCCAAGGTCAGAAGATCATTCACTGCGGTCTGTAAGGCGACACCAGGGTTAAGTTCGACGTCCACTTCTATGGCTCGCCGCTGCATACGGCGATCTAACTGACCCGCAACTCCGTGCTCTTCAAGGGTCACGACGCTCGAAAGAGGAACTAGCGCGCCGCCTCGGGTTCGTACATAAAGATTGACCAAGTCATCTGGATCATCGATTTTGTCCGAGCCTGCCTCTAGAATGATGGGTACCGCTTGGTCGTTGGCGTTGAGATCGATTACACGAAAGCCGTCGACCATTACGCGCAGAGTCTGTGCAATGTCTTCCAAAGGAATGTCCAGATCAGATGCGCGTTCTCTATCAATGCGCACTGAGAGCTGAGGCTGAGACGGGTCATAACCAATTCGCGGTCTACTCACCGTATCCAGCCGTTCGCGAATGGCATCTGTGTAGGTGCGAGCTGCGGCGAAAATTGCCTCATAGTCGGTGCCGAGCAGCGCCAAACTAACCCCACCGTTTGAGGCCCCCCTGATATTCAGTGAATTGGCACTGAATATGCGAGTGGTCATGCCGGGAAGGTTTGCAAAAAGTGGCTTCAGTTCCGCGGCGATTTCCTGCTGACTGCGCTCGCGCTCATCCCAGGGAGCCAGTCTCGCCACCATAAACACGATGTTGGGATCCCAGCGCCCTATCACCGAATACAAGGAGTCGATTTCTCCCTTTTCTATAAGCGGCACGAGAATATTTTCCATACGATCGCCCTGACGCTCGGTATAAGCCAGGCCGACACCATCGGGTCCCCGAGCGAACAAATTGACGGTGCCTCGATC
>CAXPOA010000046.1:0-24048 GCA_964218505.1 Luminiphilus sp.
GTACTTTTCGTAGCAAACCGTGGCGACGTCCCCTTCATCGTTCTCTTCTTGAAAAAAATCATCGCTTGGAAACCCGATTACCACCAGACCCCGATCCCGATACTCCTGATAGAGAGCTTCGAGGCCATCGAACTGTTTTGTATAGCCGCAATTACTTGCCGTGTTCACGATCAGCAGAGGCTTCCCTTCATAGGCTTCGCAGAAGTTCACGCGCTCTTTTGAGGAAAGCTTGCGCATTTCCGTGTTTAGAAAATCTGGGCAGGCCGCTTGGACGGCGCTCGAGAGAGCGACTCCCAAAACAAAAATGGCGTGGCGTTTGAGCATAACGAAGAGCCCCTTGTGTCAGGTTGATGAATCGATCAGCAGCGAACGGTATGTGCTAGCCAAATCTACGGATAGCAGCCTTCTCTGGATGTGCCGACGTGGTTGTGAATCCGCCAGATGATTTCAGACTGTAGCGGACTTTATTGGCGCCAGCCGTCAAAGGTCCTGGAGAAACTGCTCAAGAACAGAAAGTGTCCAACTCGGATGGCAGTTAAAGGCTGCCGCATGAGAGCCCCAGCGCCCCTTACCACTGATGCAGCTGTCCCCGGGTTGAATGGTTGGCGCGATGGCGAGGGTGATCTTTGGATTTGCGTCTGACACCGCTTGAGCATAGTGGATCCGCGTGACGGGATCGTCGGGATCCTGAATGATTAGCGTGGGTATGCTGAGTGACTCTGCAAGGAGGGAGGGGGCGTTATCACCGGCGGGCAAACCAAAGTAATTGACTGCAGACCAGGCCATGGGGGCAAACACCCACGGGGGAACGCCATAATTTACCCAACCCCCCTGAGCCAGGGAGTCCACAAGGTTAAGGGCAGGGTCGAGAAGGATGATTTTCTCAAGCGCGAGTCCTTCGGCTGCTGCCCGCAAGGTCGTGGCCCCACCCATGGAGACCCCCATCCCTATTCTTGGGAGTTTTGATATTCCCTGATCGTCCAGCCAGGTTGCCATGGCTGCCATATCTTGCCACTCGGATGCGCCGAATCCCAACTTGCCATCTGTTCTCGGTGAGTTCCCATGATTGCGCATATCGACAGTGATGATTGATAGGTCTCTCTCGACTAAAGCGCGATAGATCTCCAGTGAGGGCACGAAGGTGGAGGTTCGGTTTGAACCTGCTCCATGGGCGAACAACACGATGCCTCGGGGATTCTCTGCCGGCATCCACCAACCATCTAGCAATAGGCCATCGCTGTGCACCTTGATGTCCTCAAAAATGACACCTTGGTCTGCCGGCGTGGAGATTACGGGATTGTCGCCGATCATTAGCGCATAGGGTGGAAGTAACACAACAGACGCCAATACCCACAGCGCGGCAAGTGTGGCCCCAACAATAGCGATATTCCTTCCAAGGCGAAGCAACATTGTAGGGGCTATACGGAGAGTAGGCGTCGCAGTAGCCCGTCGTTGTGACGGTTTCTTTCCCGAAGGAGCAGAAGCTCTTTTATTTCTAAATCAATGGCGTCCTCAACACCTTGTCGGACCCGCTGTTGTTGCCGGGGGGTGAGAGATTTGTCTCGGTACTGGCTGAGGTCAACTGGTGGGCAAAAGCCGAAGTAGGTTGTCTTCGGTTTTGGCAGAGGAGAGCCCAACATGCCTGCAGGGAGTGGGGGTATGAGGTCATCTCGCACATCTGGCGGCATGAGCCCAAACTGCTCCAGCAGATAAAAGAGCTGAGAGGACTGCAGCTCACTGGAGGTCAGGTACTGATCGTAGTATTCGTCGGGCCCTACCGAGGCGAAAGGAACGATGGTGTACCCCTTTTCTGCGGCCAACCGAATGAAGCCGTAGCGCTGGCCCCAGTCAACCAGATAACGCTGCTCCGGTGGCTTGATCGCTTCGCGCGTGCCGCCTGGATATAACAGAATGTCCTTGCCCGCATCCATCAGCGCCCTTACGACCTCCGGCTGTCCGTCGACTGCCCCCAGTGGGATCACAGCTTGCGCGTAATGTGGATTGCTAAACAGGGTGCGGTCGGCGAGGGGTCGGAGGAACCGCCGATAGTCATAATGCATGAGTAGATGGAACGTAAAGGCGTCCAGCGCTAGCAAGGAATGGTTGGCGACAAAGAGTGCGGGCCCGCTAGGTAGTTTTTCCAATCCCACGAAACGGGGTTTAAACCACTTTCGTAGGGTTGCCGCTAAAAGCGTAATGCCGGGTCCCGTGGGCATGGGTACCTTCAGAACCGCATCGATATGATCCTGCAGCTTGGAACGCTCTGGTGGGGGTATTGCCATCTTGTAGGTGTCTGCTGAAAGTCCAATAAGGAAAGAAAAGCGTAGCAGATTGCTGAGGTAAAATAGGGGCCTGTGTGCGTAAGTCACACATTCCGCGTGTTGGAGAGTTTCACGATATGCAAACACCTACCGTCAGGCATTGGGCGCTGCTCGGTTACCTCGTATTCTTTTGGGGGTTCGCGTTTGGTCTGATCGCCATGGCGCTGGAGGCGTTCCATCCCGTGGCAGTTGTGTGGAGCCGCCTCACCTTGGGCGCCTTGGTGATGTTACTGGTGTTGCGACTGCAGAGGGGAAGTATCCCTCTGTCTGGCCGCTGGCCGCTACGCATGGTGCTTCTTTCTGTTACCGGCAACGTTATCCCTTTTACGCTGATCGCATGGGCTGAACAGCGGGTGGCGAGTGGAGAAGTGGGACTTCTGATGGCTTTAATGCCTATCGCGATTTTGGTCATGGGTCATTACTTTCTCGAACACGAGCGGATGACTCCTTTGCGATTGATTGGGGTCGCGATGGGGTTCGCAGGGGTGATCCTGTTGATGGGGGACACGGTTTTTGGAGGTAGTGAGCAAGAGCGCCTCTGGGGCCAAGTCGCGGCGGTCACAGCCACCATGTGCTACGCGATTAATGGCATCTACACCAAGCGGCTGCCTGGTTTCGACCCCGTGGCCATCACAGCGGGTTCTCTTGTCGCGGGGTCATTGATTCTGCTGGCGCCAGCGCTTTGGCTACAGGAGTGGAGCCATCCCACCCTAAATCCAACCGCCTGGGGGGCGCTCTTGGTTCTCGGTGTTTTCTCTACCGGCGTGGCTACTTGGGTCTATTTCGTGGTGGTATCCGAGGTCGGCCCCGGGTTTCTGTCCACAATCAACTACTTGATTCCCGCGCTAGCCTTTGTAGTGGGTGTGGTGCTGTTAAAAGAACCGGTTCTGGCTAATCAGCTGGTGGCTCTGGCTGCCATTCTTGCAGGAGTGTGGCTGATTCAGCCGAGGCGACCTCTATCCTGATAGCTCTTTTTAGGTGCGAGCCTGGCCTACCGAGGCAAATCGAATCGTATGCGTAGGAATTTGGCTACGCCGTCCTCGTCGTGGTGACCTATAACCTGGGTTGCAGCCTCTTTTACTTCATCATCCGCGTTGGCAGTGGCATAGGCCTCGTTAGACACAGCAAACATGCTCAAATCGTTATCACCATCGCCAAAGGCAATTACGTGGTCCATGTTCAAATCGGCCCGCAGTGCCTCAATGCCATTGCCCTTGCTACCATGGCTATGGTGGATGTCCACCCAGCAGAGATTCTTCTTTTGAATGGCCGTTCCAGTGTAGGCCACCAGGGCGCTCTCGTTTTCAATTGACTGGATGACAGCTTGGACTGCCTCCGCGGGCCCCATGCTGCTCACATTGATAACGTGTGCCGTGTCAGGCATTGCTTTCAAAGGTTCCAGCGGTAGATGGCGCTCATCCTCAAACAACTGCGCCAGCCTATTTTCGGCCTCACTCTTGAGAGGCCCGTGATAGACCGCATGATGGTTGTTTTCCTCCAGCGTAAAAACAAAGGGCGTAATGTCCTGCATAGTCATCGACGCAATAACGTGCCATACCTCCTGCTGGGTCAGCAGATGGCTGTGGCTGTAGCTCCGCTGCTGTGGGCACCAAATGACAGCGCCGTTTTTTAGGATGTGGGGGAGGTCAAACCCGTGCTCTTTAATTGGTCCAAGGGCCGCTTGCAGGGTTCTACCTGTTGCCACCGTGTAGGCAATGCCGGCCTCGCGCATTAGGGTCAGCGTCTCAGCGGTGTATGGGGTAATTGCAGAATTCGCATCCAGCAGCGTCCCGTCCATATCGAAAACGACTAAGGTCATCTGACCCCCTTTGTTAGACTGCTAAGCCACCACGTTCGTTGCTCATACAGCAAGCTGATGCGCTTCACTCCCCCTAGTGGGCAGTTGGTCGTAGATCAGATGCTAGGGAATCGCGGATGGTGCCTGCCACCTCAAATTTTTCGATGGGGTAGCCCGCGTGATCAATCCCGGCATAGAGCGCAGCTCTGCCAATCAGGGTGACAATTTGTTCTTGATTGAGCTCAAAGCGCAGAAAGTGAACTGAAGAGGTCTTTTCCTCATTTTCACGCTCCAAATCCTCGTCGGCTATCGGATAGATTCGCTCTAGATCGCCAACCTGCAGCCACACGACATCTTCGATGCCTTTCATTTCACGGAGGCGTTCCGCTCGTTCAACCGGATCGCCGTACTCGATCATGAAGGTTGCCTTCCAGTTGTGGCCATCAGGGATAAGTGGGTTGTAGGCATTGAGCTCGTCCTCAATCCCGGCCGCCTCAAAGGTTTTTTCGATCCTTAGCATTTCCTGAATTTGATATCGAATCGTGGTCAGGTCCTCGAAGTAGAGGCGGGCATGTTTACCCAGCGCTAGTTGCCGAGTTTTCTTATGCGCCATTACTTGGGCGCGAAACTCGTCGCGTCGCAGTGCGTATTCTTCAAGTGACCAGAGGTCAGCGCGAGTAAGTTGCGGCATCATGAGATCTCCTATCTGCCAAGTAAGTTAAAGTCCGTAGGCCATGCGTAACAGGGTCATGGGGTGGAGGGCCGTGTCAACATTTTCAGCTAGGCTGGCAATTTGATTGCCAGCCATTGGGCAGTCGCTAATAAAGTGATCAGGGTTTTGTGCGTCAACTTTTTTGACGGTGGGCCGCGCAATCTTCACTGATTTGTCGTGAGTTTCTTTTTTGACAGCATAGGTCCCATCGTGGCCTGAGCAGCGTTCATGCGCGATGACCTCGCTACCCTCAACAAGTGCAAGAATGTCACGGGTCTTTAAACCGATGTTCTGCACCCGCTGGTGACAGGCCACCTGGTATGCAACGTTACCGATTGCATTGGGAAAGCTGGTATCAAAGTGTCCGGCTTTGTGCCGAAGCCACAAATACTCAAAAGGGTCATAAAAAGCATTTTTGACCTTTTGAACCTCTGGGTCGTCTGGATACATCAAAGGTAACTCCTGCTTGTACATCAAAACGCAGGAGGGAATTGGTGCAATCAGGTCGTAACCACGATCAACAAGATCCGCCAACACCGGAATGTTGGCTTTTTTGAGCGCATCAACGGCATCGAGATCACCGAGTTCGAGTTTGGGCATGCCGCAGCATTTTTCCTTTGGCACGACTTCGATGTGGATGTTGTTATGTTGAAAGACCTTGACGAAGTCTTCACCCACCTCGGGGCTGTTGTAATTGCCGTAGCAGGTGGCGTAAAGCGCTACTTTCCCTGATGTCTCACCAACAGGTTGGGGTTCTATCGTTTGCACAAGGCTTTTCACGCGTTTTCGCAAATTACTGGCATGCATTTTTGGCAACGGCGCTTGGTGATGGATGTCCAGAGTTTTCTCTACCACCTTTCTGAAGCCTGCGCTGTTGTTAAGCGCGTTCACGGTGATGTCCACCAACGGGATGGACATAACGCCCAGCATGGTATCGGTGCTCGTAAGGGTTTTGTCGCGGAAGCTCGCACCCTGTTCCTTAAATTTAATGGCCTTCGCACGCAGCATCAGGTGCGGGAAATCCACGTTGAAATCATGGGGTGGCACGTAAGGGCATTTGGTCAGAAAGCACAGGTCGCACAGATAGCATTGATCGACAACCTTGGTGTAATCCTCCTTTGCAACCCCGTCCACTTCAAAGGTTTCCGATTCATCGATCAGATCAAATAGGGTAGGGAAGGCATCGCAAAGGCTCACGCAGCGGCGGCAGCCGTGGCAGATGTCATAAACCCGCTCGAGTTCTGCGTTCAGTGATTCCTTATTCCAGAAATCGTCGCTTTTCCAATCAATCGGATGGCGGGTAGGGGCTTCTAAGCTTCCTTCGCGCATAGGGAGATACCTGCGAGTTTCCTAAGTCAATATATAGATCGCTTTCAAAGGCTAGCCGGTACTTCTTGCCGGTTCTTTAAAGGTGCATAAAAGAAGGGGAGCGATTGCGCTCCCCTTCCCATCAAGGTCAAGCGCTTAGGCTTCCATGGTGTCCAGCGTTTTCTGGAACTTGTTGGCGTGGCTGCGCTCGGCTTTGGCCAGTGTTTCAAACCAGTCGGCGATTTCATCAAAACCCTCGTCCCGGGCAGTGCTTGCCATGCCGGGGTACATATCAGTGTACTCGTGGGTTTCTCCGGCGATGGACGCCTCTAGGTTCTTGCGAGTGTCGCCCATGGGCAGGCCGGTTGCGGGGTCGCCGACAGCTTCGAGGTACTCGAGGTGACCGTGTGCGTGACCCGTTTCACCTTCGGCTGTTGAGCGGAATACCGCAGCAACGTCGTTGTAACCTTCTACGTCAGCTTTTGCTGCGAAGTATAGATACCGGCGGTTCGCCTGCGATTCGCCTGCGAACGCGTCCTTAAGATTTTGTTCTGTCTTACTGCCTTTCAGTTCCATTACGGTCTCCTGATGTGGAATTCCAAGGTTAGACCCCGCTGACTGCGAGACTGGTAACTATACTGCTTGGGCGGAGGTTTGGCTCAACTGTATTTTCTGCCAAAATTGATCGAAAATATCGATGAATTAGAAAAATCCTCAAGGAGTGCCCTGTGGCGAGACAACCCACCCTAAAGCAACTCAAATACCTGAGTGCTGTGGCCGAGCACCAGCACTTCGGGCAGGCCGCAAAAGCGTGCCATGTCAGCCAGAGCACGCTGAGCGCGGGCATTCAGGAGTTGGAGGATACACTCGGCGTGTCTCTGGTGGAGCGAAACAACCGCAATGTATTACTGACAATACTGGGTCAGGAGGTGGTTGGGCGCGCTAGGTCAATCCTGACAGACGTCGATGAGCTGGTGACCCAATGCGATGCGGCCGGTGAGCCGTTCTCAGGAAAGATGCGCCTTGGGGTGATTCCCACCGTCGCCCCCTATCTGTTGCCGGGTCTATTGCAGGCAATGCGACGACAGCATCCCGAATTCACCCTGTTTATTCGTGAAGATCTGAGTCAGGCATTGGTGGACAGTCTTCACGCTGGGGCTCTTGATATCCTGCTTCTCTCCCTTCCGTTTCCCGCGGATAACGTTGATGTCATGCCGCTAATGCAAGACGGCTTCCTTCTGGCCAGTAACAAGGAGCATCCGCTAGCCGAGGCAGTTAGTATCAAACCTGAAGATTTGCAGGGGGAGGCGCTCTTACTACTAGAGGATGGGCACTGTCTACGAGACCACGCCTTGGAGGCCTGTGAGCTGCGTGACACGCAAATCGACATTCCCTATCAGGCCACGAGCTTGGCGACCATTGTGCAAATGGTCGCGAACGGGATCGGTATCACGTTACTTCCCGAGATGGCTGTGAACGCCGGTATCACAGCGGGCACAGACCTGGTGGTACGTCCTTTTGACCGTGATGGCGTTGCCAGATCCATTGGCCTGATGTGGCGCAAGAAAACCCCGCGGCAGACGGAATTCCGCTTGCTGGGTGATTTTATTCGTGACGCCTGTGTTTAGAAGGCCTGCACCTAAAAAATGGGCGACTTATGCGCCGCCCTGCGTTCATCCTGCAGTGCCCTAGAACTGGTAGTCCAGAGTGATGCCATAGGTGCGGGGATCAAGGAGGAACTGGTTGGTCCCGTTGCCGGAGTTGGCATCTACCCGATATTGCCCCGTCACGTAGTCGTCATCGCTGAGATTACGACCCCATAGCTCGACATACCAGTTTCCCTCTTGTGGTGTAAAGCGCAGGGTCGCGTTCCACACATCCCACTCGTCAATTTGATCAACGGCAGAATTGAATACCCGAGAGTAATACTTGTCTTGCCAGTAATAATTGACCCCCGCCCGCAGGCTGCCCATGCTACCGAGCTGCATGTTGTAGCTGGCACCCAGATTTACCGAGAATTCGGGGGCTCCCGGAATCTTGTTGCCGCTCAGATCGATCGGTATACCTGCACAGCCTGGCGCACCTCCAAGCTCGGGTATCGGGATGGTGCTGGGACAGTCGGGACCTAGATAAACGTTGCTGTTTCCGATGCTGACAACACCGTCCACTGGGCTTCTACCATCGTTCAGGTATGTACTGCCGTTGGGGTCGCCAGGATCTGAGGTAACGACGTCGCCAAGCTCTGTATCGAGCCACGCGACGTTGGCGGTAAACAGAAGATTTTCCGATGCGGCGAAGAGAAACTCGCCCTCAATTCCCTGGATTTTCGAATCGAAGTTTTCGTTAAGTGATGTCTGCTGGATAATTTTTGAGACCTGCAAGCCTTCGTAGTCATAGTAAAAATAGGACGCATTGGCCTGCAGCGCCCCACCGAGCAAGCGCGACTTCACACCCACTTCGAAGGCATTGATGTACTCGGGCTCAAAGTAAGCGGCTGAGGGATCAAACTGAAGCAATATGCTCTCTGCGGAGATCGGGTTGAATCCACCGCTCTTGAAGCTCCGGGAGAGCTGTGCGTAGGTCATGATGTCATCGGAGACTTCATAGGTAAGATTAACGCGACCTGTAGGTTCGCTGTCGTCCCATTCGAAGGCTTCATAGCCACCGCCAGGCTGGTTGGGGTCGGTGAGGAAGTCGAGATAGATAGTTCGCTGATTGGCTGATTTTTTCTCGTCGGAGTAGCGCAGGCCGAAGGTGGCCCTCAACCGATCGGTCACATCCCAGTAAAGTTCGCCAAAGACTGCCCAGGTTTCAAGAATGTTGTCAGAAGTATCGTTATCGTAAAAACGTTGATTGGCCGGCAACGCCTCGAGTCCCAAAAATCCAGGTAGCAGGGCGTAGAGTGTCAGTGCTGAGCTATATACCTTGTAGTGAGTCTCACCTTCGTAATGCAGGTAATAGCCTCCAACCATAAAGTTGAGTGGGCCATCCCAGTCTGAGCTCAGCCGCAGCTCCTGACTGTATTCCTCGCCTTCAGTGGTCGATAAATCGGTTGAATACAGGCGGTCAACAAATTCAACCCCGTCTACACCTCGATCCACGGGTAAGCCGCCGGTTTGACAAAAGCCCTCGGCGGCGCCGGGCGTACAGGCCAGCGGATTAGGTATAAAGCCGCCAATTAGCTCGCCATAAATCCAGTCCCACGTCTCGGAGGCTTGCGTGAAGTCATAGTCGTTTGCCGCTGAGAAGCTGGTGTCGTGGTACCCGGTCAGTGACGTTAACGTAAAATCGCCGAAGTCATGACTGATTTCGAAGGTCACCACGGTGTCTTCTACTTGGTAGCGGGGTGTCGTATCAAGCCACTGCTTGCGTGGATCGTCGAAGACCCGAGGATTTGCATAGTCATCGTCAGGAAAGGCCAGCAGACCGAAGGTGGCCGCTTCAATGCCTGCTGTGATGGCACCTAACACTGTGCCCGACGTGTTGGCGGCGCTGTTGCCCAAACTGCTCGGAAGACAGCCTAGTGGCCCGTACTGTCCAAAAGCGCTGGTATTCGTGTCTTTAGTGCAGCGCTGATCGCTGCCGCGCATTCGGTTGTCGTCTTCCTCGAGATAGTTAATGACTAACTGAATCGACGTCGAGTCGTTTTCAAACAGGGTACTGCTTCGGATGCCAAACATATCCCGGTCGTCGACCTCCTCCCCGTTGTAGGCGTTGTCCACAAAGCCGTCTTGGGTCAGATAAAAACCGGAGAATCGCTGTGCCATAGAATCGCCAAGAGGGAAGTTGATATAGCCTTCGTAGCGCTGTCGGCTGTAGTTACCAAATTCTCCGTTGATGTTGCCACTTAGGGCCTCGGTATCCGGTTTGGCTGTGATCATGTTGAGAACCCCTGCCGTGGTATTTCGACCGTACAGGGTTCCCTGCGGGCCACGTAGGACCTCAACGCGATCCACGTCGAAAAAGTCCATCTCGAAAACCCGAGGGCCATTCATGTAAAAGCCATTGATGTGAATGCCGGTTCCACTATCCGCTGCACTGCCGATGGCTAGGTTTCCCACGCCACGAATCGAGATCGCTGCGGTCGTAAAGTTACCCTTGGACATCAACATGTTTGGGACGTTCAGTTGGAGATCTAGCGGTCTATCGACCAGCTGCTGACGTAAATCGTCGTTAGTGAATGCGGAAATAGCGATTGGGACATCCTGGAGCGATTGTTCTCTTTTTTCAGCGGTGACCATCACCTCTTCTAGAAAACCTTGCGCAGGGGCTGAAACCGCGAGCGACAGTGTGGTGGCGAGTACGGGTACTGATAGAACACGGCTATATGAACCCATGGCGAAGACCCTCTTATGCTTGGTTTATTGTTATGTTTTTACGCCAGATCAGCTCGTTGCTGGCGTGGCTTTTCTTCGATACTAGCACTCCGCCGACCTCCCGCAAGCAGGTTTTTTCTGTATCGAGGCGTTATCTAATAAAAGGCTACGTTTGGATTTGGATGAAAAGCCCGACAATACTGAGTCAAACTGGGATATACGGCGCTTTGATAGGCCTGTTGGGGAGGCGGGGATAATCGCTGTCCACAGTTACTCTAGAAGCCCCTCGCATCGATGCGCTCTGTAATAAGCAGAGGGGTTTTCCTGTTTGTGAATAGACAGTGGCGCTTTTCAGCGACGGCGAATGAGGAGTACTTACGATTGCTGCGTGACACCAGAAAGAAAAAGGGCTCCGTGTGAGGAGCCCGATGTCGCTACTAGATTTAGCGTACCCGCATTTTAATCAAAGTTATAAGTGATGGTCAGCCCGTAGGTCCTTGGCTGGCTCGGATAGCCACTGAAGCTTCCTGCCTGCGCCACCGAGGGGAATGCTGACTGCAGGTACTCATCACCTGTGAGGTTTCTGCCCCACAAATTGAGCTGTATCCCGTTGTTGAAGGTCAAACCGGCGCTCGCATTGATCAGGCTGATCTGTCGCGACGCAATTGAAGGTGAGACGTTATCCGCCACCTGAACTTCACTTTCATAGACGTTTTCCAGCCGGACGTATCCATCGGTACTTCCCATGCCAAAGTTATAGGTTATGTTGGTGTTGGCAGAGAACTCAGGGATACCCGCGGGCATGCGACCAGAGAAGTCTTCCGGACCGTTGACGCCTAGTGCACCCTTGAAGTCGTCATAGAGCGGATCCAGCCAGGTAGCCGCGAATCCAATGCGTAGGCCGTCGGTAGGCGCCCAGGTGACGTCGACCTCGACGCCATCGTTGGACTGTTTGCCCGCATTGGCCAGCAAGAATCCGGTACCCGAGAACACGTTGGACTGAAACCCGTCAATTTCCTGATCAAAGACGGCGACGTTAAGCGTGACTGTATCCCACGCACCTTTGAGGCCAATCTCCCACACTTCAGATTCTTCGGGACCTGCAAGACGTGTTGCTGGACCGAGCGCGCCCGGGTAGTTAGCAAATCCGGGTGGAAGACCAAAAGCGGTTAGCGCGGGGAGCGCAGAATCCCCTGCCGCGAGCAGGGCTGTAAGGTCGGCTTCCACTGGGCCGGTATCCTGCGACAGGTTCCAGGACGTGGCTTTAAAGCCGGTGCTTAGACCACCGTAAACCGTGACATTGGATGTCAGATCATAGGCCAGTCGTAGCGTGTAAGTGGTATCGCTGTCGTCGCTGCGCCCGTCCTCCACCGAGTTGGGATAAGTGACGAAAGGCGGCAGAAACTGAGCGGGCTCTAAGGCGCCGAGGCCAAAGGCGGCTAGGGGGATGGTGCCAAAGAAATTGTCGTTGACTAGGTTTGCCGATGCGTCTTTTTCTGACTGGGTGTAGTTAACGCCAGCAGTTAGGGTCAAGGCTTCCGTCAGGTCGAAATCAATCTGAGCAAACAGCGATAGGGTTTCATCGTCGAGGGTGTAGGTTTCTGACTGGTTACCCGTCTTGTCTGCATAGATGTAGCCGGAGGGAAGCCCTAGTGCTCCCTCGATTACACCGAGTACGCCGGGCGCACCAAGCCCCTCGAGCAGCACATCGACAAAACCTCTGAAATCCGGTCCTAGTCCGAAGTTCTCATCATTGGTGACTTCCTCATTGAAGTAGAAAGCACCCACCATCCATTGAAGAGGTCCATCGGTTGATGAGGTCAGACGGATTTCCTGAGTGAAGGTGTCTATTTCTGTATCTCTGGCATCTGCCATTTCAGCGCTGATCAGGCGGGCACTTGTGAAGTCCACGTCGCCGGATTGGAACTGGTCGAGGGTGCGGAAGGCACTGATGGAGGTCAGGGAGAAGCTGTCAAAGTCGTACTCAATATGAAGCGAGGCGCCCCGGGTTTCGATCTCATTCCGTGGGTCAAAGTCTTGATAGTTGGCGTAAGCGAAAGGCTCATTACCCAAAACTTCTCCGCCAAGCGCCCGGATGATGCCGCCAGTGGGGCCATCAACCAGGTTGGCAACACCACAACATACCTCGTCAATTTCTTCGGCATCCACGATAAAGCGAACTTCAGCGCGATCGGAAGGAGCCCACAACATCTGTCCTCTGAAATTCCAGCGGTTGAGTTCATTGAAACTTGTGCCAGTAGTTAGGTTGTCAAAATAGCCATCCCGCTCGTTGACGCTGCCGAAGAGGCTAAAGGCGAGGTTGTCGGAGATTGGGCCGGTAACGTCACCTCGCAAAATGGTTTGACTGTAGTTGCCTAGTGTCACGCCTACTGACCCGCTGTAGGCATCCAGATCGGGCTTGGCTGTCACCACGTTGATGACACCAGCCGAAGCGTTTTTGCCAAACAGGGTGCTCTGTGGCCCGCGCAAGACTTCGATGCGTTCCACTTTCGGCAAATCAGCAAGGGCACTGCCCACGCGAGAACGGTAAACGCCGTCAAGGAATACGCCGACGGAGGGCTCGATGCCAGGGTTGTTAGCGCCATTACCAAAGCCTCTGATAATGAAGTTGGTTTGCGCACTGCCTTGTAGCTGGGTAACTCGCAGGCTGGGAACAAGCGTCTGCAGGTCTTTGATGTCGAGCACTTGGGATTGCTCGATAGCTTCCGATGTAACAACAGAGACGGCGATCGGGATGTCTTGCAGTGTTGCCTGTCGCTTGGTTGCCGTTACAACGACTTCTTCTAATACGGCGTGGGCGTCCAGCTGGGCCGTGAGTGCTATCGTAGCGACTGCGGCGGGTAAAATACGCTTTCCTGCGAGCATGAGTATAGATCTCCTATCGCCGCATTATTTTGGCGGCATCATTTTTTTGACTAGTGGCTCGATCGTTACGTGAACCGCAACGAACTGACGCGCATCCTATCGAGACAAGTTACTGATATAAACCCGCAAAAATGCCATTCCTAGCTTCGTTGAGCAGCGCAATTTGCACCTCTTTAGTGCGTACCAACCCTGTAAAAAGTTCGATTAAAAAATATTCTGGTGCCACCATTTCGGAGTTTCTCGTTAGGGGGCCGATGGATTCAGTACATCAGGAAAGCAATTGGTCTTGCTATTATTTAGGTGACAGCCGTTCTGAGGAACTCGAGAGCTTTCCTTTCGGAGCATTCGATTAGTTGATGAGACCGGCATTGGATGAGGATCGAGCGTCGCGCTCCTATGGCAGCAGCCTCTCTGCAAGCACGCTGAAAATCCGATCGAAATCAGCTTCGGAGGGCGGACCAAAGATGGCTTCTAGCACAATGTTCTGCTCGTCGGTCACAATGAAAGCCGATTCTTGATCGAGTTGCCAGGCCGCGACACCCACGCCATCTTCGTCCAACACCATCGTCGCCAATAAAAAGGTCCGCTGTTTGGCAACCACCTCGGCTCGCACGAAAGGCTTTATAAAAACAGAAGACGCATCCAGATTAACAATAGCGGTGATACGAAAGCGTGTCGGGTCTAACTCACGTTGCATACGCTCAGTCAGCGGATCGTAAAGGCTTCCTCCTTTGCGAGTTCCCGGAACATATTGGTAAACCTGAACCATCGGTACCGAGATCGGGCCTGCCCAAGGTGCCGTCAGGTAGTCGTCATCTTCCAGGATAATCTTGCCCCCTGCAGAGACCTCCATGGGAGGTAGGGTCTCGCCTGGACTAATGGTTCCGCCGCTCGCTAACACCTGCATCGCGGACGAGATCGCACAGAAGAGAACGAAACGTGTCAGCCAAACCGCCCAGCGTAAATCCGCAGCTCGCAAAGCGAGGCGATAGCGACCTCGTATCATCTTCTCGGTTTCCGGGGTGATTTGGGTAGGCCATTGTGCTGGGTGGCAAACGGTTGGTGCTTGCCCTTGACAACCCGATGACGCTTGGGTGGATCACGGGGAGGCACGAGGTGCATCTTGCCGTTACCTATCAGATCACTGCGGCCCATCTTTTTCAGTGTATCTCTGAGTAGGGCCCAGTTTTCCGGATCGTGATAGCGCAGAAAGGCTTTGTGAAGCTTTCGCTGTTGAAGCCTGCGTACCACAGGGAGCTTGTCCGCACGTGGCGACACCCGTTTGAGCGGGTTTCTCTGGGTATGGTACATGGCGGTCGCCGTCGCCATGGGAGAGGGATAAAAGGTTTGTACCTGATCAGCCCTGAACTTGTAACGCTTTAGCCAGAGCGCAAGGTTAAGCATATCCTCGTCAGTGGTGCCCGGGTGTGCCGCAATGAAGTAGGGGATCAGGTACTGTTTTTTCCCCGCTTCCTTCGTGTATTTGTCAAACATCGCCTTGAACCGGTCGTAGCTGCCAATGCCCGGTTTCATCATGTGCTGGAGGGGACCATCCTCTGTATGTTCAGGCGCAATTTTCAGATAGCCACCCACATGATGTGTGACCAGCTCCTTCACATATTCGGGAGTCTCTACTGCCAAGTCATAGCGGAGCCCAGAGGCAATTAATACTTTTTTTACCCCCGGCACTGCACGCGCGCGACGATAGAGGGATATAAGGGGGGTCTGATCAGTGTTCAGATTTTTGCAGATTCCCGGAAAAACGCAGGAAAGCTTTCGGCATTTTGCTTCGATCTCCGAGCTTTTGCACGCGAGTCGCCACATGTTGGCAGTTGGCCCTCCAAGATCTGAGATCACCCCTGTGAACGCCGGGCTGGTATCCCGTATCTTTTCAACCTCTTTGATAATGGAGTCTTCAGAGCGGTTTTGAATAATTCGCCCCTCATGTTCTGTGATTGAGCAGAACGTGCAGCCTCCAAAGCAGCCGCGCATGATATTGATTGAGTGCTGAATCATGTCGAAGGCGGGAATTTTCTGGTCCCCATAGGAGGGATGAGGAAGGCGCGAGTAGGGCAGCTCAAATACCCAGTCCAGCTCTTCGGTCTCTAGCGGAATGGGTGGTGGATTGATCCACACATCTTGACTGCCGTGCTTTTGAATGAGGGCTACCGCGTTGTGAGGATTTGTTTCCTTGTGCAATACCCTCGATGCGTGGGCGTAGAGCACGGGGTCATCTCTTACCGATTCGTAGGAGGGCAATCTGAGAACGGTTTGCTCGGGGTTTGAATTGGCCAGTAGTCGAACGGGCGCAGTATCCCTGTCCTCGCCGTCAGGGATGGCGCCGGCATTGGCTGCCGAGGGAGCTCCATCCGTTTCATTCTTCGCGGCATCACAGCTTTCACTGTCCATCCCCGCGTAGGGGTTGATGGCAGGCTCGACCGCTCCGGGCTGATCCACAAGAGTAGAGGGAGCTTCACGATAGCCCGGCTCTATGCCTGCGGTGATGAAGGCGGTGCCACGTAGATCTCTGATTTCGCCAACAGATTCCCCGTTCGCGAGTCGATGAGTGAGCTCGATAATGGCTCTTTCAGCGTTGCCATAAAGGAGTAAATCCGCTTGGGCGTCGAGGAGTACCGAGCGCCTCACTGTGTCACTCCAATAATCGTAATGAGCGATTCGACGAAGGCTCGCCTCAATCCCACCAATGACGATCGGCACGTCTCTAAAAGCTTCTCGCACCTTTTGGCTGTATACCGTTACCGCGCGGTCGGGCCGCCTACCGGCAGCGCCACCCGCGGTGTAGGCGTCGTCATTTCGGCGTTTTTTGTCTGCTGTGTAATGATTGATCAACGAGTCCATGTTGCCCGCTGCGACGCCAAAGAACAGATTGGGTTTCCCCAGCTCTTTAAAGCTGTTTATGTCCCGCCAATCCGGCTGCGAGATGATGCCGACCCGAAACCCTTGCCCCTCCAAGGCGCGGCCGATGACGGCCATGCCGAAACTCGGGTGATCAACGTAGGCATCCCCGGTAACAACAATAACGTCACAGCTGTCCCAGCCAAGGCGATCCATTTCTTCTCGAGTGGTAGGCAGAAACGGAGCGGGACCGAAGCACTCTGCCCAGTATTTTCGATAGTCAAATAGTGAAGGGGCTTTCGCCACGGCTGTAGACATACTCAGGTGTTTTTCGCTTGAAGCCGGACTTCCTCAGGAATATCCAGTTCGGCACTGCAGTGTTTGCAGAACTTGGCGTCGGCCTCATGACCTACCCCCATGCAGACAGGGCAATTCCAATTGAGGTGATTTGACTTGCGATTGTTCAGCCGATCCCAGAGCTTGGCGGTGATAATTGCGGTAGGGACCGCGAGGATGCTGTAGCCAATTAGCATTCCCATTGCAGCCAGACCTTTGCCCAAATCGGTTTGCGGCGTTAGGTCTCCGTAACCGACAGTGGTGATGGTAACAATGGCCCAATAGATACTCATGGGTATGCTGGTGAACCCGTTTGTAGGCCCCTCCACCACGTAGAGTAGACAGGCAAAGATAACGACCACAACCATAACGAGAGCAAAGAATACAAAGATCGTCCGCGCCGTGTTGCGCAAGACTGTGAGGATCTCGCGCAGTTCTGCAAACATTTCCAGCAAGCGAAGAACACGGAATACCCGCATCACCCGAAACAGTCGAATGATCAGTAGTGGGGCTGCTTCAGGCACCACCAGCGCAATATAGGTGGGCAAGATTGACAACAGGTCCACCAAACCCCAAAAGCTGGTGATATAAGCTTTGCGATTGCCGGCACACCAGATCCGGATAAAGTACTCCGCGGTGAAGATCAAGGTGAATCCAAATTCGACCTGCCAGAATAAATTCCCATAGGCGGCGTGGAGGGGTGCCATCGAGTCCAGCATTACGATGGCGACGCTGGCGACAATCATCAAGAGCAACAACAGATCAAAATTGCGGCCGGCCGGGGTCGTCGTCCCGAAAATAACGGTTTCGATCTGGTGTTGGCGCGGGCTTTGTAGCCTGTCAGTCATCGCTTATCCATTGTGATTTCAATTAGCCCACCGTTTTAGAGCGGTAACTCAGTAAGGAGCCTCTAGAGCTTGCTCTAGGTAGGGCCATACATTATCAAGAATAGTCGATTGTGCCTGCTGGGTGGGATGGATGCCATCGGCCTGCATCAAAGCCGGGTTGGTCGCTATATCGGCGAGCATGAAAGGAATGAGAACAGCGTTGGTGTTCCCGGCCACGGCTGCAAAGCTTTCCCGAAAAAGTGTCGTGTACCGGCTACCAAAATTGGGTGGAATTTCCATTTCAGCGATGAGCGCCTTCGCGCCGCCTGCGTAGGCAGTCTGAACCAGCGCCTGGAGGTTGTTCTGGAGTTGGTTGATGGGATAACCCCGCAACCCGTCGTTGCCCCCCAGTTCGATAAGGACAATAGTTGGGTGGTGAGCAGACAAAAGCCCGGGAAGACGTCGCAGCCCGCCTGCTGTGGTTTCTCCCGAGATGGACCCGTTGATAACCTTCCAAGTGGGGTGAGTCAGCTCAAGACGTTTTTTCAGAAGCGCAACCCATCCCTGCCCAAGTTCCATCCCATAGGCAGCACTGATACTGTCTCCCATTACGAGAAGAGCAGGAGCCTGACCCTGCCCGGAGGCGGGGAGCGTGAGGACCAGCAGCATGAGCGCCTGAGCGAATCCAAGGCGGGCCGGCAAGCGTAGCTTGGTGCATGGAAAAAAAGTCATGATTAAAGTCAGTGATCTGTTCAAGTCAGTGCCAGTTGGCGAGGGCATTCTGGAAATCCTGAAAGGGATCTCCTTTGAAATCAAGTCGGGTGAGTCCGCGGCTATCGTGGGGGTCTCTGGGTCCGGTAAGTCTACTCTACTTGGTTTGTTGGCTGGGCTCGACACGGCGACTGCTGGTGATGTTGTAATTGATGGGGTATCCCTTGCGGGTCTTAATGAAGACAAAAGGGCGGCACTCAGAGCAGAGAAGGTTGGTTTTGTATTTCAGAACTTTCAGCTGTTGCCGGCATTGACGGCTCTTGAAAACGTGATGCTGCCACTTGAACTATCCGGCGCTGAATCACCTGCAGACAAAGCGACAGAGTTTCTCCAAAAGGTCGGGCTTGCAGATCGCTTGATGCATTATCCAGCAACCCTTTCCGGGGGCGAACAGCAGCGAGTTGCGATCGCACGTGCTTTTGCTGCCGAACCCATGTTGCTTTTCGCGGATGAGCCAACGGGCAATTTGGATGGAGATACTGCGGAGAAAATTATTGAGCTGGTGTTCAGCCTCAATACATCTGCCGGTACGACGCTGATTCTGGTTACCCATGATCAACGTCTTGCTGCGCGTTGCCAGCGACGATTTGCTATGGAAAATGGTCACCTGAGCGAGGTTCAGTAAGCGGGTGCGCTATAGAACTGGCACATTGAGCCCTTGGCTGTTGCTGAAACGTGACTGGCGAGGAGGAGAGCTGGGTATTCTGATACTGGCTTCTGCGCTGGCTGTTACTGTGGTGGTAGGTATGAGTGCCTTCGTGGCGAGCCTGCAGGCCACTCTTACGGATGAGAGCAAAAGGTTTCTAGCCGCCGATAGGGTGGTCGTGTCAGACAGCCGCCCAGACGATCAGTGGCGAGAGCAGGCGACGGGTTTAGGGCTCGCTAGCGCCAACACACTGGCCTTTCCTTCGATGGCGGTAACGGCCACAGATATTTTTCAGCTCGTTTCTGTGAAAGCCGTTGAGACAGGCTATCCGCTGAAGGGTGACTTATTGATCAGTGAGGCACCCTATGGGCCGATCGAGCGCTCTGGTGATGTGCCGCCGCCGGGTGAGATCTGGCTTGCACCGCGACTCTATTCATTGCTTGAAGTCGCCTTGGGGGATTCTCTTTGGATAGGGGATGCCAAACTGACCATTACAGGGACAGTGCGGCGAGAGCCGGATGCAACGAGTGGCACTTATGGTTATGGGCCAAGGGTTCTGATGAATCTCGCCGACATCGACGCGACTGGCGTCGTGCAGCCCGGCAGTCGAGTGAGCTGGCGTCTTTTATTGTCGGGAAACGAGGGTGCTCTCGATAACTTTACTCAGTGGCTTGAGCCCCAGCTTGGTCAGGGGCAGCGCCTGTTGGGTGCTGAGGGAGACCAGCCACGATTGGGCAGAACTCTCGAGCGGGCGCAGGGGTTTCTTCTTATCGCCGGTAGTCTGGCGGTGGTGCTGGCAGCTTCGGCCATCGCTCTCGCCGCCAGGCGCTTTGCCGAGCGGCATACGGATTCAGTGGCTATTATGAAAAGCCTTGGCGCCGCTCAATCGGCAATCTCGCAACTTTACGGCACGAGCTTGTTCCTTGTTGGCCTGATTGGCAGTGCTATTGGTTGTGCCCTTGGCTGGCTGGTTGGTTATTTTTTCTTGTCCCTGTTCGGTGAGGAGCTGGGGGTGACGCAGCCGGCATTGTCTTTAGCGCCCTTTGTCATTGGCGGAGTCACCGCACTGGTTTGTCTGGGCTTCTTCGCATGGCCGCCCTTGGCTCGCTTAAGTGCAATTGCGCCCCTGAGAGTGCTGCGCAGTGATATCAAAATCGATAGCGATCACAGCCGGCTCGACTATGTCATGGGGATTGCTGCTGTCTCAGTTTTGATGTGGTGGTACTCCTCTGATCTAGCACTGACGCTTGCCGTAATGGCTGGACTTTTGATCGTTGTCATCGCGGGCATGGGGTTTGCGTTGCTTCTGTTGAGCGGCGGCAGAACCATCGGGAGTTCAGTGGGGAGTATCTGGCGATTTTCACTTGCGGGGCTTCAGCGTCGCCGGCGCGCCAGCGCCCTGCAGATGGTCATTTTTGCAATCGCTATCATGTTGATGCTGGTGTTGGTCATTATACGGGGTGCATTGGTGGATCAATGGCAGGCCCAGCTTCCTCCGGGAACTCCGAATCACTATGTGCTGAACATTGCTCCCGAAGAGCAAGATGCCCTTACTGCATTTTTTGATCAGTATCAGCTCGCCCGACAACCTCAATTCCCCATGACGCGCGGGCGAGTGATGTCAGTGGGTGGTGAGGCACTTGCCGAATACGGAACTGAGTCAGATGCGCCTCGCCAACGTGAGGCCAACTTCACCTACGCTTGGGACTTGCCTGAAGACAACGAACTTGTCGCAGGGGAGTGGTGGTCCACTGATACTGAAAATTATGAGGTGTCGCTGGAAAAGGAATTTGCCGAGCGCCTTGGGGCAACTGTTGGCAGTACGCTTGTGCTTCGCATTGGGTCTGAAGAGCTTGAGGTGGCAGTCACCAGCATTCGACAGGTTGATTGGCAGAGTCTCAAGCCAAACTTTTTTGTCATTGTACCCCCGCCGGTACTGGCACCATTCCCGAAAACCTTCTTCACCAGTTTCTTCCTGCCGGAGGAGCAAAAGTCTCTTTTGAATGATGTCGTCAAGGCATTCCCGACAATGACCATCATCGAGCTCGATATTGTCGTCAGCGAAATTCGTCAGATTATGAGTCGGGTCGCCCAGGCGATCGAGGTCGTTCTCGGCGTTATTTTGCTCGCAGGCGGGTTGGTGTTGATCGCAGGGGTCCGGGCTAGTGTGGATGCTCGGGTGAAAGAGAGCGCTTTGCTGCGTGCGATGGGTGCCTCAAAGGGCCTCATTCTCGGAGCCATCACTTTTGAATTTTCGGTTCTTGGGGCTTTGGCGGGCTGCATGGCGATTGTGGGTGCTGAGGTCGCCGCGTGGGGACTACAAACCCAGGTGCTAGACCTGCGCTATGTGCCAACCGTCTGGGTTTGGCCAGTGGGCATCCTGGCAGGCGTTGTCATCATAGCCTCACTCGGACTTTGGAGTTGCCGACACGTGGGGTCGACTCCTCCCGTTGTGGTTCTTCGTGAGCTCTAACCAACTCATGAAAACGCCGAGGTCTTGACCGCCGGGATATCTACCCCAGCAGATGCGCTACTGCATCCCGCTCCTCCGCGAGTTCGGCTGCTGTGGCGTCCATTTTGCTTCGACTGAAGTCGCCGACCTCCACGCCCTGAACAATCGCCCAGTCACCGTTGCGGCATTCGCAGGGGAAGGAGTAGATAAGACCCTCCGGAATGCCGTAGGAGCCATCAGAATAAACCCCCATTGAGACCCAGTCGCCATCTGGTGTTCCCAAGGCCCAGCTGCGCATGTGGTCGATGGCGGCATTGGCGGCTGAGGCTGCAGAGGAGGCGCCTCGTGCATTAATGATCGCCGCACCACGTTGCTGGACGGTCGGAATAAATGTGTCTTCTGTCCAGGCTTGATCTACCTGGTCTGTGGCGGGAGCGCCTTTGACCCGTGCGTTGAATACGTCTGGATATTGGGTCGCGGAATGGTTTCCCCAGATGGTCATATGGGTAATGTCGTTGACCGTTGTCCCGGTCTTTTGCGCAAGCTGCGTCATCGCTCGATTATGGTCGAGCCTGGTCATCGCGGTAAATTGACGTGGGTCGAGATCGGGCGCGTTGCGTTGTGTAATGAGAGCATTGGTATTCGCCGGGTTGCCCACCACAAGGACTTTAATGTCCCGTGCCGCGTGGTCGTTGATGGCCTTTCCTTGCACTGAAAAGATGGCGGCGTTTGCTTCCAACAGATCTTTTCGTTCCATGCCAGGTCCGCGAGGTCGTGCGCCTACCAACAGGGCGTAGTTACAGTCTTTGAACGCAACTGCTGGGTCATCGGTACACGTGATGCCCGCGAGAAGAGGGAAGGCGCAGTCATCGAGCTCCATGCGGACGCCCTCAAGGGCATCCATGGCCGGCGTGATATCCAGCAACTGTAGGATAACTGGTTGGTCTTGCCCAAGCATCGCACCTGAGGCAATGCGAAATAAGAGGGCATAGCCAATTTGACCGGCGGCCCCAGTAACGGTAACGCGAACAGGTGATTTCATTCTTTCCCCCAAATTTTTGGTGGTGAGCGATTAGCCCACGACGGTGCGCCGCGAATTCTCTTCGCTGAGCTTGGAAAACTCAAGTCATTAGCAAAAATAAGAGCTATTTCTCCGCCAAATATCACCGTGGGAGTCTTTTGCGCACACGGTCACTGTTTCTATATCATGCGCACACTATTTCTTCTGTTAGCGCGCATCATGGACGACCTTACAGTGCCAAGCGGACCTAAAGACTCTCGTAAGCGGCAGCTCGAATTCAACAAGTTACGAAAGCGGCTCCGCCGGCAGGTGGGGCATGCAATCGTCGACTTCAACATGATTGAGGCGGGCGATAGGGTTATGGTCTGTCTTTCTGGGGGCAAAGATTCCTACGGGATGCTGGATATCCTGCTTCACCTTCAGGCTAGTGCGCCACTCGATTTCGAAATCATTGCAGTAAACCTGGATCAAAAGCAGCCCGGGTTTCCAGAGGACGTGTTGCCCCAGTACCTCGAAGACCTCGGTGTGCCGTACTACATCCTCGAAAGGGATACCTACAGTGTCGTTCGATCGGTCATCCCGGAGGGCAAAACCACCTGCGGTCTCTGTTCCCGGCTGCGACGCGGCACTCTTTACGGCTTTGCACAACAGATTGGTGCAACCAAAATAGCGCTCGGGCATCATCGGGACGACATCGTTGAAACCCTATTCCTCAATCTCTTCTTTGCGGGCAAACTCAAAGCGATGCCGCCGAAACTGTTGAGCGACGACAAGCAAAATGTCGTTATTCGCCCGATGGCCTATTGCAAAGAAAAGGACCTCGCGGCCTACGCAGAAGTGAGGGAGTTTCCCATCATCCCCTGTAACCTCTGTGGCTCCCAGGATAACCTTCAGAGGCAAGAGATTAAGGGGATGCTTCAGGCGTGGGAAAGGCAATATCCGGGAAGAATCGAAACCATCTTCCGAGCGTTAAGTCAGGTGTCACCCTCCCAGCTTTGCGATAGAGATCTCTTTAATTTCAATGATTTAAAAATAGAAATTGATAGAGAGGTTCATCTACCTGCGCTCAAGGTTGTCCAGCTTTGAGCGCCACTCAGCCGGTTTTATCGGTCTCGAATCTGAGTTTGAGTCGGGGCTACAGGGCCTTGCTTTCAGAGCTGTCCTTTGAGGTCTGCCCTGGCGAGCTCTGGCAGTTGGTTGGTCCATGATCCGGCGGCTGGACGGGGCGCTGGGCGGATTCCAACTGACCGCATGGCTTGGGGTTATGGCTGGGCCGCAAATGCTGTTGGCGTCTTTGTTGCTTGATGGCAACCCGTTGCCGGCGGTCATCGCCGCGCCACTGTCGGCATGGCTGACAGTGCTGTATCTGGGGCTGGTGATGACAGTTATTGGCTATTCGGCGTGGTATTATGTTTTGGCGCGCTATCCAGTACCGGTGGTTATGCCCTTATTACTTCTGTTGCCGGTTGCGGCTATTTTAGGGGCGGTAACATGGCTGGGCGAGGTGCCTGATGTGGTGGTGCTGGCTGGTGGTGCAGTGGTCATTGCTGGGGTCGCCATGGTGATTATTGAGCCTGCACAAATTCTGGCAAGCTGGCGCCAAAAGAAAACCGGCTAGCAGTTCTGCCAGCCGGTAATATTGGTAGACGCCAGGCTGGATATTATACGCCGGTAAAAGCCTGTAGGCCAGTTTGCGCCCGTCCCAGTATCAACGCATGCACATCATGCGTGCCTTCATAGGTATTAACGGTTTCCAGATTCATCAGATGCCGCATGACATGATAATCTTCAGAAATGC
>CAXPOA010000047.1:0-8114 GCA_964218505.1 Luminiphilus sp.
CGGAACGGTCAGGATACAGGGGCCCGGCCGGGAGGGCTGGTACGGCGCGCAGGGGTTTCTTAAGAGACGCTCGTCGGCTCAAGAGTGTTAGCTTCGTCCTTGTAAGGGCTACACACCCGCATAAATGATAAGGACAGGGGAGAATTGGTCGGGACGGCAGGATTTGAACCTGCGACCACCACACCCCCAGTGTGGTGCGCTACCAGGCTGCGCTACGCCCCGAAGGTCGCGGATTATACACAGCTACAGCGTAGCTGCGAAGTGCCCTATTCCTCAATCGCCAAAAGCGCCTGTGCTTTGGTCAATTCCACTATGCATTCCTTGGCCATGGCCTGCACCTCGGCGGGGGTCAGGGCCTCTTGCTCATCGCTCATGCGCTGGCGAGCACCGCCAATGGTATAGCCCTGCTCATACAGTAAGCTGCGGATCGTTCGGATCATCTCCACATCTTCGCGCTGATAGTAGCGTCGGTTGCCTCGGCGCTTCACCGGCTTGAGCTGCGGAAATTCCTGCTCCCAATACCGCAATACGTGTGGCTTCACCGCGCAGAGATCACTGACCTCACCAATGGTGAAATAACGCTTGCTGGGAATCGGTGGGAGTTCGCTGTTGTGCGTGGGTTCAAGCATCATCAAAACGTTCCAACGTATCGACCTGCTCCACGCGCGCCTTCAACTTCTGCCCTGGTCTAAACGTCACAACTCGGCGAGCCGAGATGGGAATCTCCTCACCGGTTTTTGGGTTTCTTCCTGGTCGCTGTCGCTTGTCGCGAAGGTCGAAATTGCCAAATCCTGAGAGCTTCACCTGCTCGTTATTCTCGAGGCAAACACGAATCTCTTCGAAGAACTGCTCAACGATTTCTTTGGCTTCTCGCTTGTTCAATCCGAGCTCTTCAAAGAGCTTGTCAGCCATTTCGGATTTGGTGAGGGCAGACATAGTCTAAATTAATTCCTTAACGCAGCGCCGAAGTTTTTCTTCAGGGAATCAACGACTTGCGTCATTAGCTGGGTAATCTCAGTGTCATCAAGAGTGCGTGAGTTATCACGGAATGTCAAACCAAGAGCGAGACTTTTTTGATCTGGCTCAATCCCTTTCCCCTGATAGACATCGAACAACCGTAAGTCCACAAGGCAGGCGCCAGCAACCGCTCGCACATCGCTCATAACGGCGTCCGCACTTTGCTCAACGTTCACGACGATAGCAATATCTCGACGGGTTTCTGGAAACTTTGAAATGTCCCGATAGCTCGGCACCTGACCCGCAAGCACATCCGCCAACACCAACTCAGCAAGAAAGGTATCAGCGGGTACATCGAGCTGGCGCGCCGCCTTGGGGTGAATGCGCCCCATGATCCCGACCACCGCATCATCGACCAGCACCTCTGCCGTCTGACCGTCGTGCAGACCGGGCCGCTGCACAGCTCGAAAACTGACGCTCTTGAACAGACCACCAAGAAGCTGCTCAACCTCGCCCTTGAGGTCAAAGAAATCTAGCCGCTCACCCGCCTCGGTCCAGTTCTCTCCATCGCGGGAGCCGGTGATCGCTAGTCCCAACACGGCCTGCTCTCTGTACAGCTCACCCAGTGAAAATCTGGAGCCGGTTTCAAACAGCCTTACCCGGCTGTTCTGTCGCTTTACATTGTGCGCCAGCGCCGAAGCCAAACCGGGCATCAGGGTCGATCGCATCACCGAAAGATCCGCTGATATCGGATTCGTCACTGCCACTGATTCTTCAGGATCAGCCCCAAAAAGAGACTGCAAGTCGGGAGAGATGAAGCTGAAAGTAATCGCTTCCTGAAATCCTCTACCGACCAGTCGCTGGCGCAGGTGGCGCTTACTCAGCAACCCCTCGTCAGGCAACTTGCTCACCAGATCTGCGTGGATTTGGCTCACCGGTAGGTTGTTATAACCGTGAACCCGAGCGAGCTCCTCGATCAAGTCCACTTCCTGGGACATATCAAAGCGCCAGCTGGGCGCTCGACAAGACCAGACACCCTCACCCGCGCTGCTTACCGAGAAACCGAGCCCCGTCAGGATACGCTCGACCTCCGCTGCTGCCATATCGAACCCAAGCACTCGCTTTATGCGGGCCGCCCTAAGCGTTAGATCTGAGATTGCAGGCAAATCTAGCTCAGAAACTGCCTCGACCACAGGGCCGCATTGGCCACCAACAACCTCGAGTAACAACTGCGAGGCCCGCTCTATGGCGCGCCGTTGCAACTGCCAGTCTACGCCGCGCTCATAGCGGTGGGAGGCATCGGTGTGCAGCCCATATCCTCGGGCACGGCCGGCAATTTGTCGCGGAGCAAAAAAGGCACTTTCCAAAAAGATGTGTTGGGTCTTTTCGCTTACCCCACTGTTCTCGCCGCCCATGATGCCCGCAAGGGCCAGCGGGCGCTCGTGATCAGCGATCACGAGGGTTCCCTCGGAGAGCTCGATGTCCGAACCGTCCAGCAAGACCATTTTTTCATCGGGATGGGCATCGCGAACCACAATGCCACCATTTAAGGTATCGAGATCGAAGGCATGCAAAGGCTGACCTAACTCGAGCATGACGTAATTAGTAATGTCTACCACAGGGTCAATAGAACGGATCCCCGCACGCCGCAATCGCTCGACAATGTAGAGCGGCGAATTCTTGGTGAGATCCACATTCTCTATCACGCGACCCAGATAGCGTGGGCACTTGTCGGTCGCCTTTACCTCGACAGGGAACTCGCGATCGCTGGTCACGTCAGCAGGCGCCTCACTGGGCTCACACAAGGAAATACCGTTCAGCGCCGCTAAGTCCCGTGCCACACCGATAACCCCCAGACAATCCGCGCGATTAGGCGTTAAGCCAAGTTCGAGTGTGGTGTCGTTCAAGGCGAGATAATCTCGCAGATCGGTACCAACCGGTGCGTCCGGCGACAGCTCCATCAATCCGCTGTTTTCATCCGAGATCGTGAGTTCGGCTTCTGCACAAAGCATGCCCTGACTCTCGACGCCTCGAAGCTTGGCCTTTTTGATTTTGAAGTTACCGGGTAATACCGCACCCACCCTTGCGAGAGGTGCCTTCAAGCCTACCCGAGCATTGGGTGCACCACAGACGATTTGCACCGTGCCATCGCCATTATCTACCGTGCATACCCGCAGTTTATCCGCATCGGGATGTTGCTCGGCCTCAATGATTTCGGCAACCACAACGCCGCTAAAGTCACCTGCGACTGGCGCAACTGCATCTACCTCAAGACCCGACATGGTGAGTTGCGCCGCGAGCTCCTCGGTGGTCAGTTTTGGATTGACCCATTCGCGCAACCAACTTTCAGAGATGATCATGACTCTCTACCCTCACTGAAATTGGCGCAAGAAACGCAAATCATTGTCGAAATTCAGGCGTAGATCGCCGATGCCGTAGCGGAGCATAGCCAGCCGTTCGACCCCGAGCCCGAAAGCAAATCCAGTAAACCGTTCGGTATCGATTCCTGTCATCTCAAACACTCGGGGGTTAACCATGCCGCAGCCAAGCACTTCCAGCCAGCCGGTGTGACTGCACACCCTGCAGCCAGCACCACTGCACTTCACGCACTGAATATCCACCTCGGCGGAAGGCTCGGTGAAGGGAAAGTAGGAAGGGCGAAAACGTACGTCCAAATCGCTACGCTCAAAAAACGCATGCAAAAACTGCTCGAGAAGTCCCTTTAGATCACCAAAGCTTGAGTGCTCATCGATGAGGAGTCCCTCTACCTGATGAAACATTGGAGAGTGAGTTAGATCCGAGTCACAACGATACACTCGCCCGGGGCAGACGATGCGCAGAGGCGGTTCCCGACTCTCCATGGTTCTTACCTGAACCCCCGATGTATGGGTTCTCAGTACGTGGGCATCGTCTATATAAAAGGTATCGTGCATCGCACGCGCCGGATGATGCGCTGGGATATTGAGGGCCTCAAAATTGTGATAATCGTCTTCAATTTCCGGGCCTTCCACCACATCAAAACCCATCCCCGCAAAGAAGTCCTCCACTCGCTGAATCGTGCGCGTGATGGGGTGAAGGCCACCTGCATCAACTCGGCGACCAGGAAGCGTTACGTCGACACGCTCTGCGGCCAATTTCTCCGCTAGAGCCTGTTGCTCAAGGTCATCCTTTCGCGCATTCAGCAAGCCCGTAAGCTCCTGCTTGACCTCGTTGATCAGCGCACCGGCCTTGGGTCGATCTTCCGGGGAAAGGGTACCGAGATTTTTGAGGATGCCCGTAAGCTGCCCCTTCTTGCCAAGGTAATCCACCCGCAGCTGCTCAAGCTCTGCAGGGGAGCTAGCCGCCCGCACCGCCTCAATAGCTGCCGTTTTTAATGCTTCAAGAGACTCCCTGGTCCCTTTCCCGATTGTCGATCAATCCCAGATTGTGCCCTGATGTAGCTGGCATAAAAAAGGGAAGGAGCTGGCAGCCCTTCCCTTTTGGATCAACTCACTCACCCCGCGGTAAAGCGGCTGAGAGGTCAAGCAGCGAGGGCGGTGCGAGCGCGCTCAACTACTGCAGCAAATGCCTCTTTGTCATGTACCGCAAGGTCTGCCAGTACACGTCGATCCAGCGCGATATCAGCCTTCTTCAAGCCATTGATTAATCGGCTGTAAGTCATTCCGTTTGCACGGGACTGAGCGTTGATACGCGTGATCCACAAGGCACGGAACTGACGCTTGCGCTGGCGACGGTCACGATAAGCGTACTGTCCTGCTTTGGTGACGGCCTGCTTGGCTACCCGAAAAACGCGCGAACGCGCACCATAGTAGCCTTTTGCTTTGCTGAGAATCTTCTTGTGACGACGCCGCGCCGTCACTCCACGTTTTACACGAGCCATGGTTTTCTACTCCTGAGGTAAATGACGGTTATTTGGCGCGAAGCATACGATCGATCAGAACCTTGTCAGACTGATCAATCATCGATGTACCGCGCAGCTGACGCTTTCGCTTGGTCGTCATCTTCGTGAGGATATGGCTCTTGTAAGCGCTCTTGCGCTTGTAGCCACCAGCGGTTTTCTTAAAACGCTTGGCAGCACCACTGTGAATTTTTGCTTTTGGCATAACAATAACTCCGCATTGGGCCCATTTGGGCTAGCTAAATTGATCGGGCGTTAGGGCATTCACGGGCCACTAACCCCGTTTCTTTGGTGCGATAACCATGGTCAACTGCCGGCCTTCCATTTTCGGAAACTGCTCGACGGTGCCCAATTCGCTCAGATCGGCTTCTACCCGCTTGAGTAGCTCCATGCCGATTTCCTGATGAGCCATTTCACGCCCGCGATAACGAAGCGTTACTTTGGCCTTATCGCCGTTTTCTAGGAAACGTACCAGGTTGCGTAGTTTTACCTGGTAGTCACCCTCATCCGTCCCTGGACGAAATTTCATTTCTTTGACCTGGATTCGCTTTGTCTTCTTTCGCTGAGCAGCCTTCTGCTTCTTCGCTTCGAAAATGTGCTTCCCATAGTCCATGACCTTGCATACCGGTGGATCGGAATCCGCCATCATCACAAGATCGAGACCTGCAGCTTCAGCTGACGCCTGCGCTTCCTCGATGGGTACAATCCCCACCTGCTGCCCATCGGCGTCTATAAAGCGCACCTGAGGTGCGGTGATCTGTTCGTTCGTGAGAGCCTTCTTGCTCTTGCTGTCGCTCTTAATGCTGCTAGTCTCCAATACCGAAGGACGCGGATAGTACTAGTATCCACAGTCAAGCTCAAGTCATTGATCTTGAACCAAACGTTATTAATTACGCCGGAAAAACGCCGGTTTGGGGCCGAAATTCCTAGTGATCCGAGCGACCCCGGCGCTCGACCTCTGCCCGCAACCGCGCTGCCAGATCATCCAGGGTCTGGGAGCCCAGATCCTGCCCGTGTCGGGCACGCACCGAAACAGTGCCCTGCTCCCGCTCCTTGTCTCCAACCACCAGGATGTAGGGCAGTTTGCCGATCTCGTGTTCACGTATTTTGAACCCAATTTTTTCGTTACGAAGATCTGTGGCCACCCGAAATCCCTGCCAGATCAGCGCATCGGCACATTCCTGGGCATAGGCGGCCTGTTTGTCGGTAATGGGCGCTATTACGGCCTGCTGGGGAGCGAGCCACGTTGGAAACTCCCCTTCGTAGTGCTCTATCAGGATACCGATGAAGCGCTCAAAGGATCCGAGCACCGCCCGATGCAGCATAACCGGTACCTGCCGGCTACCGTCCTCGGCCACGTACTGGGCGTCCAGACGTCCTGGCATGGAGAAATCCACCTGAATGGTCCCCAGTTGCCAAACCCTGCCAATGCAGTCTTTCAGTGAAAACTCGATTTTGGGGCCGTAAAAGGCACCCTCTCCGGGAAGCTCCTCCCAGGGCAGGGACTTGGCATTGAGCGCCTCCGCCAATGCCGACTCCGCGCGGTCCCAATCTACATCACTGCCAACCCGCTCAGCGGGCCGGGTTGATAAACGGTAAATAACTTCGTCGAATCCAAAGTCGCGATAGACCTCATGGAGCATATCGATAAAGGTAGAGACTTCACTCTGAATCTGATCCTCGGTACAAAAAATATGGGCATCGTCCTGAGTGAAGCCCCTAACCCGCATGATGCCGTGCAGCGATCCCGAGGGTTCATTTCGATGGCAACTGCCAAACTCGGCGAGCCTCAAGGGAAGATCCCTATAGGACTTGAGACCCTGATTAAACACCTGCACGTGACAGGGACAGTTCATTGGCTTGACCGCAAACTGTCGATCCTCTGCTTCGAGGGTGAACATCCCTGAAGCAAACTTATCCGCGTGGCCCGAACGCTGCCAGAGAGATATATCTACTACCTGAGGGGTCTTGATCTCCTGATACCCGTATTGCAACTGCTTATCGCGCATGTAGCGCTCGATAGTTTGATAAATAGTCCAGCCAGCGGGATGCCAAAACACCATACCAGGGGCTTCTTCCTGGGTATGAAACAGGTCGAGTTTTTTAGCTATCTTTCGGTGGTCGCGCTTTTCCGCTTCAGCGATGCGGTTGAGGTAGGCTTTTAATTCCTTCTTATTGCCCCAAGCCGTTCCGTAAATGCGTTGCAGCATTTGGTTGTTAGCATCGCCGCGCCAGTAAGCACCGGCAACTTTGGTCAATTTAAACGCCTTTAACTTTCCCGTGCTGGGCACATGGGGACCACGGCACAAATCCATCCACTCTCCCTGCTTGTAGATGGAGATTTCCTCCGAGTCGGGGAGGTCTTCAATGATTTGCACCTTGAAGTACTCTCCCATATTTCTGAAGATTTCGACCGCTTTTTCCCGGGAGCAAACGATACGTTCCACCGACACATCGTCAGCAACGATCTCCTCCATGCGCTTCTCAATGCGCTCGAGATCCTCCGGCGTGAAGTTGTGCCCGGTGGCAAAATCGTAATAGAAGCCATCTTCGATGGTTGGCCCAATCGTCACCTGAGTACCGGGGAATAATTGCTGGACAGCTTGCGCCAGAAGATGAGCGGTGGAGTGACGCAGAATCTCGACACCTGCATCATCGCGCTCGGTGATAATCGATAGCTGGCTGTCTTCATCAATCACGAAGGAGGTATCGACCTCCTTGCCATTAACCACACCGGCAAGTGCCGCCTTGGCCAAACCCGGGCCAATATCGAGAGCGACATCATGGACGGAGACGGATTGGTTGAAGGATCGTTCGGAACCATCGGGAAGAGTAACAACAGGCATAAAAAGCTCCTCAATCAGTGGCGATCCCTACCAAGGACCGCGTGCGGGCGCGTATGGTCGCAAAGCTCCCCTGAAAATTCAAAAAATGACGCGGTATTTTCCTGAATTTGTGTACTAAGGCCATTTTACGTCGCGTTTTTTACCGAGCGAATACTTGATGTGGCGTTTCGCATCCGCTGCCCCTCATTTTGAGGCGCGATGCCAGCGCCCCGCTGCAACGCATTGACGGGATTTCGACGGTGCTGTTTTACTACCATTTGCTACACTGAATTCCTTCGCTATCGACCACGATGGCACTATCTGATGTCGGTAGATACTGAATCAAAATGAATGACACGCAGGAAAATCAAATCGGTCAATGAGAACGCGAATCGCATTAGTGGAAGATGACACGGCGCTGGCCAGCAACTACA
>CAXPOA010000048.1:0-50017 GCA_964218505.1 Luminiphilus sp.
GCTTGTCAGTTACCCTCACCTCCTTCGAGGCGCGTCGGTCAACCAGATGTTCTCGCCATCGCGACTTGATCTCAGTTTGTTCATTGGCGTCAGGCCGTCTTCCCGGTTTAATCATGCCACCACCCAAAGCATGTATTTCCCTTGGCCAAAACTCAGACTCTCCTAGGGGGTTGAATCTCGGATGAGCAGCAAGAATCTGTTCAAGCAGTGTCGACCCAGTTCGGAACATCCCGAGAATAAAGACCGGCGCATCTCCCCTGAGCGAGCCAGTGACCCCTGAGGGAAGGTTACTCTTGAGCTGGTCCAAGATCAGACTGCGCCATTGAGCCCCGGGCCACCCAGGTTGTTTGCTCCTGTCAGCCTCATTCGCCTGAACAAGCGAACCCCAGGCACTGGCATGATCCCCGACCCGCTCTTGTAAACGATACAGCGCCATGAGCGCATCGGGATTGTTACCTGCGAGCTCCTCTAATTTTCGTCCTGCCGTCGAGTCCAGTGTAAGCGTCGGATCGGCCTCTACCAGGCGGGCAAGTGCGTAAGGATCCTCGGGTGAGAGTGCCGCAGCCCGAGCAAAAAGCATACTTGCAGTCTCTCGATCACCGGTTTGTTCTGCTATGTGCGCGCGATTGAAAACTGCCGGGTAGTAGTCGGGGTTTTTTCGAAGCGCCTCATCGAGCCACCGAACGGCGGACTCAGGGTCAGCCAAACGATCTGAATACACTGAAGCAAGATTGCTCATCGCTTCCTCAGGGTCTCGAATACCGCACCCCAATGCCCGCTCATAGGCCTCCACCGCCTGCAAAAACTGCCCTGCTTTGCTCGACCACCAGCCGAGGTTAAACCAGGCTGTTCCATTGCTTTTGTTGCTGGCCACTTGCGCGCGCCAGTGGGCCAATTGCTGACGAGTGTTATCCATAGCTCAACTTCGAGACATAAAAAAAGCGGGCCAATGACCCGCTTTTCATTTAGGCAGTATACGCTGCCAGGCGCAACCGTTTCCTTAGAAGCGGAATGTCGCCTGAGCAAACAGGTACTGACCCAGTGTGTCGTAGAAACCTGCGATAGCGTTTGCGTTAGACGACAGCGAACCACCAACCAGCGGCGGCTCAGAGTCGAGCACGTTGTTCACGCCGATCAGCAGCTCAGAATCACCCAGGAAGCGAATCGTCGCGTTGATGTCGAGGTAGTTCTCACCACCATCAGACTCGTCCTGAACAATCTGGTCAACACCGTCACTCTTGCCGTTGGTCAGACCACCATCGTAGTCAACACCACCGAAGTGACGCCATCGGATGCTCGCTGCCCAGAAGCTGTTGCTGTCGTAGCTAGCAGTGATCGTATGACGCCACTCTGGCTGCGGGTAGCAACGGCTGCTGATCAAGCCAACACAGTCGTAAGTGTCGGCACCGGGGATTTCGATTTCCTTGGTCAACATGTAAGTACCAACCATGTTCACACCGAAGGTGCCACCGAGCGCATCGAGTGACCAGGATCCAGCCACGTCAATACCTTCCCAGGTGTTCTTACCGCCGTTGAGCAGTGAGTTCACAACAAAGCCGGTCTCACCCTGCCACAGCGAACCGTTACCCGCTCGGGTAATGTTCTCACAGAAGAGGCCGTTCTCAGCACACTGACGCAGAATGTTCTCTGCACCAATGGTGGTTACAGTATCTTCGATCTCGATGCTCCAGTAGTCGACAGATACTGTCAGAGCATCCCATGGGGTGACAACCACACCCACAGTGATGGTGTCCGCTTCCTCAGCTTCTAGGTTGGGGTTACCACCCGTGATCTGGTTGTACTGGTCAGCCGGGCTCAATGCGATGTTGCCGTACTGAGCAGCACTTACACCGGTGCGGGCACACTGCTCCGGGCTGTACTCAGGCACTTCGCCAGCAGTACCACCACAGGGGTCAACACCTGCCCACAGACCGAGGTTCTGAGCCAGATACAGTTCACCAACATTGGGAGCTCGCACCGCGCGGTTGTAGCCTGCACGGAGACGAACCAAGTCGATTGGCTGCCAGTCAACACCCAGTCGGTAAGTATCCTGACCGCCCACGGTGCTGTAATCCGAGTAACGATATGCCAAGTCGAAGACCAAGCTATCGAGCACTGGAATGTTTGCTTCCCCGAAGAATTCAGTCACGTTGTAGCCACCGATCAGTGAGGGGGTAGGACCACCCTGACCAAGAAGCTGACCTTCTTCGAAGACGGTATCGGCAATCCGCTCAAACTTCTCTTCACGCCATTCATAACCCACAACCACTTTGATTGGGTTGCTGGTAGTGGGCAGCGAGAAAAGATCGCCTGTAACGTAAGCACTGATAACCTCTGTCGAGTTGTTACCATTCAGAACACCAACACCAGTCAGACCGGCGGCCTGCTCAGCAGTAACGCCCTGATAAGTGAACACATCGTAGAGAATGTCCGCAGTATCGGGATCGATGTTCTTGCGAATGTTAGGCGCGAAGAAGTCGTTGACGTAGGTCGACGTAGATCGCGTGTTGGCGTACAAGTAGCTCATATCGTATGACCAGGTGTCATTGATATCGCCCTTCATACCAGTAACCAGACGGAATGCGTCATGGCTAGTGTTGTCAGAACGAGGGCCACCCTCAACGTTACGCTTACCCACATACACACCGTACTCATCGTACTCTGGACCGTACAGGTCGATCAGAGCCTGCTGGAATGGTGCAGGGAAATCATCCAGATCAAGAATGTACGCCTCAGCGAAGAAGGTACCTGATTCAGCGATCTGAGCACGCGAGGTGTTGCTCGCAAACATGAACTCCATGTAAGGCGTGAAATGATCATTGAGTTTGTAGTCGGCAAACGCGCCCACAGACCACTGCTCGATTGGACGCAGGAAGTGGTTTACAGGAGCATAGTTGTATCGGTTGGTTCCATCCCAAGGGGTCAGGCCGCCCGAAGAGTTGATGTTACCGAAGAATTCCTGATCGTAGTCATAGGCACGACCGTTGGTGCCGGCAGGACCAGCACCGCCAACGACTGTTGGCGCCAGGAAGTAGTTAGGGATGATCGCGTTTGCTGATCCACCCACGCCCGTAGCAGAACCCGTCAACGCACCAGACGAGAAGTCACGCGCTTCTTGACGCAACTCTTTCTGCTCACGCCAGGTACCGTACATGGTGGCGTTACCCTTACCATCGGCGAAGTCGCTACCCATGATGAAGTCGATTTGATAGTTCTCACCATCAGGGCCTTCAGTCCCCGAGGGGTACTCAAAGTTACGCGCATCCATCAAACCCTGGATGTAGCCGTTGTCATTGTCATGGCGGTAGCCAGACCATCCCGCACGGATCTCGATACCATCCATCTTGCGGGTAACGAAGTTAACAACACCAGCAACCGCGTCAGCACCATAGGTCGCTGATGCACCACCTGTCAGCACGTCAACGCGATCAAGTGCAATGGTTGGAATCTGGCCAACGTCTGGCGCCTGAATCTGCGCACCACCCGCCTGCATACGACGGCCGTTGATCAGTACCAGAGTACGGTTGGTACCTAGACCACGTAGGTCGATAGACGCCGTACCGGAAGAACCGTTTGAAATATTGGCATTCTGGCTTGTCTCGATAGAAGGCAAGCTGTTCAACACCTGTTCGATGTTCACGAAGCCAAGGTTCTTGATGTTCTCAGCGTCAACAACCGTTACCGGGCTGGTGGCACCAAAGCCATCTGTGGTCGCAATACGGGTACCCGTTACGATCACTTCTTCAACTGTTTCATCATCGTCTTGCCCAAAGGCCAGACCACTTGTCAGCGTTGTTGCCAGAGCCGCTGACACGGCCAAGCTCAGCTGTCGCTTATTGAGTGCGTTCATTGGAAACCTCTTTGTTTGTTTTGGTTGAGCGCTCCAACCGGCGCTTTTAGAACCGGGTGACTGACTAGAATACTCTGTTGCCGCAAGGGAGCGAGAGGGATCAGGGGCTAATTTGTGAATTATTTACTAATAGAGATCGGAACTTTCTTCACACAAGGCAACTTCTTGCGACATATTTACTGTCGCAGCAGGCGGCCCGCCATTTTGGCGCGATTTAGTCGATACGGCGCACGCCCACGGTACGGCCCGACGACAGCACTGTCAGCGTCCAATACCCCATAAAGTTCTTTTTGACCGCGACGGTTTGACCCTTCGCCGTGTGCCGATAGTCACTGCCGTTACGCTGACGCCATACCTGACCATTACTCAGGGTAAACACCGTTTTCCCGCTCCACCCGCTAAATGGGCCAACGATCTCCGCCTCGAAGGGCTCATTCAGCGCGGCGTCCCTTGCGGCCTCCTCCGCTGCCTCATCTTCCTTTGCCTGACTAATGGCTGCCTCCACCTCAATCGCAACACGGCGTTCGATCTCCGCCTCCATGGCGGCGTCGCTGGTATCGCTACCCGCGGCTGCGACTGAATGGTCAACGTCGGGCGATGTCCCAATTGGAGAGGGGATCGAGTTCGAAAGCTGCGTCGATTCTTCAACTGAAAGCCGCTGCAGCAGCCAGGCTTCAAGATAGCGCTGCTCCTCAGCAGAAAGCTTATTGAGACCGGCAGCCTCGCGCTCCTGTGGGGTCATGGCCCCCAGCAGTCCATCAGGGTCCTGCGCTTTGGCGGGCACGCTCACCAGCAAGACTGTCAACGCGGCCAAGGCTACCCGCCGTGCTACTACCCAAGACACCTGGAAAAACATGTGGTCACCTCGCTGATTTATTGCCTTTACCACCAAGCATGGTCGGAAAATCATAGCAGTCCTCGCGGGCAACAAGCCATCTCGGGTTGCTTTAACGATGGGAGCCGCTTCACTAACAGCAAGAGCTGCTTCTTGCCGACTTCACCCCCTTTCAATCTGTACAAGTCTTACTTATAAAGGCCCATGCAATTTAACGTGACCGACCGAAGAGATTTGTTAAGTGACTGCAGGGGATAGGTCGACCATTTTTCAAGAGCTGGTATCGCTACTGGGGGATGATCGCTGTTTGACCGATAAGGATTCCTGCAGCCATTTCGGGCGTGACTGGACTCGCTTCGCCACGCCCAACCCTGCCGCAGTGCTATTTCCCGAGTCGATTGCAGAAGTTCAACAAATCATCCAGCTCGCCCGTCGCTTCAATACGTCTATCGTACCTTCGGGAGGCCGTACTGGTTTGAGCGGTGGCGCCGTGGCTGCCAGCGGTGAGCTGGTCCTGTCGCTGGATCGAATGAATCGGATTATCGATGTTGACCCAACAAGTCGCAGCATCACCTGTGAGGCGGGTGCAATCACCGCACAAATCCAAGAGACTGCAAAAAATATAGGGCTTCATTACCCCGTTGACTTTGCCTCCAGTGGCTCGAGCCAAATCGGCGGTAACATCGCCACGAACGCCGGTGGCATTCAGGTTATTCGGTACGGGATGACACGAAACTGGGTAAGCGGGCTCAAAGTCGTTATTGGCACCGGAGAGCTCTTGACCTTGAACAGGGGCTTGCTGAAAAACAACACCGGGCTGGATTTCCGGCACCTAATGATCGGATCAGAGGGCATTTTGGGCGTCATCGTGGAAGCCACGCTTCAACTTTGCTCACCACCCACGGACACCGCTGTCCTGGTCCTCGGGGTGAAATCGATGGGCGCAATCATGTCACTGCTGCAGAGGCTTCAGGGTCAAGCGGATCTTCTGGCATTCGAATTCTTTTCTCATCTCGCCCTCGAAAAACTCATCGCCCAGCAGGGCCTGCGCGCGCCCTTCAACGGTGCCAGTCCTTTCTATGTGTTGGCCGAATACGAGCGCGTGGGGGAGCATAGCGACAGGGAGTTAGAGGCTCTCGTGGAACAGGCGATGACCGCCGGCGAAGCGGAGGATGCGGTTGTCAGTCAAACGATTACTCAGGCGAAAAGCCTTTGGCAGCTGAGAGAGAACATTTCAGAAACCATTGCACGGTGGACCCCTTATAAGAACGACATTTCAGCAACGGTTAGCAAGGTACCCGAGCTGCTGGCAAAGATCGCGGAGGTTGTGGAGCAACGTTATCCTGACTTCGAGGTGGTTTGGTACGGCCACATCGGTGACGGTAATCTCCACCTAAACATCCTCAAGCCCGATAGCATGCCGCCGGAGGAGTTCGAGGCCAAGTGCAAATCAGTGAGCAACGAACTGTTCAGGATCGTCGATGATTGTGGAGGATCGGTTTCAGCGGAACACGGCGTCGGAATGCTAAAAAAAGAATTTCTGCATTACTCGCGCTCTGCTGAAGAGATCGCATTGATGAAAGCGATCAAACGACTGTTCGACCCCGATCTCATTCTCAACCCCGGCAAAGTCGTTGATATGGATATCCCCTAGTTGAGGGGATTCCTAATCCCGTTTGACCTCGCCGCTACGCAGAAGCAACCCGCTCTTCCACCCCGCAATTCGTGCCTAACAACAGCAGGTCCGCAGGGCGATGGGCGAATAAGCCGTTGCTAACGACGCCTGTCAGCTGGTTGATGTCTGTTTCCATCTTACAGGGGTCAGTGATTCTCAATCCGTGAACGTCCAAGATGATGTTGCCATTATCCGTAACCACTCCCTCACGCCATACGGGCTGACCACCAAGCTTGACCAGCTCACGGGCCACATAGCTCCGCGCCATAGGAATGACCTCAACGGGTAGCGGGAACCTGCCAAGAGTCTCGACCCACTTGCTCTCGTCAGCGATGCATATGAACTGCTTTGCTACCGCGGCAACGATTTTTTCGCGGGTATGCGCTGCGCCACCGCCCTTGATTAAAGCGAGAGACTCATTCGCCTCATCGGCCCCGTCGATATAGGCATCCAACTCAGACACGCTGTTTAAATCAGTTACAGGTATGCCCAGCTCTATCAACAGAGCCGCCGACCGTTCGGAGCTTGCTACTGTGGTCTCTATTCTCCCCCTGAGAGCGACCAAACCGCGAATAAAGCATTCCGCCGTGCTCCCAGTGCCAATACCAAGGACAAGCTTATCGCTGTAAATGTTTGCGACGCGCTCTACAGCTGCGGCGGCTACCTGCTCTTTGAGTGCCTGCTGGTCCAAAACCCTCTCCCCCGACAACGTGAGGGAGCAGTATAGTCAGAGAGGGCGCCAAAAAGCGCATTATTGGTACATCAAAATATTTTGATTAAAGGTTCGAGGGGTGCTAGCCTTCGCGCCATGGTTTCTAGATCCAACATTGCCAGGCTCGCCCCGGCCGCAGATCGTCCGTCATTGCCCACGTTATTCAAGGCTCTCGGAGATGAGTTGCGTGTGCAAGTGTTGCGGCTGTTGAAAGATGAGTCCCTCAACGTGTCCGAGCTGTGCGAGGTTTTTCAGCTGAGGCAGAGCGCGCTGAGCCACCATCTGAAAATTTTGGTGCAAGCCAACCTGCTTGCCCGCAAAAAAGAGGGCACCGTCACGTTCTACCGCCGGCAGGTGCCAGAAGGGGAACAGCAGGGCCTATTGGAGGAAACGCTTCGGCACATCGACCTTATTGCCCTTGCCACCCGGCTTGAGCAAGGCCTGGCTCGGGTACAGGCAGTTCGGGAGCAACATTCTCGCGCCTTTTTTAGGGAGAACAGTGAGCGGCTCCGTGAGCAACAGGAGCTCATTGCCTCTTGGGAAGACTACAGCAACGCGACACTTCACTTACTCGACCGCGCCGATAATGTGGCAAGCGCCTCGATCTTGGAGATTGGCCCAGGAGACGGCAGCTTGCTCCCCGAGTTGGCCAGGCGGGCAAAGGCGGTTACCGGGCTCGACAACGCGGAGGAAATGCTGGCCCTTGCCAAGGCGAGAACCCTCAAGTTCGACAACGTGTCGCTGGTCCTCGGGGAGGCGGATACCCTCATCCGTGACAATCGACGTTTTGACGTCATCATTGCCAATATGGTGCTACACCATACCCCCGACCCATCGGCGATTATGGATGCCGCGGGAACACTCCTGAGACAGGATGGGCGCCTCATCATCAGCGAGCTTTGTGCCCATGATCAGCTGTGGGCACGAGAACATTGCGGGGATCTCTGGCTGGGCTTTGAGGCTAGTCAACTTAGCGACTGGGCTCAGTCAGCCGGCCTTGAAAACAGGGCTGAACTGTTCCTTGCTCAACGCAACGGCTTTCAAATTCAAGTAAGGCTTTTTCAAAAACAAACAAAGTAATATCAAGGATTATATAATGAGCGAGTACTCACTATTTACGTCGGAGTCCGTGTCTGAAGGGCATCCCGACAAGATGGCAGACCAGATTTCTGATGCCATTCTGGATGCCATTATTGCCGACGACCGCAACGCCCGTGTAGCGGTAGAAACTCTGGTCAAAACCGGCATGGTTGTTGTCGCAGGCGAAGTCACAACCAACACCTACGTTGATCTGGAAGAAGTCGTAAGAGGCGTGGTGACCGACATTGGCTATAACAGCTCCGATGTCGGTTTCGATGGAGCCTCTTGCGCAGTCATTAACGCTATCGGCAAGCAGTCCCACGACATTGCCATGGGTGTCGATGAGGGTGAGAACAAGGAGATGGGTGCCGGAGATCAGGGCCTCATGTTCGGTTACGCAACCAACGAGACTGATGTGCTCATGCCTGCACCGATTTACTACGCGCATCGCTTGGTAGAGAAACAGGCAGAGCTGCGTAAGTCAGGGGCACTGCCCTGGTTGAGACCCGATGCCAAAAGCCAGGTCACCCTGAGCTATGACGAAGCGGGCAAGCCCGAGCGCGTCGATGCGGTAGTGCTCTCGACCCAGCATGATCCCGATATCTCACAGGCAGACATTCACGCCTTAGTCCGTGAACAAATCATCGAAGCAGTTCTACCCAAAGAATGGCTGCACGGGGAAACTAGGTTTCATATCAACCCGACGGGACAGTTCATCATTGGTGGACCCGTGGGGGATGCCGGCCTAACTGGCCGAAAAATCATCGTAGACACCTATGGGGGTATGGCCCGCCATGGGGGTGGCGCCTTCTCAGGAAAGGATCCCTCGAAAGTCGACCGCTCCGCGGCCTACGCCGCCCGCTATGTGGCTAAAAACATTGTCGCAGCTGGACTGGCCGAGCGCGTTGAAATTCAAGTCTCATACGCCATCGGGGTCGCAGAACCTACGTCGATTTCCCTGAATACTTTCGGCACCAACCAAGTGGATGAGGCGGTTATCGTGAGGCTTGTCCGAGACCACTTCGACCTGCGGCCTAAAGGCATCATCGACATGCTCGACCTGAAAAAGCCGATCTACCGTAAAACTGCCAGCTATGGCCACTTTGGCCGCGATGATCAGGGCTTTCCCTGGGAGCTCACCGACCGCGCCGAGGAGCTGCGCAAAGCTGTATAAAACCCGTTTTTTAGATTTAAAGCCAACCGCCTTCGGGCCAAGGAACCTGTTATGAACACTGCTGTAAACGTAGAGAATTTTACCGACTACAAAGTCGCAGACATCAACCTCGCGGGCTGGGGCCGCCGGGAACTGGATATTGCAGAAAGCGAGATGCCCGCGCTGATAGCCCTGCGGGATCAATACCGCGCGGAGCAACCGCTGGCGGGTGCCAAGATCCTTGGATGCATCCACATGACTATTCAGACCGGTGTACTTATTGAAACCCTGGTCGCCCTCGGCGCTGAAGTACGTTGGTCCTCGTGCAACATTTTCTCGACCCAAGACCACGCCGCGGCAGCAGTAGCGGCCTCAGGGGTTCCGGTTTTTGCCTGGAAAGGAGAGACCGAAGAAGAATACGAGTGGTGCATCGAGCAGACCATCCTGAAGGATGGAAAGCCCTGGGACGCCAACATGGTGCTGGATGATGGCGGCGATCTGACGGGGATGCTCCATGAAAAGTACCCCGAAATGCTCGAGCGCATCCACGGCATTACCGAAGAGACGACCACAGGCGTGCACCGACTCTACGAGATGATTGCCAATGGAGAACTGAAAGTTCCCGCTATCAACGTCAATGACTCCGTGACCAAGTCCAAAAACGACAACAAGTATGGCTGCCGCCACAGCCTTAACGATGCCATCAAGCGCGGCTTGGATCATTTGCTTGCAGGCAAACGCGCGCTCGTTATCGGCTATGGAGATGTGGGCAAGGGATCTGCGCTGTCGCTGCGCCAAGAGGGCATGATCGTGCGGGTCACTGAAGTCGACCCCATTTGCGCCATGCAGGCCTGCATGGATGGCTTCGAAGTCGTGTCTACCTTCAAAGACGGTATCAACGACGGCACCGATAGCTGTATCAACACGGACCTTCTCGCCACCACCGATCTACTGGTGACCTCGACGGGCAACTTCAATGTTTGCAACGCCGCCATGCTAAAAGCCCTCAAGTGCGGTGCAGTGGTGTGCAACATCGGCCATTTCGACAATGAAATCGATACTGCCTATATGCGCGAAAACTGGGAGTGGGAAGAAGTGAAGCCACAGGTACACAAAATTTACCGGGATCGCAGTAGCAACGATCACTTGCTGCTGCTCTCCGAGGGCCGTCTTGTGAACCTCGGCAATGCCACTGGCCATCCTTCTCGTATCATGGACGGCTCTTTCGCCAACCAGGTGTTGGCACAGATCCATCTTTATGCAAAACGCTTTGCAGATCTTCCCGAAGCCGACAAGGCAGCAAACATCTCTGTGGAAGTGCTGCCCAAGCATCTGGATGAACAGGTCGCTGCACTGATGGTGCAGGGCTTTGGTGGCGTAATCACGCGCCTTACCGAAGATCAGGCTAGTTACATCGGCGTATCTGTCGACGGCCCCTTCAAAACCGATAGCTACAAATACTAAGCGAGGGATTGATCATGGCCATGGAGGGCAATTGCAGTTTGGAGTTCTTTCCGCCAAAAACAGTAGCGGGTCGTCTCAAGTTACTTGAAGAAACCGTGCCTGCTCTGAGTGCGCTTGATCCAGAGTACTGCTCAGTTACCTACGGCGCCGGGGGCTCCACAAGGGATAGCACAATCGATACCGTCATTGGGCTGTCTGATCTTGGCTACGACGTGGCACCTCACATCAGTTTCGGAACCGATAATCACGAGGTGATTGAGGGCCTGCTTCGCAACTATCAAGATAAAGGCATTCATAGGCTGGTGGCCCTACGGGGAGATTCACCCCCGGGCGTCTCGGAGGGTCACCCTTTGGTACACGCCAGCGAACTGGTCTCTTTCATCAGGGATAAAACCGGGAGCCACTTTGAGATTGCTGTAGCAGCCTACCCCGAGATTCATCCCGAGGCCTCAGGTTACGAGCGCGACATCCACTTCTTGAAGGAAAAACTCGAAGCAGGCGCCGATAAGGCAGTCACCCAGTACTTCTACAACGTGGAATCCTATTTTTACTTTGTTGATCGCTGCATGGCCGCAGGGATAGCCCGGCCTGTGCATCCAGGCATTATGCCGATCACGGATTTTGCAAAGCTTCAGCGGTTCTCTCAGGCCTGCGGTGCAGAGATCCCGCGGTGGATTGAGCGACGCATGGCAGATTTTACCGATGATGCCGATAGCGCATACAAATTCGGCATTGAGGTGGTATCACAGTTGTGTGCAACGCTTCTTGAGAGCGGGGCGCCGCCAATTCATTTTTATACGATGAATCAATCAGAGCCAGTGTGTACCATTGCACGCAACTGCGGTTTGATAAGCTCGGGTTCCGCTGATGCGTCAAATAAGGCTATACACCCCTCAGCAGCTTGAGGCAGGCTCAGTCATTGAGCTGGATCCTATCGCGGCTCATCATCTGGGGAAGGTACTTCGGGCGTCAGCGGGCGATGCTGTAACTCTCTTCAACGGGGAAGGTCTGGACTGGGTCTGCAGCGTCGACCGCATCGAAAAAAAATCCCTTTGGATTAGTGTGCTAAAGGCACAAGAAGCCATTGCCGAAGCCCCAATCGAGACTCATCTGGGCCTCTGTCTGAGCAAAGGAGACCGGTTTGATTGGGCCATCCAAAAAGCAACCGAACTCGGGATCTCGGAAATCACTCCCCTGTTTAGCGAGCGCGTGGATGTGAAGTTGCCCGCAGATCGCCTGGATAAGCGGTTGGCTCACTGGCGCCAAATTGTTATTGGCGCCTGCGAACAATGTGGGCGAGCGCGCGTTCCGGCGATACACCCACCCAAGCATCTAGCGGCATGGGTTGCCAGCGCAGAGAGTGCTCTGAAGTGGGTGCTCGACCATCAAACTAGCACCGCGTGGCCCGAGGCCGCGCCAAGCTCAATTGATCTACTCATTGGGCCAGAGGGCGGATTGACTGAACAAGAAATAGCACTGGCAACCACTGCCGGTTTTCAAGGGCTCCGCCTAGGGCCAAGAGTTCTCCGAACGGAAACCGCCCCCGCGGTCGCTCTGGGCATAATTGGTTCACGTTGGGGGGATGTTAATTAAGCCCCTGAGGCCTGTGATAAAGCTCGCAGCTCAGCGAGAATTCCTTGCCTGCCAGTCCACATAAGCCCACTCCAGCCACCAGGAAGCTGCATTTAGGTAATGGGATGTGCGGGGTGAATGCACAATATCGAAGGCATGCTGCGCACCTTCAAGCTCCGCGTAAACGACAGACTGCTGACTAACAGAAGACAACTCAGCCACAAAGCGCCGAGCTTCTTCAACCCAAATCAGGGTGTCATGAGTCCCCTGAATGACAAAAAAGGGGGGAGCATTTTCACTTACCCAACTCACTGGCGAGGCCCGGTCCCATAGCTCGAGCTCGGTCTCTTTAGATACCTTCATCAGCGCTTTCCCCACCGGTCTATCGATACGATTACGGGACCGAATACCAAATCTGTCGCGAAGGTCATAGCACCCGTACAAGGTCATCGCAGCTTGTATAGAGGTATCTGCTCCCTCAAAGCCAGGCTGCCAATCGGTAGCGCCTGCTGATAAAGCCGCAAGGCTGGCAAGATGCCCTCCCGCTGAACCCCCGGTAATAGCTATAAACTCTGGATCACCCGCATATGAGGCAATATTTTCACGCACCCAAGCAATCGATCGCTTCACATCCACAATGTGATCTGGGAACGTCGCGCGGGGGGAAAGTCTATAGTTAATCGATACACAAACCCAACCAAGAGACGTCATGTGGTGTAGCAATGGCTAAGCTTGCTCGGCCTTATGACCCATAACCCACGCGCCCCCATGCACGTGAAGTAAAACCGGCCGCCTCTCCCCAGCGGATAGGGGCTGGTATATATCTAGCAAGTTGCGTTTTCCCGCGGGCCCATAAGCTATGTCTCGGGCTATCCTCACACCCGGTCTAACAAATCGGCGGGGGTGCATCCAATCTGTAGCGCTGATCTGATGACTGAGATGGCCTCTTCGGTGAGCGGGAATCCGGCCTTCAAAATCTAATTCCAGCCCCGTACGCAGTGCACGCTCAAAAGTCTTGCCACTCTCAAAGTGCCGACGCAGCACTGCCAAGTCTCCAAGTATCGCGATCACAAACACTACATGCCCCAGGGAGACAAACACACTGTTACCCATCAGCACGAGGGCGATCAGTAAGACCAATAACCGCAGCGACAATCGAACAACCACCAGTTCGGTGGCAAAAAGGGAAAGCAAAAACCATGGAGGTACTAGCCAGCCAAGTGCTCTGCCACGAAACAGGGCTGTCAGGGTCGCAAGCAGATTCAGCGACGCGAACAATAGGTACACGAGGTCAAGTATCAACGATAAACTCCCTGATAATATGCCGCGTAAACGGCCTTTAAAACATTACTTCTTATGCAGCAAAGGATGGCCTTATGAGTCGGCATGTCGGTGTAGTCATGGATCCGATCAACACCATTAATTTCAAGAAAGATACCACCCTTGGGCTTTTGTGGTCTGCGCAAGCTATGGGTTGGCATCTTTGGTATATGGAACAGCCAGATCTGTTCTTGAGAGGTGGCAATGGGCGGGCCAATATGCGGCCACTTCAGGTCGCCAAGGATCCGGGTGCCTACTACACCCTCGGGGAGGCCGAGGATAGATCTCTCGCTGAACTCGATGCGATTTTTATGCGCAAAGATCCTCCCTTTGACATGGAGTTTGTCTATACATCTCACTTGCTTGAAACAGCGGAACGACAAGGGACGCTTATTGTTAATCGTTGCGCAAGCCTCAGGGACTGTAACGAAAAACTGTTTGCTACACAGTTTCCTTCATGCTGCCCACCGCTTCTGGTAAGCAGAGATATAGAACAGCTGCGCAAGTTTCATGCTGAGCAAAAAGATGTGATCTATAAACCTCTCGACGGAATGGGAGGGAGCTCCATCTTTAGAGCAAAGGAAAACGATCCAAACGTCAGTGTCATTCTGGAAACCCTCACGCACTTTGGACAGCGGACAATCATGGCACAACGATTTCTGCCAGAGATAAAGCAAGGTGATAAACGCATCCTGATGGTCAATGGCGAGGCAATTCCCTATTGTCTTGCGAGAGTACCGCTGGCCGGTGAGACAAGGGGCAACCTGGCTGCAGGCGGGTCGGGGATTGTTCAACCGCTCAGCGAGCGGGATCAGTGGATTGCGGCACAAGTTGGCCCCGAGCTACGCCGCCGGGGCCTCTGGTTCGTCGGGCTCGATGTCATCGGAGACTTTCTTACCGAGATCAATGTGACGAGCCCAACCTGTCTGCGTGAGATTGAGCGCGAACAGTCGATCGACATTGGCGGTATTTTAATGTCTAGCCTTAATGAAGAGATGGATCGCCTTGCTAAGTAAAGTACCGGCGTCACTGCCTCAATCCTTGCCTGCTTTTTTGACAGGTGTTAGTAGGAGTCCGCTGACGCCGGCCCTGATTATTGCCACGACTCTTCACGTTGCGCTTATTATCAGTCTTAGCTTCAGCGTCGATCTCTCTGCCCAACGCGCCGAGGAGCTCGCCGTCACAGTCGCTCTCAACCCCAGCGCCCAGCCCGATAAAGCCCGCCACGTTGCCGCCATGAATCAGGCGGGATTGGAAAACGCCGGGGGTGAGATCAGCTCCCAGTGGCATCCCGCAACGACGATGACTCTTGGAGAAACAAGCACTCCGGAAAATGAGGCGTCGGGTAGGTCATTGATACACGGCTCGGACAACGCTGCCATGTCGGCAACAAACTATCAGTCCATTTCTGACAGCAGTAACAATGACCCCTCCGTCATAGGCGCAGTAGCTGCGCGTCAGTCCCTCGACGCGGCATATCTCGCTAGGTGGCGTTCGCGGGTCGAGGAAATCGGAATGATGCTCGCTGAAGAGCATCGATATTTGGGAGAGGGAGATGTCAGGCTGTCTGTTCGAATACTCGCCAACGGAGAGCTTGATAGAGTCACTGTGATCAAAACATCGGGAGATCCGGCTCTAGATCGAGCCGCACAGAACACAGTGGTGCTGGCGGCACCATTCCCTGCATTTTCCGCCGAACTGGCCAATCAAACACCCGAGCTTACTATCGTGCGAACATGGCAGTTCAGAACTGAACGCGGAAATCAGCCACGATCATGACTGTTGGCCAGAACAGCGCTGTGTGGATATCCCTGCAATGAATAGCCCTCCTTGCGCGGCAACGCTCAAAGATCACTTCTTGATCGCGACACCGTCACTGCGGGAGGGTTTTTTTGCCCGGACCGTAACGTATCTTTGTGAACACAGTGAAAATGGGGCGATGGGCATTGTTATTAACCAGCCTCTGGGTGTGTCACTTGAAGAGGTTTTTTCCTCACTCGAATTACCTCTCGAGAAAAACCGCCACAAGGAAAAAGTCTTTGCAGGTGGACCGGTGCAGTCGGAACATGGATTTATCCTGCATGAGCCTGAGGGCGACTGGGAATCAACCATGTCCGTCAGCGATAGTTTCTCACTCACCACCTCCCGGGACGTATTAATGGCGATTGGTGAGGGCTGTGGTCCTGCTCGATACCTTGTTGCGCTGGGATACGCCGGTTGGGGTGCCGGCCAGCTTGAATCAGAGCTATCGGAAAATAGCTGGCTTACGGTAAAGGCAGATCCACGCATTGTTTTTGATATCAGACCAGAGGATCGCCACAGGGAAGCCGCACGCGAACTGGGTATCGATATCGGATTGATGTCGGGCCAGGCAGGGCACGCATGACAGAAGCAAGCCGAGTAATGGGTTTTGATTGGGGCCTCAAGAATATCGGCGTCGCGGTAGGGACACGGATGCTGGGAACAAGTCAACCATGCGCCGTCATCAAGGCAAGAGATGGCGTACCCAACTGGGCTGAGGTCGAGTCCCTCATCGACACATGGAAGCCATCACAGCTGGTCGTTGGAGACCCACTCAACATGGATGGCACAGAAGCGGTGATCACGCCCAGGGCAAGGCGATTTGCCCGACAGCTTGAGGGCCGTTTTGGCCTGCCCGTCGCGATGGTAGACGAAAGGCTATCGTCAAATGCTGCCAAGGCCGAGAAAGCAGTGCAGGGCCATAAGGGTGACTACAGCAAAAAGCCGATCGACGCTGATGCCGCCAACATCATTCTGCAAACCTGGTTTTCGCTTGATTCTGAAAACAAGTGAACCCGAGATCACTCCACCTCAAAGTCCGTGCTTTCGGTCAGTGACTCAGCGCCATGCTCATGAAGCTTGATATTTAGGCGTACGTCATTGGCCGAGTCCGCGTGTCTGATCGCATCAGCTTGGGAAATCAGACCGGATTTGTAGGCCTCAAGGAGGGATTGATCAAAGGTTTGCATGCCTTGCTCGGTGGATCGGCCCATCAATTCCTTAATCAGGTGCACTTCTCCTTTGCGGATATGATCTTGAATCAGTGCGGTGGCCAACAACACTTCGACCACAGGAACACGGCCCTTGCCGTTACGCGCCGGTAACAATTGCTGTGCCACCATCGCGCGCAGGTTGAGTGATAAATCCATCCAGACCTGATTTTGCTGTGCTGCTGGGAAAAAACTTTGTATCCGATCCAACGCCTGATTAGCGTTGTTGGCGTGCAGGGTGCAAAAACAGAGATGGCCTGTCTCAGCGAAGGCCAGCGCGGACTCCATGGTTTTTGCTGTCCTTACCTCGCCAATCATGATGACATCTGGCGCCTGGCGTAGCGTATTCGCCAGAGCCACGTCATAAGACTCTGTGTCCAATCCCACCTCTCGCTGAGTTACGAGACAACCCTTGTGAGAGTGAACAAACTCTATTGGATCCTCCACCGTAATGATGTGGCCACGGCTGTTGGCATTTCGATAATCCAGCATGGATGCCAAAGACGTTGACTTGCCGGTGCCAGTACCCCCAACCAAAATCACGAGGCCCCGCTTCAACATGGCAAGCTGTTTCATGACTGGTGGTAAGCCGAGCGCTTTAAAATCAGGGATCTCGCCACTAATGCGCCTCAGAACCAGCCCCGGAAGTCCTCGCTGGATGAAAGCGCTAGCCCTCATTCGTCCGTGACCAGGGTGATCAATGGCGTAGTTGGCTTCCTGCCGTTCGGCGAAGGCCTGCTGACTTCCTTCAGACATCGTGGCGGCTATAAGGTCAGCAACCTGTTTCTCGTCGAGGGGTTGATCTCCCAGGGTTGTAAGCGTGCCGTCAACTTTCAACGTAATAGGTGCGCCGACCGTAACAAACGCATCGGAAGCCTGGTGCTCGACGATCGCTTTTAACAGCTCTTCCAAGACGTTCCCCCTGTACGCGGCATTTGAGTGATTGCTTGGGGTAAATTGCACCGGCCGCCGGCGCAATGTCCCAGCCGTCGGGCTTCACGTTTACCCGATGGATTCAGGCTGGCGAGCCTTCTCCCTCGCAGTCTCCAAGGTTATAAGTTTTTTCTCGACAAGATTTTGCAGGCACTGGTCCATGGTCTGCATGCCAATTGACTGGCCGGTCTGAATAGCCGAATACATCTGTGCAACCTTATCCTCTCGAATGAGGTTTCGAATCGCCGAGGTGCCCCGCATGATTTCATGGGCAGCCACCCGGCCACCGGTTCGGCGCTTTAGCAGAGTCTGTGAGATCACCGCCTGAAGCGATTCAGAAAGCATGGATCGGACCATCGCCTTCTCGGCCGCGGGGAACACATCAATCACCCGGTCAATCGTTTTTGCTGCTGAGGTGGTGTGGAGGGTGCCAAAGACGAGATGGCCCGTCTCCGCGGCGGTAAGCGCCAGACGAATGGTTTCTAAGTCTCGCATCTCTCCCACCAGAATAATGTCAGGATCTTCCCTCAGAGCGGATCGTAACGCCTCAGAAAACCCGAGCGTATCTCGGTGCACTTCACGCTGATTGACAAGACAACGTTTGGATTCGTGAACGAATTCAATCGGATCTTCAATAGTGAGGATATGGTCGTAACGATTATCGTTGATGAAATCAATCATGGCCGCAAGTGTCGTCGACTTACCAGAGCCGGTTGGGCCGGTGACCAACACCAACCCTCTGGGCAATAACGATACGTCTCTGAAAACCTGTCCCATGCCCAAGTCATCCATGGTCAAGACCTTGGAGGGGATAGTTCTAAAAACAGCAGCGGCACCACGATTCTGATTAAACGCATTCACCCTAAAACGCGCGACGCCGGGTACCTCAAAAGAAAAATCGGTTTCGAAGAACTCTTCAAAGTCTTTGCGCTGCTTGTCGTTCATGATGTCGTAAATAAGGTCATGAACCTGCGCGTGGTCTAGCGGGGGAACGTTTATACGCCGCACATCCCCGTCAACCCGGATCATCGGTGGCAACCCGGAGGAAAGGTGTAAATCTGAAGCGCCCTGTTTAGCGCTGAATGCCAACAACTCTGTGATATCCATGGACTTCTTCCTTGATAAGCCAAAGACCAAACCAGTGTACCTCAGCTATCATGGCACTATGCAGCCGAGAAATGTAGCCCATCGATTACAACAGGTTCGCCAGCGAATCGCTATGGCGGAACGTGAGGCTGGCAGGCCTGCTGGATCAGTTACGCTCGTAGCCGTCAGCAAAACCAAGCCAGTTGAGGCGATTGAAGAGGCCCTTGGAGCGGGGCAGTTGGCATTTGGAGAAAACTACGCACAAGAGGCTATCGAGAAAGCCGCTGCAATTAGAAAGACCGGCGTGAATTGGCACTTTATTGGTCCTGTTCAATCCAATAAAACCCGCGCACTAGCAGAGAGCATGGATTGGGTACATACGGTTGATCGGCCAAAGATTGCCCTGCGACTCAATGAGCAACGCCCCGAAACCATGGGGCCTCTTAATGTCTGTATTCAGGTCAACGTCTCACGAGAGCCCTCTAAAGCAGGATTATTGCCAGAAGATCTCAGTGGCTTTCTCGCCATGTTCCGCGACTTGCCCAATTTAAAGCTACGTGGGCTTATGGCAATTCCTGCTCCGGCATCAACCCTGAAAGAGCAGAGAGCGCCTTTTAGAGAGCTGAGCCAGCTCTTCGCAAACAGTAAAGTTAACCATCCAACCCTCGACACGCTGTCAATGGGCATGTCCGGTGACCTAGAGGCAGCAATTGCAGAGGGCGCCACGATAGTCCGTATCGGCACTGATATTTTTGGGCCACGCTAACCACCATCACCGGGTGGACGCAGTATACTGTCGCTTCGATAAACCCTAAGAAAACCCGCTTGAGTATGGACGCACTTCCAAACCACATCAGCTTTGTCGGCACGGGCAACATGGCAACCGCCATTATGGGTGGCTTATTAGCCGCCGGCTTCAGCGCCGACCAGATCAGCGGCGGTGATCCCTCCGAAGACGCGAGAGCCAATTGGGCAAGCAGGGGTGTCTCTGCGTTGTCAGCGCAAGCGGGAGATGTCACCGAGCGTGCGGATCTTGTGATTCTGGCAGTAAAGCCTCAAGTCATGGAAGCCGTAACACAGTCACTGCGCGGAAAGATAAAGCCCGGCGCCGTTGTCATGTCAATTGCCGCTGGAGTTACCGTGCAGGCATTGAGAGAGATGTTTGGAGACCCAGATTTAAATGTCATCCGGTGCATGCCCAACACCCCCGCATTGATCGGCCTGGGCGCGTCAGGCCTGTTTGCCAGCGCTTCAGTCAGTGATGCCCAGCGGAACCAAGTCGGCGGCGTGATGAGCGTCGTGGGTAGTGTGGTGTGGCTTGAGCAGGAAGCCCACATCGACGCCGTCACAGCGGTTTCAGGAAGTGGCCCTGCCTATTTCTTTGCGTTCATGGAGGCCATGATCAAAGCGGGTGAAAAGCTGGGGCTTGATCATCACATCGCAACAGAACTGACTGTACAAACCGCTCTCGGTGCGGCAAGTCTTGTGAAGAGTGAAACACAATCTATTGAGTCGCTGCGACGTAATGTGACCAGCCCCGGGGGAACTACAGCGAGGGCGCTCGACAGTTTCGACCGCGGTGGATTAGCCACCTTGGTGAATAAGGCTATGCAGGCCTGTTTCGATCGGGCCGTTGAGATGTCAGAGGAATATAAGTAACCATGGGTGCACTGCAAGAAATCTCGCTGTTCCTCATAGAGACCCTGGGCTCTCTCTACCTGTTCCTCACGGTCCTGAGAGGTATGCTGCAAGCGGGGGGCGCGGATTTTTATAACCCGATTTCCCAGTTTGTGGTGAAAGCAACGCAGCCACCGATCAATGTATTGCGCCGCGGCATACCGGCGGGGAAGCGCATTGATCCAGCAGTCATCGTGCTTGCATTACTCGTGCAGGCGCTGGTTCTGGGGGGCGTTCTAGGGCTAGGGGGATATATTCCAGGCGCACTGCAGCTGCTTGTTTGGAGCGGTATCGGGCTCGCCGCGCTGGTGGTCAACACCTATCTCATCGCAATCGTTATCATGATCGTTGTCAGTTGGGTGGCTCCGGGTAGCCACCACCCCGCAATCCGGCTGATTTACCAAGTCACAGAGCCTGTCATGGCACCAGTAAGATCGATGCTACCGGCAATGGGTGGGCTCGATTTTTCGCCGATCGTGGTTTTCATTGTGATCAATATAATCCAGATTTCCTTGCGACATATGGCAGTGGCAACTGGACTGCCAACTCAGCTGGTGTTCGGTATTTAGTCTGATGGAATCTCCCGGCAGTGTTGGGGTAGTAACCCCAAGGATTGAGCGATTTGATGAGCCCTTCGGTCTCGCTTGTGGAGCGGTACTGCCAGGCTACGAACTCATTTTGGAAACCTATGGAACGCTCAACAGCGAGGGCAGCAACGCTATTTTAATATGTCATGCGCTAAGCGGTAACCATCACGCGGCTGGCCGTCACGCAGTTGAGGACCGTAAGCCGGGGTGGTGGGATAACCTCATTGGCCCGGGCAAGCCCATCGACACCAACCGTTTTTACGTGGTCTCACTCAACAACCTTGGGGGGTGTGATGGCAGTACAGGGCCCAAGAGCATCAACCCCCTAACGGGTAACACATGGGGCCCCGACTTTCCGGAAGTGACGGTAGAGGACTGGGTCAACTCACAGCGCGCTTTGGCAAACCGGCTTGGAATCTCGCGTTGGGCGGTTGTTATCGGCGGAAGCCTCGGCGGCATGCAGGCCTTGCACTGGGCGGTACATTACCCCGATGAGGTTGCCAACTGCGCGGTGCTGGCGGCAGCGCCGCGACTTACCGCCCAAAACATCGCCTTTAATGAAATCGCCAGACACGCCATCATCTCAGACCCAGAGTGGTTTGAAGGCTATTACGAAAAACAGGAAAAAACGCCGGTGCGAGGATTGGCCTTAGCACGCATGGTAGGGCACTTAACCTATATGTCCGCCGAGGGGATGACCGACAAGTTTGGCCGAGAACGCAGGTATGTCGACGAAAATAACGACGACCAGATTTTTGAGGTTGAAAGCTACTTGCGGCATCAAGGCGCCCAGTTTTCCACCCGCTTCGACGCGAATACCTATCTGCTAATGACCAGAGCGCTGGACAATTTTGATATCGCTGCGGGATCAAACGGCAACTTGAGCGACGCCCTGGCTCCCATTCAGGCCAGAATGCTGATCGTCTCATTCTCGAGTGATTGGCGGTTCTCGCCTGCTCGATCACGGGAGATGGTGGATGCACTAATAAACACCGGCAAAACTGTTAGCTATGCGGAAATTGAAACGGACGGTGGTCACGACGCCTTCCTGTTAAACGAGGCTCACTATCTGGATTTGATGCAGGCGTGGCTCAGCAGGGTGAACACATGATGCGCTTTGACCTAACTCGCATTACCGACTGGGTGCCGATGGGTAGTCGTGTTCTCGACCTTGGCTGTGGTGATGGGGGGTTTCTCGCCCGACTCGAAGCGGCGCGAGGTGCGACGACGTTGGGGATTGAATTGGACACAGCGAATATCACCGCGGCCGCGGCTAATGGCATTGCAGTGGTTCAACAAGACATGGATCGCGGGCTGGACAACTTTCCTGACCAAAGTTTTGATGTTGTGGTGATGGCCCACGCCCTGCAGGTTCTACATCGTCCCCATGCGGTTCTTGAAGATATGGTGCGCATAGGTAAAGAGGCCATCATTACCTTCCCTAATTTTGGACACTGGCGCTGCCGACTTCATCTGGGATTGCTTGGACGCATGCCTGTCTCCAGAGTGTTACCTTTTGACTGGTATAACACGCCTAATATCCACTTCTGCACTGTCAAGGACTTCGAGACCTTATGCGGAGAGTTGGGTATCAAGATTCTGGACCACGATATTGTCAGTGGTCCGGGCACAAACCTGCTTAAATCTTTCGCACCAAACCTGTTTGGCAGCACTGCCATTTATCGCGTTTGTAAAAAATGAAACTAGCCGTCTCTCTTTTCATTGCCCTCCTCACGGCAGTTACTCCGATTGTCCAAGCACAACAGTCGGAGCGCTTTGATCGGTTTGAACTACATCGGAGCGTGGTTTACACCACCTTCCTTACCCCTGAAATCGCGGCTGAATATGGGATTGCTCGAGGTAAATATAAAGCCATCCTGACCCTGTCAGTGCGAGATGTAGAGGCCGGAGAGATCACGGGAAGACCAATGGCCATCAGTGGAGAGACCTGGGATTTGATAAGAGGAGACCCTCTCGACTTCAAGGAGATACGGGAAGGGCCGGCCACTTATTACATTGCGGACTTCACGTTCATAGACCGGGAGTGGCGCTTCTTCGAGTTTGATTTTCGGCCCGAAGGAAGTGAAGAAACCTACCACTACAAGTTCAAAACTCAGCTTTGGAAACAGTCAGATGACTGATCCTTCTGCGCCTGCAGAGGGTGTCGTAGTGCTTGCCAGTGGCAACGCGGGCAAGCTAAAAGAGCTACAGGATGCACTGGCTCCGACTGGCCTTCGGCTTAGAACGCAGTCCGAGTTTGACGTTCCCGAGGCCGTCGAAGACGGCTCTACCTTCATTGAAAACGCTATCAAGAAAGCCCGCAATGCGAGCAGCTTTACAGGGTTGCCCGCTCTGGCAGATGACTCAGGTCTGGTTGTGCCTGCATTGAACGGCGCTCCCGGGGTTCACTCCGCTCGCTACAGTGACGGAGGAGACAGCGCCAACAATGAAAAATTGTTAGCTGCCATGTCGGAGTTTGAAGGTGATGCCCGCGCGGCTTGGTTTGTTTGTGTGCTCGTGCTGCTGAGCTCTGCGACCGACCCCTCTCCACTGATTGCAGAGGCAAAGTGGCATGGAAAAATTGGCATGGAGCCTAAAGGTAGCTGTGGTTTTGGTTACGACCCCTTATTTTTGGTCGACGGCCTGGATGGTCTTACCGCTGCAGACTTGGATGTCGCACAAAAACGCAAGGTAAGCCATCGAGGTTTAGCCGTTTCGGTACTTCGAGAAAAACTTGGCTGCTGATCCACGCGCAATTCCACTTTCGCTTTATGTTCACCTCCCGTGGTGTGAGCGCAAATGTCCATACTGCGACTTCAACTCCCACGAGAACTTCAGTACGAAAGACGAAGGCCCTTATATCGCCGCACTGTTACAGGATCTGGCACTGCAAAAACCAAGAATCCTCGGTAGAAAGCCCGCATCAATCTTTATCGGCGGAGGTACTCCAAGTTTGTTTAGCGGTGCATCCATCGCACAGTTGCTCGAGGGAATCGATCGGCTCTGGGGGATAGAAGAGGGTACCGAAATCACCTTAGAGGCCAACCCAGGCAGCGCTGAGGTAGCGCGATTCAAAGCGTACCGCGAAGCCGGCGTATCAAGAGTAAGCATTGGAGTTCAGTCATTTGACGACCAGCATCTTGCCCGCCTCGGGCGAATTCACCAGTCAGATGAGGCCAAAGCCGCTATTACTGCTGCCGCGACAATCTTCCAGGACTTTAATATTGATCTAATGCACGGACTGTCTGAACAAACCGTGGAGCGCGCTATTGCCGATATAGAGACTGCCATCGCCTTTGGTGGGCATCACCTCTCCTGGTATCAGCTAACGATAGAACGCAACACGCGATTTTGGTCCAATCCGCCACTGCTGCCCGAGGAGGAGGAGCTTGCCGCCATTCAGGAGGCTGGCACATCACTTCTCGGCGACTCGGGGTTTTTCCAGTACGAAGTATCCGCCTGGGCTAGGGAAGGTCGCGTTAGTGAGCACAATATGAATTACTGGGAGTTTGGCGACTACCTCGGTATTGGCGCCGGAGCCCACGGCAAACTTACCGCGGAAAATGGGCAGGTGATCCGTACCCAGCGAACACGGCTACCCAGGGATTACTTGATTGGTATCCAAAGCGATACACCGACTATCGATCATGTCATTCCTCGGCAGGACTTGGCCGCGGAATTCATGATGAACGCGCTGCGCCTCAGAGGGGGGGTAGATGTCCAGCTGTTCTTGAAGCGTACCGGGCAATCTCAGGCGTCGATAGAGCCCACCCGTCGCACTTTGCGTGAGCGGGGTTTACTGACAGACTCCGAGTGCCGCTTGCAGACAACATCGCTTGGCTATCGATTTCTTAACTCGGTCGCTTCAGAGTTTTTGGTCCGCTGAAATAACAAATCCCACACCCCGTGTCCCAGTCTGGCGCCACGCTTTTCAAACTTGGTTTCGGGCCGCCACGAGGGGCGAAGAGAAAACCCGCCCGCGTTGACAGCATTTTCAATGCACGTATTCGCCTCGAGTACGGACAGCATGTGTTCTGCATAAGGCTCCCAGTCAGTAGCCAAATGCAGCCATCCGCCCTCCCGAAGCCGGCTAACAGCAAGATCGATGAATGCCGGCTGAATCAATCGCCGTTTATGATGGCGCTTTTTGTGCCATGGATCAGGAAAGTAAATTTGTATCCCATCCAGGCTACACGGCATAAGACATGCCTCTAAAACCTGCACAGCATCGTCTGCATACACGTGAAGGTTTTCTATCCCGAGCTCCATGGCGCGAGACAACAGCCGACCCACACCGGGCCGGTGAACCTCGATCCCCAGATAACAATGCTCCGGGTGAGCTTGGGCCATTGAGATCAGAGAATCACCCATACCAAAGCCGATTTCTACGATACGGGGCCCAGAGTTGGCAAAGGTAGACTCCCAGTCAAAAAGCCCATCTGCAAGTCGGGAGCCAAGAGCTGGAAAACCCTCGTCCCAGCCTCTCTGCTGGCCCTCGGTCATTCTGCCTGCTCTCACAACAAAGCTGCGTATGCGTCGATCGAAACGACCTGAGGAGTCAATCAAAGTCACAAATCCTTAACTTAGTGCTGCACCGTGACCCGACAGCAGTCCGCGCAGACGCGCAATTGCCATTGGATTCTATTCCAGAAAAGAATCCATATGTCGTGTTCCAAGCCAGAACAAAAGAGCCCAGCCAACAATCAGCAATGTGCCACCAAAGGGCGTAACAGCGCCAAGCACCGGCAAATCCAGCATCACCAACGCATAGAGTGAACCGCTAAAAATAAGCACACCCGCCAGCCAACATCGACAAACCCACATCGCAAGACGGTTGGCTGAAAGCCTCGTCGAGGAAGCAATAGCAAGGCCAACACAAAGAAGGGCCAATGCGTGCAAAAGCTGATAGTTGGATGCGGTGCGCCAAATCTCGAGGCGAGCAGGGACCACCTGATCGGCCAGCCCATGGGCTCCAAAGGCGCCGGCCATAACCCCTGTGCAACCGAGCAGTGCGGCTGCCAGCATGGGCCAGCGAGAGGTTTGGAGGTTCACCCGACGGATGTTATGCCGCGATAGAGGCCCGCAGCTTTTTCATGGCGTTGGTCTCAAGCTGACGAATCCGCTCCGCCGATACACCATATTCCGCGGCAAGTTCATGTAGCGTCGCCTTGGTCTCAGCAAGCCAGCGCCTCGACACGATATCCCGGCTTCGTTCATCCAGGTCATTCAATGCGCGCTGGAGGCGCTCTTCACTATCGCGCGTCGCGTCCTCAGCTTCGATCTTCATAGCGGGATCCGCAGATAAATCTTCAAGGTAGTGCTGAGGCGCGAACCCGCCGTCATCGTCATCTGCATCGACCGGCAAATCAAAAGCGACATCCCGACTGGTGAGCCGGCCTTCCATGCGACGGACCTCAGCTTCATCAACGCCCAAATCACTGGCGATGGCCCGCGTCTCATCAACCGTGAGCCAGTCTAGAGTCTTCTTGGCGCTTCGGAGATTGAAGAACAGTTTGCGCTGAGACTTGGTAGTCGCCACTTTGACGATTCGCCAGTTACGCAAAATATACTCATGCATTTCGGCCTTGATCCAGTGGACGGCGAAGGACACCAGGCGAACACCTTTGGTGGGATCAAAGCGCTTGACGGCCTTCATCAGTCCCACATTACCCTCTTGAATGAGGTCTGCCTCAGCGAGCCCATAGCCCGAATAGCTGCGGGCAATATGGACAACAAATCGTAGGTGAGCAAGTACTAACTCTCGCGCAGAATCAACGCACTCTTCATAAAAAAGCTTTTCTGCCAATGCCTGCTCGCGCTCCGCAGAAAGCATAGGTATGGCGCTCACCGCCTGCACATAGGCAGGCAAATTAGCCCCCGGCGCCATTGTCAACGCTGCGTTATACCCAACTGTCAATGTTTTGGTGGACTCAGTCATCACGTGTCCCTCCCTTCCATTGGCCTATTTTAGCACTCCCTATTAGAGAGTGCTAATGCGAAAAAGTTGCAGGATTTTAGCGAGGTTGTATCCGCCGAAGGTGGATGAACGCGGTGCTCCAAGCGCTTAAGAGCCCTGCCAGGCCACCCACAGCAGTCAGGGCCAGTGCTCCCGACCATCCCAGGCCTGTAAATCGGCTGTCAACATCATACAAATCAAAGAGCCTATCTACAGGAGCCGCGAGAAACCAGAAGAGTAATGCCACCAAAATCGCACCGAAAAAACCCCCAGCTGCCCCTGACCATAAGCCCGCATACAGAAGCGGTCTCCGAGCAAACCCATCTCCACCGCCAATGAGCTTGATAACCGTTATCTCCTCACGTCGAGCCTCAATCCCCAGCCTGATCGTGTTACCCAGAATCAACACGGCGCCTAGCACCATCAACACCCCCACGCCCGCCGTCAGACGTTGTAAGGCCGCAATCGCCGCCTGCAATCGTGTCTGCCACTGGGTATCAAAGACAACTTGCTCTATGCCCGCAACCTCGGTCAACACCTGCGCGAGATCGTCTAAGTCAGCGGGGGTCAGGGAAGCGACCGGGTGAAGCTGCAGGCTATGGGGCAGTGGATTGCTGTCGAGATTATCAACCAGCTCGACGAGGCCGATGTCCTCCGCAAATTGCGCCAAAGCATCTCGGCGGTCTATCACCTCAACCCGCTCTATTTCATCGCGAATCTCAAGGGTTTCCGCTGTCAGCCGCGCCCCCTCAATATCCACGCCCTGCTCCATTAACAGAGTAAATCGCGCGGTTGTCTGGATATTTCCAGCAATTATTTCAGCATTCTGTAACAGCGCCCACAGAGCTGCAGGCAAGGCCAATGCAATTCCAACAGCCAGACATGTGAACAGGCTTTGCACGGGCTCAGCTAGTAAGCGCTGCGCACTTTGGGATGCCGCCCTTCGATGGTGGTCAATCCAGCTGACCAACGCTGGCCGCGGGCCCACACCAGCGCCTGGGACCGAGGTATTCAAGGCCCTACGCCCCCTATGAGCCGCCCCTCCTTAAGGGTGATGATGCGATGCCGCAAACGGGAGATGAGAGCGAGGTCGTGACTAGCGACCACTACCGTTACACCCACCCGATGAAAGGCCTCGAAAAGCGCCATGATTTCGGCAGACAATCCGGGGTCCAGATTGCCCGTGGGCTCATCAGCGACCAGTATTTTGGGCCTGGCCACAACCGCTCGAGCGATTCCGACACGCTGCTGCTCACCCCCAGAAAGTACAATTGGATTCGCCGACTCACGTCCCAGCAAACCCACTTTGTCTAGCGCAGCACGAACCCGTCGACCAATATCCCGTGGGTGAAATCCTGCTATTTCCAGCGGGAGCGCTACATTGTCGAAGATACTGCGATCGAATAAGAGCTGGTGGTCCTGAAAGACGATTCCGAAGTCCTGGCGGTACTTGGCAATGCGCCTGCCTCGAATCGTTGCCACATCGTTGCCATTAACCACCAGGCGGCCCGAAGTGGGGCGATCAAGCAACATCAGCAAACGCAGCATGGTGCTTTTTCCTGCACCGGAGTGGCCCGTTAGAAAAACCATCTCACCTGCATCGATGTCGAGAGAAACATCACGCAGGGCGTCATGGTGCTCAAACCGCTTGCTTACTCGCTCAAAGTTGATCACTTAAGAAATTCTCAATTTCGATCGAACAGGGCAGCTACAAAGTCCCCCGCTACAAAGGGTTGAAGATCTTCCGCCCCTTCACCAACACCAATAAATCGAATCGGCCTCTGTAGCTTCTCTGCAATGGCAAAAATCACTCCCCCACGGGCAGTGCCATCGAGTTTTGTCAGCGCCAGCCCGGTCACCCCCACTGAAGCGTCAAATTGCTCGGCCTGCGACACAGCATTCTGACCGGTACCCGCATCAAGCACGAGAAGAGTCTCATGGGGCAGTGCGGGATCGATCTTTCGCATGACCCTGACCACCTTCTCCAGCTCATCCATGAGATGAGTCTTGTTTTGAAGCCGTCCCGCCGTGTCAGCAATCAGGACATCGACTCCCTTGGCCTTGGCGGACTGAACAGCATCAAAAAGTACCGACGCACTATCGGCACCAGTATGCTGCGCAACGACCGGCACCTCGTTTCGCTCACCCCACGCTTGTAACTGCTCGACAGCCGCAGCACGAAAGGTATCGCCGGCCGCGAGCATCACGCGCTTTCCCTCTGCCTTGAAGCGATGCGCCAACTTGCCGATAGTTGTGGTCTTTCCCGCACCGTTTACTCCCACCACCAAAATGACATAAGGCGTGGCTGAGGCCGTGTCCATGGGACACTCGCAGGGAGAGATGATGGCGTTTAGTGCGTCTTTTGTAGCCGCCATCACCGCATCACCATCACTCAGCTCACGACGGGAAACCCGGTCGGTGATGTCACTCACAATGCGACCTGTTGCCGCCATACCTACATCGGCCATGATCAGGTGCTCTTCCAATGCATCCAGCAACTCTTGATCAATGGCCTTTTTTCCCAGAAACAAATCGCCGAGACCGCTGGCTAATTGTGAGCCGGTTCGGCTGAGGCCGGTCTTAAGGCGACCGTAAAAACCCGACTTTTCGGGCTGCTCCGCAGGGAGCGCCCGCTCGGTCATCTCCTCGTGAGAAGGCGGTGCCTCGGGAGACTCGGCACAATCCGGGTCCTTGTTTTTTCGTTTAAATAACTTCATGAAACAGGCTTCTGATCATCCTTCAGAGCGCTTATCGAGCGACAACAGGGTTGGTGTAGACTAGAGAATAGCACTGCACAAAGGGTCCTGAAATGCGACAGCAAAGGCGCCAGCAAAAGGGGTCCGGCACCCTTCGCATTATCGGCGGCGACTGGCGCGGGCGCAGGCTCGAATTTCCCCGCTCTCCTAATCTGCGGCCAACCGGAGATCGGATAAGAGAGACGCTGTTTAACTGGCTCGCTTCGGAAGTTGGCGGAAGTCGCTGCCTCGATTTGTTTGCTGGTAGCGGGGCACTGGGTTTGGAAGCGCTTTCCAGAGGTGCTCGCCACTGTACCTTTCTTGAGACATCATCCGCCGCGATAGAGGGCATCAACGCCCATCTGTCCCTTCTAAATGCCGTGGACCGCGGTAGGGTAATCAACACCAATGCGCTGTCATGGCGGGATGACCCCTTCGATATCGTCTTTGTGGACCCGCCATTTTCAGAGAACCTCGCCATCGACAGCCTGAGGCATATCATCGACAACCAACTGCTGACAGACAGCGCCCTGGTCTATCTTGAAGTCGCGTCAACAGCGTCGCTGGAAGACTTACCGCCTGCCCTATCCATTGTTCGAGACAAGCGAAGCGGCGCAGTTCGTTACCTGTTACTGGAACAGCAGTTGTGAGGGAAATTTGTATGCTCGGGTTCCCTTGTGTACATTCGGCGCGAGGACCCGATGGAAGTTAACCGATGCGAACCCATACCGTGGTGTACCCAGGAACCTTCGATCCGCCAACCAATGGGCATATCGATCTGATAGAGCGCGCCGCCCGCTTGTTCGATCGGGTTGTCGTCGCAATTGCCTCAAGCGAGAAGAAAACCCCCCTATTCACTCTGGAAGAGAGAGTCACTCTCACCTGCGCCGCTCTTAACCACCTAGATAACGTGGAAGTCACCGGTTTCAGCAATTTGCTGACGGATTTTGTCACCGAGCAGGGATCTAATTGCGTGCTCAGGGGGCTTCGTGCGGTCGCGGATTTTGAATACGAATTTCAACTGGCCAACATGAACCGAGCGATGAAGCCCGACTTTGAAAGCGTTTTTTTGACGCCGGCGGAGCACCTGGCCTACATCTCCTCATCGCTTGTTCGTGAAATTGCCTCGCTCGGGGGGGACATCACCCCTTTCGTAGCACCCGTTGTTGCCAAAGCACTGCAGGAAAAATTTGGGGGCTAACTCTCAACGTTGACACCTAGGGCAGAATACCGTCGCGCGATTGTTTTGCCGGATTTCCTTGAGAGCAGACTTACACCGGCGGCAGGGCTGTCCACCACGACCGTATACGTTGAGGCGCTGGGCGAAATACCCGGGCTTACCGTCGCCGCCAACAAAGTCACGAAGAGTTGTGCCACCCTGTTGGATGGCACCATCCAAGATTTGCTTCACCGCATCTACCAGCGCCTTGTACCTTGCAAGGGCAATCCTGCCGGCGGCGCGGTCTGGCCGGATTCCCGCCGAAAACAAGGCCTCATTGGCGTAGATATTTCCAACACCCACAACGATCTTTCCATCCATCAAAAACTGCTTGACCGATGAGCGGCGCCCTCTCGATTTGTCATAAAGCCACTGAGCGTCAAAGTCGTCGAGTAAGGGTTCTGGCCCTAGATGATTGAGCAGGGGGTGATCGTCGGACTTGAGCCAGTGGAAACTTCCAAAGCGCCTGGGGTCGTTGTATCTGAGGAAATTTCCACTGTCGAGAATGATGTCGATGTGGTCATGGAACATAGGAGGCTCATCGCAGGTAAGAACCCGCAGAGATCCGGACATGCCAAGATGCACCATCAAGGTGCCAATTTCACAATCGAGCAACAGATACTTGGCCCGCCGGCGTGCGCTCAGAAAACGGGCGCCAATAAGTGCTTTCTCGAGGCCTGCCTCTATCGGCCACCGCAAACGACGCTCACGGATAACAACGTCAGTGATGCGCCTGCCAACAACGTGAGGCTCGATGCCTCGTCGCGTTGTTTCGACCTCGGGAAGCTCTGGCATACAAGGGGCACCTCGCTATCGCTGGCGCCCCCACAAGATTGATGCATGGGTTGACGCCACCCTGTGAATTTTAGACAAAAAAAACCTCGAGATAGGTCGTCTCGAGGTTTTTCTCGCGGGCCTCTGTTAACGAGGCTATCGGCATTGCCTACTTAATTTTGCCCTCTTTGTAGATCACGTGCTTGCGAGCTACAGGGTCAAACTTTTTCATTTCCAGCTTTTCGGGCATCGTGCGCTTGTTCTTGTCAGTTGTATAAAAGTGGCCGGTGCCCGCAGTTGAATTCATTCGGATCTTTTCGCGCATACGTTTTCTCCTTATACCTTCTCGCCGCGGGCACGAAGCTCTGCCAGAACAGTGTCGATTCCCCGCTTGTCGATAATTCTCATCCCTTTGGAAGATATTCGAAGAGAGACAAACCGCTTCTCCGACTCCACCCAAAAGCGATGGTTGTGAAGATTAGGCAAAAATCGCCGGCGAGTGCGATTTTTGGCGTGTGATACGTTGTTTCCTGTTACCGGACGCTTACCGGTAACCTGACAAACTCGAGCCATGATAGGACCTATCGGGTCGGGAAAAAGGGTGCGCTTTATACCAGAGGGGGGTCATCGCCGCAAGTCTGGGCATCCGCTGGCGCCTCAATTCACCGGGATATCGCCGGTTTCAGCCATGGATACACACCTGCCACGCCCGACAATCACATGATCCAGAAGCCGGATGTCCACGAGGGCCAGAGCGGCATGGAGCCGGTGGGTAATCAACCGGTCGGCACTGCTGGGCTCAGGGCAGCCTGAGGGGTGGTTGTGGGCGACAATAACCGCCGCCGCACCAAGCCGCAACGCCAGCGCAACTACCACTCGGGGATACACTGCCGCGCCATCAATGGTACCCGCAAAAAGCCGCTCTGACCGCACTAGGCGGTGGCGGCTATCCAGGAGCAAACAAGCAAAATACTCGCGATCCGCCAGAACAAAATACTGATGAAGGTAGCGTTTTGTCTGGTCCGATCCGGCGAGCAGCGGACCCGTCCGCACTCCCTCCTCGGCGAGCATGTTTAGTAACTCAAGTCCAGCGCACAATTTTGCCACTGCAACCGGCCCAACCCCCGGTAGCTTTGCATTGCCATTAAGGATTGCTCTCACGGCATCCCGTATAGACCACCGACAGCCCTCAAGATGCCCCGCCAAAGCTGACAAGCCGCTGGATGAACCCACCCCCAGGGCTTTGGCTAGCACCGCTACCTTTTCCCAATCGGGCACAGACTGATAGGGCGCTGCACCGCCCAAAAGGGGATTGGTATCAGTGCCGCGGATTTCAGTGTCCAAAATCGGCTCCAAATGCTACCTTTCACAAAATTTTCCTAGTTGTATCAATACGATGGGACACCTTAGCAATCGAAATATCATCATTGGCGTCTCCGGGGGTATTGCAGCCTACAAAGCAGCAGAGCTCGTCAGGCTGATGCGCCGGGAGGGCGCCACTGTTCGCGTTGTTATGTCACGCGGAGCGCTTGCCTTTATCACACCCCTCAGTATGCAGGCGCTCTCCGGCAACCCGGTGCACACCGAGTTGCTGGACGAGGATGCTGAAATGGGCATGGGCCATATCGAACTGGCCCGGTGGGCTGATCTTGTGGTTCTGGCGCCGGCCACTGCCGACATCATTGCTCGACTGGCTCAAGGCCGCGCCGATGACCTGCTGACAACCGTTGTGCTGGCTACACCGGCCCCTATCCTTGTCGCGCCTGCGATGAACCAAAACATGTGGTTGAATCCCGCCACTAACAACAACATAGACAGCCTTAAGGCAAGGGGGATACAGGTTGTTGGGCCCGATGCCGGCGAGCAGGCTTGCGGGGATACAGGACCCGGGCGACTGCTGGAGCCCACCGATATTCTGTCTGCCATTCAGCTGTGCCTGCCCTCGTCGATATTGTCTGGCAGGCGTGTCGTCATCACAGCCGGCCCCACCCGCGAAGCTATTGATCCGGTCAGGTATTTATCGAACCACAGCTCAGGAAAGATGGGATTTGCGCTCGCCCGTGCAGCCGCGGAGGCCGGCGCAGAAACTGTCCTGATCGCCGGACCGGTCGACCTCGACACCCCCGACAGGGTGACACGGATCGACGTGGAATCCGCAAAAGACATGCTTGAAGCCTCGATTCAAGAGGTTGGATCGGGTGCAGACCTCTTCATCGCCGCTGCCGCGGTTGCTGATTACAGGCCCGCCGAGATGGCTTCCACTAAAATGAAAAAGACCGGCGACGAGCTCTCGCTCCAGCTGATCCAGAACCCAGATATTCTCAAAACCATTGCCACTGCCAGCTATCGCCCAACCTTGGTTATCGGCTTTGCAGCCGAAACCGAGAATGTGAACACCTACGCTAATGAGAAGCTGGCCAGCAAAAACCTTGATGCCATTGTTGCCAATGACGTCTCGCGACAAGATATTGGCTTCAACAGTGACTATAACGCGATCAGCCTCTGGTCCAGCGCAGGCTGCGAAATGACACTGGAAGGCACCAAGCTAAACATTGCCGTAGCCCTCTTAGAGAGGTTTAGCGACAAGCTAAATAGTGTTTCAAACCACAGCAAAGGACAGATAGGTGACTGACAAGCCTTCGACCGAATTAGGGGCCAACCGCCTCCGAAGAGCCTTTATGCAGTCGGTAGGTGTTATTGGGGTTGGATTGCTGGTTGCCTTTTTATGGCTTGGTGCGATTAGGGAACCTCTATCTCTTGCTGAAAGTGCATCGAAGCTGGCGCAAGTAGCAGTAGATGGCCGTGCCCATATTATTGCCCTCTATGTGGCAGATCTCGAGGAACGAGTAGAACAACTCGCTGATTCAATCGACCCATATACCTCTGCGACCGCGCTGGTTCCTGAGGCGGTCGGATTTCCGGACGCTGCAACGGTTTCATATATCCCGCTGGGAGACTTGGGCACCGTTCGCATTAATCCCGGTGATCACGGGCTCAGGTCACACATCGACATCGACATTGTACGACGTGCATTTGCCGGTGAAGAACCACCACCGGAATCGATTGCAACGACAGAAACCACCTATACGATCTTTGCTCGAGGCGCAGGTGACCCCCTGGAAGGGGTGGTTTTAGTTGAGATGACCAACGACAGACTTAGTAAGCTCGTATCTGAATCGGAGGAGGGCCAGTATCAACTGATACAGCGACAGAGCAACGGGGACGCTCTACGGGTTGCCGGGGCTGTGCAAAGCGCGCCGTCAGCGTCGGCACGTGTGGGTGGTAGCTTATGGTCGCTTGAATTCCAGCCGGACGAACAATGGCTCGGCGATATTCAACCGGCGTGGTGGTCACTGGTCGGTGCCATGCTGATCGCCTTCAGCACATTCGGGCTCGGGGCATACTGGTTGTTTAGTCGCCCCAGTAAGCTTCTGAGCGATGAAGCGTCACAAATCATTGCTCAAGCAGGCCAAGGCCTGAGTGTCACGGTCAACACTCCACCCTTACTTCCTCTTGCTAAATCCCTTGTAGACCTCAACTCCCTGACCAAACGCCAGCTCGCTGCGCTAAAAATCTCGCCGCCCACCGCCCCAGCTGGTGGAGGCTCGGCCCAAAGCTCACCCGAGGAGGCTGTTGAGGCAGCAGAAAAACTAGAATCTCCCCCGGAATCAAAATCGGAAGTGTCCGGAATGTCGGCCATACGGGAGAAGCATGACGGTATACCAGAACATGTCTTCGAGGATACCGGCATCCGAGGCCGAGCACAGTCAGAGCTATCAAGCACTTTAATTGAACAAATTGGCCATGCCATTGCTGTTATCTGCGCCGACAAAGGCATTTCCGCTTTGCTAATCGCGCGGGACGGAAAGCCCAGCAGTGACCTAATCCGGACCCAGCTTACCAAAACACTTGCGGGAGGCGGGGTTGATATTCTCGATCTCGAGGAAGCACCGCTACCACTGCTTCAATTTGCCACTCACACAACAAACGCTGATTCCGGGATCATGATTACCGCAGACTCGGACGACGAGGGCATCAGTAGGCTACAGGTAATCTTTAATCAGACGGTTGTGACGGGTGAGGGAATCGAACAAATTCTAAGCGTCATCAGAACCGGCACCCGAAAATCGGGTTCTGGGCGCGTCGCCAAGCAACCAATAGCAATGGCTTACAAGGAAAAAGTGGTCAGCGATGTCTCTCTCGCCCTGCCCTTGAAGGTGGTAGTCGGCCAAGTGCCTGATGCAGTAGGTGCCGTTGCAACTAGCCTGATCGAGCAACTGGGGTGCGATGTGGTTCGCGCTGAACCTGCCCCCGGCAATACTGAGTCTGCGAGGACCTCGCGTGAACAGACCCTCAACCGGTTGGGTCAGGCAGTGATCGACGCTGGTGCCGACCTCGGGGTTCAGCTAGACAGCCAGGCGGGGCGCCTGTTCACTGTCACCAATGAAGGCTCTCCCGTTCACACAGACCAGCTCCTGATGATCCTTGCTCAAGACATTCTCGAGAGAAATCCTGGGGCGGATGTTATTTATGACGTCAACTTCACGCGTCACTTTGCCCCCTTTATCACTCGCTGTGGAGGCAGAGCACAAATGGCTCGTAGCGGCGGGACGTTTGTAGGGGAAAAATTGCTTCAGACTGGAGCGCTAATTGCGGCAACGTTTTCAGGGCATCTGTTTTTCAAAGACCGGTGGTTTGGATTTGACGACGCACTCTATGCGACGGCACGACTACTAGAAGTCCTATCGAGTCAGTCCCAGAGCTACCAAGAACTAGTCTCCACGTTGCCTGTTGCGGTAAGCACTCCTGAAATATTGATTCCTTTGGACAGCGCGAATCGAAAAAAGGCCATGCGAGCCCTGATTGGCCATCCCGAGTTTCCGGGAGCAAGAATAACGACCCTCGATGGACTGCGTGTTGACTATGCAGATGGCTGGGGTGTGATCAGAAACGCGCCAAACGACGGCGCCTTGGTAGTTCGGCTAGAAGGCAATGACAATGCCTCGCTGTCCCGGATTAAAGGCCTCCTGCAAAAAGCCCTCTCAGAAGCAGTCCCCGAATTGACAATTTCACTCTAACGAGTCCACTGTGTCACCAACATCACCACACAAGAATAGATTGACATGTCTTTGAACCGCGACGACGCTAATAATTTCGCCCGCGTCCTAACCGAGTCTCTGCCCTATATACAGCGTTTTACCGGCAGAACTTTCGTTATTAAATTTGGCGGAAACGCAATGACGGATCCCGAGTTATTCGAGAGCTTCGCGCGGGACGTGGTGCTGATGAAGCTGGTGGGTATGAATCCAGTTGTTGTGCATGGCGGTGGGCCTCAAATCGGCGCATTGCTCGAAAAGCTTGAGATTCCCACCACATTTGTTGAGGGCATGCGGGTCACCGACGAGCGCACCATGGATGTGGTTGAGATGGTTCTTGGTGCCAGCGTGAACAAGGAGATCGTCAATAGCATTCACCGCAACGGCGGGCGCGCAGTGGGCCTCACAGGCAAGGACGGCATGCTTCTGACCGCGCGAAAGTTGATGTTTTCGGAAGACTCGGTACAGGATATCGGGCAAGTAGGCGAGGTGGCCTCTGTGGATACCGATGTCCTGCATATGCTTGGTCGAAGCGATTTCATCCCGGTTATTGCACCGGTGGCAGGGGGCGCAGATGGCAAGACCTACAACATCAACGCTGATCTCGTTGCGGGAAAAATCGCCGAAGTGCTGCACGCAGAGAAGCTGATTCTTTTAACCAACGTTGAAGGGCTAATGGATAATCAGGGCGCTGTGCTAACAGGACTTTCAACAAAGCAGGTCGATGAGCTTATCGCTGAAGGCACCATCAAAGGGGGTATGTTGCCAAAAATTCAGTGTGCCCTTGACGCAGTGAAGCAGGGCGTAGCCAGCGCTCACATAATTGATGGCAGAGTGCCACACGCTGCGCTACTCGAAATCTTCTCGGACGAGGGCATCGGCACATTAATCAGCAATAAATCGACCGGCTAGCGCCGGTTCTGATTGCACCGTGTGCCATCTATGGCTAGCATCGGTGAAGACGCCGACGCTACGGAAAGACCATGCCGCAACCCCGCTCTGAACGCCGAGAACAGATACTGCAGACTCTCGTTGTGATGCTGGAGGGTAATGCGAGCAACAAGATTACAACCGCCAAGCTGGCCGAAAAGGTTGGAGTCTCCGAAGCTGCGCTGTATCGTCACTTTGCCTCAAAAACCAAGATGTTCGAAGCGCTTATTGAATTTGCAGAGGAAACCCTCTTCTCGCGGCTTCGGCAAATCAGCGAGGAGACGACTGACTCTCTAGTCGGCTGCGAACGAATGCTCACGCTGTTACTTGGATTTTGCGAACGAAACCCTGGTATTGCCAGAATCCTCCACGGTGAGGCGCTGGCTGGAGAGGAGCCACGACTTCATCTGCGAGTTAGTCAGATATACGACCGGCTTGAGACCCAGCTCAGAACAACACTCCGACAGGCCGAAATGCATGAGTCCCGGAGGCCCCAGTTGGTGCTAAACGAGGCGGCGACCCTGCTTCTTGCAGCGGCGGAGGGGCGAATAAGTCAATTTGTCCGAAGCGAATTCAAACGCTCACCTCTCGCGGGGTGGTCGGAACAATGGGCCGTTCTCACTGCTGATTTCATGCGAGACGTCCCCGCCGCCTAGGGACTAATCGGGATTACGCTCCATTGACTGCCTGAGAGCCACTACATCCTGAAGCTGTTGGAATCGGTCTATATCGAGCTGATATTCTGCCGAAACAGCCTCGATCTGAGCCTCTCGCTCGGCAATCTGCCGCTCCGTGCCATCGATCTCTTTCTTCACATCCGCGATATAATCAAGATCCTCGGCGCGAGGTGCATTACCCAGGCGCTCACTTTCGGCTACTCGCGCCTGAGCGTTCTCAGCCTGCTGCCGAAGGCTTCTGCGATTACTTTTAAGTATTGATACCCGAATCTGTAAGTCACGAAGCGCCCGGTCCCGCGCGGCCTCAATATCTTCTGTCGTCGAATAGCGCAACAACAGAGACTCATCCCACGCCTGCAGCCGCTCCTGTTCGACAATCGCTTCCGCCTCAAGATCTCTTGCCTTGCTCGCGTCTCGCTTCTCTGAATCAGTGAGTGCACGGGGGACGACCCGGAGAACCCGGCCGGTTTCATCAAGTACCTCATAGCCATGATCCACGTATTCGGCAGGCACCCTCCAATCAACCACTACCACCCCCGAATCATCCTGATAACGATAAAGATTGGTGGTTTGTGCCCAAGCAATGAGCCCCGGCAGCAACCCCAACAAACAAATCCCTGTCGAACTCCACTTAAACCCCATAGGTGTCCCGATACTCCAGCATCGCATCCAAATGCTCTCTCATATCGCCACGAGATTCCAGCCAGTCAATGACGTCATGCAGCGTAATGACACTGGCCACCGTCAATCCAAGCTCCTGCTCAACCTCCTGAACCGCTGAATGAGCCGACTGACCTCGCTCACAGCGATCGAGGCCAATCACCACACCCATGGGCGTCGCGCCCTGCTGATTAATTAGCTCAACGGACTCCCGTATTGCTGTACCTGCAGTGATGACATCGTCCACGATAAGGATTCTTCCCTCGAGGGGCGCCCCGACCAGCATACCGCCCTCTCCATGTGCCTTGACCTCCTTGCGGTTAAAGGCATAAGGGATGTCGAGATCATGATCGTTTGCAAGGGCTACAGCTGTCGTAGCCGCGAGAGGTATGCCTTTGTATGCGGGACCAAAGAGCGTATCGGGAATCATTTCAGCGGCAACAAGTGTCGCCGCATAGCAGGCACCCAGCGTGGCAAGCGCGCCACCTGTAGAGAAGGCCCCTGCGTTGAAAAAGTAAGGGCTCATCCGGCCGGACTTCAATTCGAAAGCGCCGAATTTTAAAACGTCACAGGAAATGGCCAGTTCAATAAAGGCCTTGCGCGCGCCTGATCGGTCGATGATGTCACTTTTATCCAATTGAATCTCCAATCTGTGCCGGCTTTCTGCCCTATTCAACGATTTTGGGTTTCGAAACCGTGGCACACCGCGTCCGATATCTCCTATGATATCGGGCTTGTATTCGCAGGACTAGCAATGAGAGTTATCAGTTTAGTTGTTCAGGGGCTTGAGCGGGCTAATGAGGAAGGGCTTATGGCCTGGCTGATGGCTCAAGACGCCGACATCATCTGCTTGCAGGACACCCAGTGCTCTGAGTACTCCCTCAAAAGCAATGATTTCTTTCCGCCTGAGTACAACGCCTATTTTCTCGATAATTTTTCAGACCACCGTAAAAATGGCGTGGCGATTTATTGTAGGTCTCTCCCCAAAGCGATCATGACTGGCCTTGGGTTTGTTGATTTTGATGACAAAGGGCTGTACATCCAAGCTGATTTTCAGCAGGTAAGCGTGGGCTCACTGCTCATGCCCTCTGGCATCGCGAGCGACGAGGCCATGAATACAAAACTCAAGTTTTTGGACTTGTTAGACGGACATCTGCAGAAAGTTAAAAGCAAGCGCAGAGACTTTATTCTGTGTGGTGGATGGGAGCTCGCCTGCAAATCGATCGACGCCGAGGAGGCGGGCAACCGAGTCGATATCCCGGGTTTTAGTGATGTTGAGCAAGGATGGCTAAGCACCCTTTACAAGACCGGCTACTGTGACGCCTTTCGCGCCTTTAACACCGATTCAGATGAGTTTACTTGGTGGCCAGAAGGGGATGACGCCGGAGGTCTGCGCACTGACACCCACGTGGTTTCGATCGCACTGTGCAATCGAATTGATAATGCTGCTATTTATACTGAAGACGCCTTTTCTGATCACGCCCCGGTGATCATCGACTACGACGTCGACTTGTAGTCAGTTTGCAAGCGCCGCTCGCTGTGCAGCAATAATTTGCGCGCCAGCCCCCTGCGCAAGATCGAGCATGGCCGTCAAGGCACCGCGATCAAAAGTCGCTCCTTCGGCTGTGCCCTGCACTTCGATCAAGCCACCGTCTTGGGACATAACCACATTTACATCACTATCGGCCGTGGAGTCCTCAGCGTAGTCCAGATCAACCACTGGCTGGCCCTGCCAAACCCCAACTGATACTGCAGCGATCAGATGCCTGAGTGGATCGGTAGTCAGTTTTTTATCTCGCTGCCAGGCATTAAATGCGTCGACAACAGCCACACAGGCACCGGAAATTGATGCGGTTCGAGTGCCGCCGTCGGCCTGTATGACATCGCAGTCAACGTGCACGGTATTCTCACCCAACACAGACAAGTCCACCGCTGCGCGGAGCGAGCGACCAATCAGGCGCTGTATTTCAACAGTCCGGCCCGACTGCTTCCCGCGAGCAGCTTCTCTATCCATACGCGTACCAGTAGAGCGCGGCAGCATGCCGTACTCAGCCGTCAACCAGCCTTGCCCCTTTCCACGAAGAAATCCGGGCACGCCGGGGTTAATACTCGCGGTACAAATAACGCGTGTATCGCCAAAAGACACCAGCACCGAGCCTTCCGCGTGACAGGTGAAATTGCGCGTAAACTCGAGCTCGCGCAGTTCGTGAAGGTCGCGCCCGCTTGGCCTGATTGAGGGGTAAGACATATCACTTTCTCCGACTGGGTGATTGAGCAAATGGAACACATGCGAGTCCTTCTCTTGCTGGTAGACTAAGGGCTCTAAGAGTTTCCGTTCAAATGGTCAGCGAGACGAGGACAGAGTGTGACACACAGCATGACCGGGTTCGCCCGGAGTAGTGTAACAACAGGCGGCGTCACGATCACGGTCGAGCTACGCTCGGTAAATAATCGGTTTCTAGATTTGCATATTCGCTGCCCAGATTCGCTACGACAGTTTGAACATGGATGGCGAAAGAAAATTAGCGACCGTGTTCACCGCGGCAAACTGGAGCTGCAGATAAAGCTCGATGACAAGGCTTCGTTTGGTATGGCCGATATCGACTTGGCGGCGTTATCGGATCTGATGAGACAACTCGATCAAATATCAAAAAATATTCCAGACTCAACCCCTCCTGACACACTCTCGCTGCTCTCGGTACCCGGTGTTCTATCCAGCCCTCCTGCGGATGAGCTGCTACTAGAGCAATGCGCAAACCAAGCGCTAGATGATGCCCTATCGTCTCTAGCGCTCACCCGCCAAGAGGAGGGCGAAAAAATGGCCAGCGTCGTGCTTTCTCGGGTTGCCGCCATGGGCGAGTTGCTTGGGGCGCTAAAGAAAAATCTACCGACATTAAAGGAGCATCAGCAACAGCGATTGCTCGATCGTCTGGCTCAAATTGGCGTGGAACCAGATGCTAAAAGACTTGAAGAAGAGCTGGTTTACAGCGCACAAAAGGCTGATGTTGATGAGGAGCTTGACCGGCTGGAAGCTCATCTTGAGGCCATTACAAAAGCGCTCAGGGGAAGTGCGCCCTGTGGTCGGCGGCTCGATTTTTTAATGCAGGAGCTGAACCGCGAGGCCAATACGCTCTCCTCCAAGGCCACCGCCTTATCCACCACCGAGATCGCTGTGGAGTTCAAGGTTTTGATTGAGCAAATGCGCGAACAAATACAAAATATCGAGTAAACGGACCGGATAATTCATTTTGCAGTCACCTACAACAGGTAGCCTATTTACTGTATCTGCCCCTAGCGGAGCCGGTAAGACTTCTCTCGTGAGAGCTCTTGTGGACCGAAACAGGGACCTTCATGTCTCGGTTTCCCACACAACCCGTGCCCAGCGACCAGGGGAGGAAAACGGACTCAACTACCATTTTGTCGACCGAAGCACCTTTGAAGCTTCCGCAGCCAACGGCGAGTTTTTTGAGTGGGCGGAGGTGTTTGGCAACCTTTATGGAACAGCGCGCACTGAAGTGACGGCGAGGCTGGAGCAGGGCATAGATATCATTTTGGAGATAGATTGGCAGGGGGCTGAGCAAGTCAAAGCTGCTGTGCCGACAAGCTGTTCAATCTTTATTGTGCCGCCCTCACTCGACACCCTCCGCGAGAGGCTCCAGGGCCGCGGCCAGGACGACAATAAGACGATTGAAAACCGCATGGCAGAAGCCAAGAGCGAGCTTGAGCACTGGCGGGAAGCCGATTATGTGGTGCTCAATGATAGTTTTGATGCTGCGCTCAACGATCTGGAAAGCATTATCAGGAGCCAGCATTTACGCCGAGAAAATCAGGCTATACGGTTATCTGGCATGCTTTCCGAGATACTGTCGAGCTAGGCATTTTTTACGTCGCACCTTACCTGCCAATATGGGGTAAACTATTCGGTCCCCGTTTGTGGGGCCATTACCCACCGTACCGATAGAGATTAGATCATGGCACGAGTAACCGTTGAAGACTGCCTCGACAATGTCGATAACCGATTTGAGCTGGTCATGCTCGCCTCCAAGCGTGCACGCCAGATAGCCATTCAGGGCAAAGACCCCATGGTAGAAGAAGAGAGCGACAAGCCGACTGTTATCGCTCTGCGTGAAATTGCCGAAGGCATGGTCACACCAGAGCTCATGGCGCGTGAAACAGAAATTGAAGCCGAAGAAGAGTTAGCCGCGAGCTTCGAAACCCCGCTCTATTAAACCTGACGAGCGAACCCTGTGGTAACCAGCACATTACAGGTTCTCAGCGGTTCGCTCACCGACGTCACGGCGCGGTTGTTACTACGCAGCCCCACCGACAGCCGGACTACCAGACAGTCATCAGATAGCTCCCTTGCACAATTCGAGAAAAACCTGCAGCAATATTTAACCGCTGATCAGGTAATGCAGGTCAAACGAGCCTACTTCTTTGCCGAGCAAGCCCATTACGGACAAGTGCGCCGGAGCGGCGAACCTTATGTCACCCATCCGCTAGCTGTTGCAGGTGTGCTGGCAGAAATGCACATGGATCACCAGAGTTTGATGGCGGCTCTTTTGCACGACACCATTGAAGATACCGGTGTGACAAAGGAAGACATTGGTGCGCAGTTTGGTGATGAGGTTGCCGAGCTGGTTGATGGCGTAAGTAAACTCACGCACATCGAATTCGATAGCATCGAACTAAAGCAGGCAGAGAACTTCCAGAAAATGGCGCTTGCCATGGCGAGAGATATCCGTGTCATTCTGGTAAAGCTTGCGGACCGGCTCCACAACATGCGTACCCTTGGGGTGTTAAACCGAGACAAGATGAGCCGCATAGCTCTCGAGACGCTGGAGATCTACGCACCGATCGCCATGCGGCTTGGCATGAACAGTGTCCGTATGGAATTTGAGGACCTTGGGTTTAAAGCTCTATATCCCATGCGAGCACGGCGGATAGAAGCTGCAATCAAAAAGTCTCGAGGCAACCGAACAGCTCTGGTTGAGCAGGTAAAAGCTCAGATCGAATCCCTGTTATCCAGAGAAGGGCTTCACGTAGAGGTGCAGGGAAGAGAGAAGCACCTCTACAGCATCTATTCAAAAATGAAGGCGAAGCGCAAATCCTTTTCAGACATCATGGATATTTTTGCCTTCCGGATCATTGTGGACTCTGTAGATGCCTGTTACCGAACGCTCGGTGCGGTGCACAGCCTGTACAAACCTGTACCGGGGGAGTTCACTGACTATATTGCCATCCCCAAAGCCAACGGCTACCAGTCGCTCCATACCGTATTAAAAGGGATGCATGGGGTACCCATAGAAATACAAATCAGAACGCGTGAAATGGAGGACATGGCCAATAACGGCATTGCGGCTCATTGGCTTTATAAAACCGACGGCGGTTCCACTAGCGCCTCGCATACACGCGCCCGAGAATGGGTACAAGGCTTGCTAGAGATGCAGCAGCGGGCAGGAAATCCTCTTGAGTTCATTGAAAGTGTAAAAATGGATTTGTTCCCCGACGAGGTTTACGTTTTCACGCCGAAGGGGGACATCATGGAGCTTCCAAAAGGCGCGACCGCCGTGGATGCGGCCTATGCCATTCACACTGATATCGGAAACCGCTGTGTCGCTTGTCGCATTGATCGACACCTGGCACCACTATCAGAGCCTTTGGAGAGCGGACAGACGATCGAAATTGTCACATCGCCCAGTGGTCGCCCCAATCCTGATTGGTTCAATTATGTGGTCACAGCAAGGGCCAGGACCAATATTCGCCACTTCCTGAAGGATCAACGCCGAGAGGACTCTATTGAGCTTGGGCACAACCTGCTAGACAAGGCGCTGATGACTTATGGGGTGAGGCTTGATGATATAGACGAGGAACTGATGTCCCAGTCACTCGCCAAGTTCGGCAGGCAAGATAAGGATGGTCTTTTTGTGGATATCGCCCTCGGAAATTTGTTGCCCAACATTGTCGCAAGCCGAATAGCGGGCGCGAATGCCGGCCCGGTAGACCCAGAGGAAGTAGCGGCAGTCGCAATCAGAGGTACCGAAGGTTTTGTTGTTACCTATGCAAAGTGTTGCTGCCCTCTGCCGGGAGATCCTATTGGAGGCTATTTAAGTCCAGAAAAGGGCCTAGTAGTGCATCGTGAAAACTGTGCCAACTTGCTCGAGATGCACGAGCAGCCAGAGCGCTTGATGACGCTGCGTTGGGATGAAAATATTCAGGGCGTATTTCCTGTCGGAATGCGGTTGGAAGCAGTAAACCAACGCGGCTTAATCGCCATCGTGGCCACACGACTCAATGCCATTGGTATGAATATTGATCGCATGACAACCCAAGACAAAGATATTCAGTACACCTACATCGACATTGAGCTGCAAGTAAACAGCCGGATACATCTCGCAAGAATTATGAAGCGTTTGCGGACGGTCGACGGTGTTCGTCGCGTATCGAGAACTACCAGACGCTAGCAGGAATTAACTTACCCCCACGGGAGAGGAGTTTCTTTTGTCCAATCGAGCCATTATTTCGACCGACTCAGCACCCGCCGCTATTGGGCCGTACTCTCAGGCCATAAAAGTTGGCAACACTGTCTGGGTTTCGGGGCAGATCCCGTTAGATCCTGACACCATGGAGGTTGTTACCGGCGGAATCGAGGCCGAAGCCACACAGGTGTTCAAAAATCTAGCTGCCATCGCAAGTGCTGCAGGTGGCACCCTTAACGATGCGGTAAAAATTAATATCTCCATGACCGACCTGACCCACTTTGCGGCAGTAAACACCGTGATGGCCAGCTTTTTCAATGAGCCGTATCCAGCCCGCGCCTGCGTACAGGTCGCTGCCCTGCCAAAAGGTGTGGCAATCGAAATCGAAGCGATCTTGTGTATTTAGGCAGTGTGCGTGGCGCAGGCTTCGGCCACTACTGGTCGCGACACAGCTGTGCATACCCGGCGCGATAATCTGGGTAACGAAAGACAAACCCGGCTTCCCTGAGGCGCGCGTTGTCACAACGCCGGTTGCCCCTGAGGCTATTATCTTCGTTAACCGCTAGGACTGGATCATAAGTTACGCCTAGTCGATCGGCGAGCCAGGCCTCCACCTCACCGATTGTGGCCGGTTTGTCATCGCTGGCAACGTAGCAGCCGGTGAGCGGCTGGCCCTGCTCGGCACGCAATAAGGCAAACTCCACGGCTCTGGCTAGGTCTTCCCGGTGAATGCGATTGCTATAGCGATTTGGATCGGCACTAAACGCACCAGCGCAAACTCGTGATACCAGGTGTCCTTTTGGGGAGCCCTCATATAAACCGCTGGCTCGGTAAACAGTCGCAACAGGGGTCTCGCTAATGAACTGCTGCTCTGCGGAAAATATTGCATCGGCACAGGGGTCATCCGTGGTGATTGCGGCTGTTTCATCAACCCAGCCGCCAGACTTTTCGGCAAAAACCCGAGTGGACGAGATCATTACCGCGCCACGTAAAGCCTTGATTATGCCGCCTCCTACTAGCGCCCGGACCGGCCGATCGAAGCCTTCCCAATATCCGGATTCCTCACGGGAAGTTGGCGTTGGCGTAAATAATAGATAGTCTGGTCGAAGCTCCGTGAGTCCGGCGAGGTCAGCGGTTTTAGTGTAGTCGCCGGGTATGGCACTAAATGTTTTAGGCAGTTGGTCAGCGCGCCTGCGCATCCCGCTAATTTTCCAGCCCTGTGACTGGAGGCTGGACCCAACACGGACACCGATGTCGCCGCAACCAACAATGAGAAGATGGGGATGGGCCACTGTTATCACTCTTGATCATAATGCAGGTCACAGTATGCCAGTGTCGTTAAAAGGTTGCTCAGAAAGAAAATGAACGACGGGGCCAAACTGGGAACACTAACTCCATTATCTACTCTCAAGGGTGTCGGACCGAAACTCTGCGATCGACTCGGCGCCCTCGGCTTAACGACCGTCGAAGACGTCTTGTTCCACTTTCCCTTGCGTTATCAGGATAGAACTCGGGTAACACCGATTTCGTCATTGAAGGAGGGGCTGGACGCCGTAGTCCACGGAGAGGTCCGGATGGCAAGCGTCGTCCCGGGACGCCGGCCTTCACTGGTGGTCAAAGTGGCTGATATGTCCGGGCTGCTAACCCTTCGTTTCTTTCACTTTCGTCGCGCTCAAGTCAATCAATTCAAGCCTGGCACACCCATTGCGCTTTTTGGGCAGGCTCGACCTAGCCGCCAAGGTGGCGAGATGGTGCACCCTGAGTACCGACTGGGAGACGGTCAAGGGTTTCTGGAAAACGCGCTGACCCCAATCTACCCCACCGCAGAAGGCTTGGGCCAGGGCCTGTGGCGGAAGCTCACAGACCAGGCCTTGGAGATACTGGCCAACAACCCGCCTGCAGATCTTCTTGCCAAGGTGCAGGCCTCCTCTCAGAACCTGAGTGATGCCATTCGCTATCTTCACAGGCCCCCGCCCGAGGCACCAGTGGACCAAATCAGGGAGTGGCGGCATCCAGCACAACAGCGGCTATCCCTTGAAGAGCTGGTTGCACACCACCTATCCTTGCAGGCGCTCCGAGCCAAGGAAAGAGCGCTAAAAGCGCCCTCAATAGAGAGCAATTCCCCTCTTTGCCAGCATTTTCTTTCCGCACTTCCGTTTAAACCAACTAGGGCTCAATACCGCGTCATCGGCGAAATAATGGGGGATCTATCACAGCAAACACCGATGCTCCGTCTCGTTCAAGGCGATGTGGGCTCTGGTAAAACGCTTGTTGCCGCCATGTCTGCCATTGCCGCGATTGCGTCTGGATACCAAGTCGCCATGATGGCGCCAACCGAACTATTGGCAGAGCAACACCTCAGAAATTTCAAAGGCTGGCTTGAACCTCTTGGAGTGACAGTGGCTTGGCTGAGCGGGAAAGTAAGAGGCCAGACACGAACAAGCACCATCGAAAGTATTGCCGATGGTACCGCTCAGCTGGTTGTCGGAACTCACGCCTTGTTTCAGGAGGGAGTCACTTTTAACAGCCTGTCTTTGGTGATCATTGATGAGCAGCATCGGTTTGGCGTTCACCAGCGTCTTGCACTAACAGAAAAAGCATCATCCGGTGGCTACCCTCACCAGCTTGTACTTACCGCGACGCCGATCCCGCGTACCCTTTCAATGGTCGCCTACGCCGATTTAGATAATTCTATTATTGATGAGCTTCCCCCCGGAAGAACCCCTATCAAAACCTCTTTAGTCGACAGCGACCGACGTCAGGATGTGATCGGGAGGGTTGGCTTGGCATGCAGGGAAGGACGACAGGCTTATTGGGTGTGTACCTTGATTGAGGAGTCAGACAACCTCAACGCACAGGCAGCGGAAGCCACTGCAGAATTGTTGGCGTCCGAGCTTCCCGACGTAAACATTGGCCTCATCCATGGTCGTTTGAGTTCTCAGGAGAAGGAAGCCGTGATGACCCGCTTTGCGAGTGGCGAGATTGCGTTGCTGGTCGCGACAACGGTTATTGAGGTAGGTGTCGACGTGCCCAATGCCAGTCTTATGATCATCGAAAATCCAGAGCGACTTGGGCTGGCACAGCTTCACCAACTTCGTGGACGAGTCGGCAGGGGGTCAACCGAGAGTTTCTGTGTCCTGCTTTATCAACAGCCTCTAAGTGTCATAGGAAGAGAGAGATTGAACGTGCTCCGGGAAAGCAACGATGGTTTCTTTATCGCGGAAGAAGATCTTCGCCTGCGCGGGGCTGGTGAATTGCTGGGTACCCGCCAAACAGGCGCTGCGACATTCCGGGTGGCACAGCTCCCGGAGCATGAATTTCTATTGGATGAGGTGCAGGTGATCGCAGAGAAGCTGCTGGATGAACACCCGGAGATATGTGACGCATTAGTAGAGCGCTGGACCGGCGAAAGGCAAGCTTTCGCTCGGGTTTGAACAGGGTACACTATCTCCCTGACTAGCCATTGGTGCCCACTATCTCAATGACCTCCGACGTCGCCAACAGCCAGCCCGAACCAGAGCCTGTCAACAAATGGCTGGGCTTCTGGGAGTTGATGCGTTTCCACAAACCGATAGGAACCTGGCTACTAGCGGCGCCAACAGCGTGGGCCCTCGTACTGGCAAGTGAAGGTTGGCCAAAGACCGACCTCCTGGTCATCTTCACCCTCGGTGTGATAGTCATGCGTGCCGCAGGCTGTGTAGCCAATGACTTGGCGGATCGGAAGCACGATGGGTTTGTAGAGCGAACCCGCTATCGCCCCCTGATCACGGGTGCCGTCAGTACTAGGGAAGCGCTTGGCTTGATGCTCTCTCTACTGGTAGTCGCTTTGATTCTTGTGCTTATGACGAACCGATTGACGGTGATGCTATCTTTTTTAGGGGCCGGACTTGCCATGGTCTACCCCTTTATGAAACGGTGGACCCACCTGCCTCAGTTTGTTCTTGGCGCAGCATTCTCCTGGTCTATTCCCATGGCATTTGCAGCTGCAACCAACAGCTTACCTGTAGGATTATGGTGGTTATTTGCTGCCAACTTGCTATGGACCGTGGTCTACGACACGCAATATGCCATGGTCGATATAGACGATGATCTGGCTATCGGTATCAAATCCACGGCCATCCTCTTTGGCCGGATGGATCGGCGACTCATCGGCTTGATGCAGCTAATCGCTCTTGAATGTTTTGTTATGGCTGGTGTGAGTTTTCAGTTGGGTTTGGCATATTTCGTTGCCATTGCTGGTGTTGGCATCATGTTCCTGTGGCACCAATGGCTCATCCGCGACCGCGACAAGGTCAACTGCTTCAAAGCCTTCAACCAGAGCAAGTGGATAGGCCTGATGGTTTTAACAGGAATTGTGGGACAGTTCGCAGCCTAGCTCGTATAGGACCTGTCATCACTTGATTTTACCTCCCTGCTGTTTATGGAACTGTTTGTTCACGGAAGTATCGCTGACATTCCCGCCGCTGAATGGGCCGCGTGGTTCGATAGTGACTATCCCTTTCTCAGGCATGATTTTCTCCTGGGACTGGAGCGCTC